>NYTS01000084.1 GCA_002683655.1 Deltaproteobacteria bacterium
TGGATCAGAACGATTCAGGGGAGCGGATTTCTTTGCTGCTGATTGATGTTTTCAAAGAGGAAATTTTTGGCACCTTCCGACGTCGGATCGAAGAACAGCCTGAATTGCTGACACAGATTGCTCAGGAAATTGTCGCCACAGAGACACAAAGTGGTCAAGAGTTACCAGAACAGACCAAGCAACTCTACGAACACATTCTCCAAAAGCATCTGGGCTACTCTGATCTTAGCGCAATCCTGCGAATTTTGCAGGCAGATGAACGCCTGGAAAATCTAATTTTAACCTCTATGCTACACAAGAATGGGATGCGCACCCCCAAGAGTTCCTGCCCAGGCAAGTCTAATTTCTAGAAGTTCCCCCGCCAGAATTGATAAGAGAGATTGCCAGATCACCATTCGCCACAGGAAGCAGGCGAACAGCGATAGCAGAAATACGGAAGTGCAGCTTAAAACTAGCCTTGCAATCATCGAGGTCACACCTCCTAAAAATTCAAAGCTTAGCGATCTACGATGGCATCTGGATGGAGTTGGATCTTCTATCCCAAATGGATTCAATGTACTAAATCAGCCCTCTGGTCGCCGTGTACCATTCCTGCCTTCGACAAAACCTGACAACTTCCCGTTCTCAGTCGTAAACTACCTAATTTTTGACTGCAGCAAACTTTAGCAACAAGCCCATGTCCCTTCGCCTAACCAACAGTCTGAGTAGACAAAAAGAGGACTTTGAAACCGTGCTGCCAGGTCATGTTGGTCTCTACGTCTGCGGTCCCACAGTTTATGGTGATCCTCACCTAGGCCATGCCAAGACCTATGTCAGTTTCGATGTGATCGTACGCTACCTACGGTTTTGTGGCTACACGGTAACCTACATCCAAAATATCACGGATGTAGGTCATCTAGTTGGAGATGAAGACGATGGTGCTGACAAGGTGCTGCAAAAAGCCCAGGAAATTAACCGTCAGCCGATGGCGATTGTAGAGCACTACACCTGTCGGCACTTTGCGATGATGGACCGTTTGCAGGTTCAGAGACCTGATATCTCACCGCGGGCAACAGGGCATATTCCGGAGCAACTACAGTTGATCGAAACACTACTTGCTCAGGGGAAAGCCTACGAACGGAATGGGTCGATCTACTTTGACGTTTCTCAGGACTCTGAATATGGTATTCTCTCCGGTCGCAAGGGAGAAGATATGCTGGGTGGTACTCGGGTGGCTGTGCGTAATGAGAAAAAAGATCCTCGGGACTTTGCGCTCTGGAAGCATGCGGAACCTGATCATCTGATGCGTTGGCGAGACTGTCTGGGCCAAGAAGGATTTCCTGGATGGCATACAGAATGTGTTGCGATGAGCACGCGCTACTTGGGCAATGCCTTTGACATTCATGGTGGAGGCATGGATCTCAAGTTTCCCCATCATGAATGTGAGCTAGCCCAGGCAAGAGCACTTGGCCATGACTACGCACGCTACTGGCTGCATGCCAACCTCCTGACGATCAACGGGCAGAAGATGGCCAAATCTCTAGGAAATTTCATTACACTGGAAGACGCGTTTCAGACAAATAATCCATTGGTGGTCCGCTACTTCATTGTTGCTGGACACTATGGT
Source organism: Deltaproteobacteria bacterium (assembly GCA_002683655.1). Lineage (GTDB taxonomy): Bacteria > SAR324 > SAR324 > SAR324 > NAC60-12 > JCVI-SCAAA005. Next base: position 1,607 of record NYTS01000084.1, read on the forward strand.
TCTGTGCTGGACTTCAGTGATTCTGCCCTGCAAGGCGCAGAGACCTCCCTACAGCGCCTGCAACAAACCGTTAGGGCCCTACAGCGCAAGGTTCCCACAGATTTTTCTGCCCCTGGCCAGCATCTTCAGCAGTACCGCGAGCGATTCTGTGAGGCAATGGACGATGACTTCTCCACACCACAAGCCCTTGCCATACTCTTCGAATTGATCCATGAAGTCCACCGCCTGCTTCAGCAAGAAAATACTGCAACAGAAGTGTTCGCTGATGCGCTGAACCTGTTCCAACAATTAGCTGGGGATGTCTTGGGACTGCTCCCAGAGACTGAGTCAATCACTCACAGTCCAGAATTGCTTGAGCAGACCATCAATTTACTTCTGGAGCTACGTCATGACTTCCGTCAGCAGAAAGAATTTGCTCGAGCAGATCTGATTCGCCAACGACTCCAGGAACTAGGAATTGAGCTACAGGACAGCAAGGACGGCACTACCTGGGAAATTCCCTAAATCTTTAAATAAAGCTGCATGAGTTCCTGGAACCCCTCACACAAAAACATCTATCTTCGCTTGTGGCGTCTGATCTCTCCCTTCAAGGGATGGGTTCTTTTCAGCATCATCTGCATGGGTGGCTACAACATTTTCTCTGCAGCCCCGGCCTACTACGCCAAGGATATTGTTGATGCACTGGCCTACGGTGACAAACCAGAACTCAGTCAATTTTTTCTAGTGGGATTTGGCCTAATCCTGATCTTTTTCTTCAAGGGTGCCTTCCACTTTGGAAACAACTACGGGTTGGGTCACCTAATCCAAAAATTGTTAACCAGGCTGCGGCAGGATCTCTTCGATCACCTACTCACACTCAGTTTTTCCTTCTACTCTCGCTCCAAAACTGGCGACTTGATGTCGCGCTTCACCAATGACCTCAACACCTTCCAGAATACGTTGCATGTTGGAGTGACCGGACCTTTTCGTGATTTCCCACAGATATTCTTACTACTCGGTCTAATGCTCTACCGTAGCTGGGAATTGTCACTCACCACGCTGGTCATCATCCCGATCGCGCTTTACTTCATTCAAATATTTGGCAAGCGTAACAGCGAAGCCGTCAATGACCGTCAACTGAGTTTCAGTGACTTAAGTACTCTGTTGATGGAGACAATCTCAGGGATTCGTGTTGTCAAGGCCTTCGGGATGGAAAAATACGAATCACAGCGTTTTGATAAAGCCAATGAGCGACTCTATGACAACCAAATGCGATCCATTCTGATTAGCTCTTATTCCACGCCCGTCATCGAAGTGATTGGAGCTGCCGCTGGAGCAACTATCGTTGCGCACGGTGGTTACCTGATCATTCACGGACAGATCACAGCAGGTGACTTCACTTCGTTTATTCTCAGTTTCTTCATGCTCAATGATCCGATCAAAAAATTAAATGGTTTCAATTTGCGACTCCAAGAGGGTGCTGCCTCGATCAGGCGCATTTTTGAAATTATGGACACTGAAGCAGAGATTGTCTCTCCTCCCAACGCCGTCAAGTTGCAGCGCTTTGAAAAAGGCATCGATCTGAAAATCGACCGCTTTCAGTACCCACTGGCCGAAGAGCCAACACTGCAAAACATTAATTTATACGTTGACCGTGGAGAAGTTGTTGCCCTGGTTGGCAGCAGTGGTTCTGGCAAAACCACAATGGTCAATCTACTGCCACGTTTCCATGACATTGATGAAGGCACCATTCGTATCGACGGCCATGATCTGCGAGAACTGGATTTGCACAGCCTACGCTCCCAAATCGCAGTAGTGACCCAAGAAACGATTCTATTCAACGACAGCATTGCCAACAATATCACCTATGGTCACCCTGAGTGTTCCCAAGATCGGATGATCGATGCAGCTATGGCTGCCAACGCTCACCAGTTCATCCTCCAACAACCCCACGGCTACGACACAATGATCGGAGAAAAAGGTGTCAAGCTGTCCGGAGGACAGCGCCAGCGTCTCTCGATTGCCCGTGCCTTGGTCAAGGACGCTCCTATTCTAATTCTTGATGAGGCTACTTCGGCTTTGGATTCTGAATCGGAAATTGAGGTCCAGCAGGCTATCGAACGCCTGATGCAGAATCGTACCACAATCGTGATTGCTCATCGCCTCTCAACTATCCGACATGCCCATCGTATTTGCGTGATGGAGAAAGGTCAGATCATTGAAATGGGCTCTCACGATGAATTACTTGCTCTAGGTGGACGCTACGAACAACTACATCAAATGCAGTTTCGGGCTCATTTTGCTGACTATGCTGGTGCAGCCAAGATCGCTACTTCCTGATTTCCGACCACTATGTTCAAAAAAATATACTGAACATCGAGGAGATGTTTCACGTGAAACATCTCACTGGTTTTCCTTCATTTAGCCTAGTGTTCCACGTGAAACATTCGGCTGCCAGGTGAGCTTTTCCAGCAATTCGTACTAGATCAATACGAATTCTTACTTGAAAAGCGTACCAAGCCAGTGCTAATTTAGAAGAAACTAATTTTTTGGATACCCCATGCTTCGACTCTCGAAGAAAGTAGATTACGCCATCATTCTGCTAAGCCACCTAAAAGAGGCCTCTGGACCGATTAGCGCTCAAGAGGTGTCCTCTCACTATCACCTACCGCAACCAATGATTGCTAATATATTGAAGCAATTAGCAGCATCACAATTGGTAGAAAGTACACGTGGAGTACAAGGCGGCTACGTGCTACAGCGTCAAGCCGACCAAATTTCCCTCGCAGAAATTGTTAGGGTTATTGATGGCCCCTTCAACTTTGTCGAGTGTGCCCACGAAGCCTCAGAATGTCGAGTCTCTGCCACCTGTCCAACCCAGGCCCCCTTGCAAGCACTGCATGGTCGCCTGTATGAGTTTATGGAGTCAGTCACCTTGGAAAACTTGATCCAGCATCATCAATTGCAACCTGTTTGATAATAATAAGGACTCATGAAATTCCCCATCTATCTTGATTACAATGCTACGGCTCCTACTGATCCACGTGTAGTGGAAGTCATGATACCATATTTCACTCAAACGTATGGCAACGCAGCGAGCCGGAATCATCAATTCGGCTGGGAAGCTGAGCAAGCAGTAGAGAAAGCGCGTGATCTGCTTGGTGAAACTATTGGAGGTGGCGGACGAGAGATTGTTTTTACCAGTGGTGCGACAGAGTCCAACAATCTGGCTATTCTAGGTGTAGCAGATTTCTACAAGGAGAAAGGCCGACACATCATCACCAGTCCTATTGAACACAAGGCCGTGATTGACCCCTGCCAAGCGTTAGAACAGCGTGGTTATGATGTAACCTTTCTGGATGTCGATGATGATGGCTGTATTTCTTTGGAACAACTAGAAAAGTCAATTCGTCCCGATACGATTCTGGTGTCTTTGATGGCTGGCAATAATGAAATCGGCACGCTCAATCCTCTGGAAGAAATTGGCAAGATCACTCGAAAACATGGAGTACTCTTCCACACAGATGCTACCCAGGCGGTTGGGAAAATTCCATTAGACGTCGAGCAGATGAATATCGACCTGCTTTCCTTCACTGCCCATAAGATGTACGGCCCTAAGGGTGTAGGTGCACTCTATGTTCGTCGCAAAAGACCACGAGTGCGCCTGTCTCCAATCATGTTCGGTGGTGGACACGAGCGTGGGATGCGCTCCGGCACTCTGAACGTACCCGGCATTGTTGGTTTTGCCAAAGCACTCGAACTCTGCCGCGATGAAATGGAATCTGAGGCAGAACGACAGATCGCCCTGCGTGAGCGCCTGCATCAGCGACTGCAAGCCGAGCTGGATCACATCAAACTCAATGGCCACCCAGCCCAGCGACTGCCCAACAATCTCAACGTCAGTTTTGGCTACGTTGAGGGTGAGAGCCTAATCATGGGAATCAGCGATATTGCAGTTTCTTCCGGCTCAGCCTGTACCTCCGCTAGCCTTGAACCTTCCTATGTGCTCAGAGCGCTTGGTGTGGGAGATGACCTAGCACACTCTTCCATTCGCTTTGGGGTAGGCCGCTTCACCACCGAAGAAGAAATCGACTACACAGCAGACAAAATGATCTTTGCTGTCAAGCGGCTACGAGACATGTCCCCACTTTACGAAATGGTCCAGGAAGGTATTGACCTCTCGACTGTCAACTGGACATCACACTGATCAAAATAGACAACGAACCTATAAATTTTCTGAACTAGCATTCCCACTTAACAAGGAGACGCAAGATGGCATACAGTGAAAAAGTAATTGACCACTACAATGATCCACGCAACGTAGGTAGTTTCACGAAGAGCGATGACCAGGTTGGTACTGGGCTAGTCGGAGCACCTGAGTGTGGAGATGTGATGAAACTGCAGATCAAGGTGGAAAACGAAAAGATTGTCGATGCGAAATTCAAGACCTTCGGCTGCGGTTCTGCAATTGCCAGTTCTAGCCTGGCTACTGAATGGGTCAAAGGCAAAACATTGGATGAAGCGCTAGCGATTCAGAACACCGAGATCGTGGAAGAACTTTCCCTACCTCCCGTCAAAATCCACTGTTCTGTACTGGCCGAAGATGCCATCAAGGCCGCTATTCAGGATTATCGAAAGCGACAAGAGACCTCCCCAGAATCTTCTGCTTCTGCCTGATTGTATCTGAAGGAGACTCGCCGATGAGTCTCCTCACCCACACTAGCGTTCTTCCCTGATCTACTTCATGCCATTTTGTTCTCACTGTCAGAAATCTTTGCAGAGTGCGCTCTGGTGTGGTGCCTGTCAGCAGCTACAGTCCAGCGGGTTACAGGCTGATTATTTTTCGGTTTTCGGTCTACCACCGCGCTATGATGTGGACGTAAAATCTTTGGAACAGATTTACCACGAGCTTGCTGCCGAGTTGCACCCTGATTTCTTTGTGGCAGCACCAGCTGCCGAGCACCGACTCAGTGAGGGCTTATCTGCTCGGCTCAATCAGGCATGGCAGACCTTACAAGACTCAACAGCACGCGCCCAGTACATCATGAGGGTCTGGAAATCAAAGACACCCACTCATGAGCGCGACCTCCCGACTGGATTTTTGCAGGAGATGTTTGCGTTGCAAGAAGAACTAGAGGAATTGCTGGAAGCCAAAGATCAGCAAGCACTGGCAACGAAACATGCAGATTTTCTGCAGCGCCTGAATGACCTGCAACAAAACTATCAACAGCAACTGATAGAACTGAAAGGAAATACACCGGACACCACGTCCTGCAAACAAATCCAGCAACAACTGAATGCTGAGCGTTACCTACTACGACTGCTGGAACGCTGTTCATCCACATCCTCAGAAACGGATCTATGACAGAACGTATCATCGGCATTGACCTCGGCACGACCAACAGTCTTGCCGCAACCGTCTTCGATCAGGTAGGACCGGAGGTCATTACTGAACCTGGACAGACCCCGATCATTCCCTCTGTACTGACGATGCGTGAGGGAAAATGGCTTGTGGGCCAAGAGGCGCTGATCAGGAGTCTACAAAATCCTACGCAAACACTGTACTCGATCAAGCGCTTAATGGGGCGTAGCCTTGAGGAAATTCCTGTCGAAGAACAGGCTCAACTTTCCTACCAACTACGATCTGGTGAACGCGGGCAAGTTCTGGTCTGTCTAGACGAACAGGCTTTCACACCACAGGAAATTTCTGCTGAGATTCTCAAGGCAGTCAAGTATCGAGCAGAAGCAATCCTTGGCGAGAATTTACAGAAAGCGGTAATCACCGTTCCAGCCTACTTCGACGATGTTCAACGACAAGCTACTAGAGATGCAGCTCGCCTTGCCGGACTGGAAGCTGTGCGGATTCTCAACGAACCTACTGCGGCAGCGATTGCCTATGGCTTGGATGAGCGTAAGGATGGGAAAATTGCCGTCTATGATCTGGGTGGTGGCACCTTTGACATCTCACTCCTCCAGTTGACCGGAAAAATCTTCAAAGTGATTGCTACCAATGGCGATACTCGTCTGGGAGGAGACGATTTCGACCAAGCTATCGTTGGCGAACTTACGCTTCGGATTCTGCAGGAATTTACTGACGCAGAGCTTCACTCTCCCTTGGCTCGCCAGATTTTACGACAAACTGCGGAGACAATCAAAATTAGCCTCAGCCAGAGTAATGAAATAGAGTATGCTATTTCAATTGAAGACCAATCCTGGTCTCATCAGGGTTCATTCACAACGATTGAGCTTAAACCACTCTTGGTACCAGTGATCCAACGAACACTACAACGCTGTCAGCAAGCTTTGGATCAGGCAGGATGGAAGGTCGAAGGGCTAGATGAGGTGGTTTTGGTCGGTGGTTCCACAGTCGTCCCAGAAGTACGTCGGCAAGTGCAACAGTTTTTTGGCCGAGCCCCACAAGTGGCAATTGACCCTTACAAGGTGGTTGCACTGGGAGCAGGAATTCAGGGGCACTTACTCGCAGGCGGGAGAAGAGACTTCCTGCTGCTGGATGTGATCCCTCTGGCGTTGGGCATCGAAACGGTTGGAGGGACCTTCAGCAAATTGATCACGGCTAACACCACCGTGCCAACGGAGGCCAAGGAACTCTACACGACCCACGTTGACAACCAGACTGCCATTGAGATCAACATCTACCAGGGTGAACGAGAGCTAGTTCATGATTGTCGTTGTCTCGGGCGCTTCAAATTGAGAGGCATTCCTGCAATGAAAGCAGGTTTACCTTTGGTTGAAGTAACTTTCCGGGTAGACGCCAACGGGATTCTAACCGTTTCTGCCCTGGAAAAACGTAGCCAGACTGATGCCTCTATTGAAGTGATTCCTTTCCATGGGCTCACCCAGCAAGAGATCGATGACTTACTGGAAGCATCTTATGACCATGCGGTTGAGGACTTTACTGCCCGTCAGTTGATCGAATTTCGCCAAACTGCAGAGCGGGTTCTACAGGGTATCGAGATGCACTGGACTATTGCGGAAAAAGCACTGGCTCAGACAGACTGCGCTGCAATTCGCCAGCAAATGGAGGTTGTACGCCAGCGGATGGAAGGACAAGATCCTCAAGTACTTAAATCAGAAATGGATCGACTTGGAGATTTGACTCGATCCCTGGCAGATACAGTGATGGGACAGGCTGTTCTTTCAGCCTTGCAGGAAAAAGAAATAACTCCTGTCTGAAAAAAAGACAGATCATCACTCTGCAGATCGCTCAGCGTTGGTATCAACAACTAGTGAAGCTTCACACATTCTCGCCAGATGTCGCTCAAAAGCACTCATCACAAACAGATGAACGACCGCTTGTGTTGTGTTGTAGATGTACCACGGCAGGCTTGGGCAAAAGTCGTGAATCGCGGCAATAACATACTTGCCATCAAACACCTCTACAAACTCTAGACGTCCTTCCGGACTTTCTCGAGTGTCAGCAAGCAATCCTCCAATGATGTCAAGCACTGTACGATGCTCATCACCACCTTGACGCAAATGCAAATCCAGTAGTGGAGTTGAGAGAAACCGCAAACAGAAGAGCACCCTTCTATCCTCCAAAACATCACAGCGTAGAAACGGCTTAAGAAATTGAGGCAGCCAGCGTACATATTCCTCCAAAGCCCAACGGGCATCTTTACCCGGAGGTAACGGCAGTCGCTGAACGGAGCGCACTCGACGCTGCTCACGGATCATCTGCTGATCCTCTCGCTTCAATTCCTGACGTGGATTTTGTAGCGGAAAGCCATGCTCGTCCATTGACGCGGCCACCGATTCCCGAAATGTTACCGCAGAACTGACGAGCTGATCCTGTAATTGATTCGATTTGGCTCGCAGATCATGGCGCAGACTATCGACTAGTGGGCTGACCAGCGCCTGTGAACTGTTGCTGATAGTAGAGACCCAGCGCTTAGAGATCCCCAAAGTCACAAAGGGAAATGGGAACATCCAAGGATTTTTTCCCATCTCTTCAGCAGTGATCTGCATCATGTCTTTGTAGGTCATCAAGTCAGGGCCACCAATATCGAAGGACCCTGAGTACTCTCCTGGCTCCCCCAAACACAGTTTGACCGCCTTCAACACATCCTGAATCGCAACTGGCTGGGTTTGGGACCAGGTCCAGGTTGGCAATCCCATTATGGGTAATCTGCGAACAAGATTGATCAGAATTCGCAAAGAAGAACCTCCGGGCCCAACGATCACTCCACAGCGCAATGCAGTGACTGGTAATCCAGACGCCTGCAAAACCTGCTCGACTTCATAGCGACTGGAAAGATGCTGTGATGCCTCTTCACGCTCATCATCTGGCATCAACCCCCCGACATAGAGAATCTGTTTCAGTCCAGCAGCTTTGGCTCCCTGAGCAAAGTTGTCTGCTAAGAGCAGATCCAAGTCCTGAAAGGATGCCTGAGTCAGCCGAGAAGAGGGTACCATCGAGTGAATCAAGTAGATCAGGTAATCCGTGCCCTGCAGGGCCTGCTCGACAGAGGAAGCCGAGTAAGCATTGCAATGAACCCACTGCACAGGATCATTCGGATCAGGATGAGAGAGTTTATAGGCGGATCGCGTCAATCCTCGAACAGTGAACTGTTCAAGCAGACTATTGCGGATTGCGGTTCCGACGAAGCCGGTAGCACCAGCAATCGCTACCACGGCCTGGGACATGACAAACTCCTTTATAAAGACAGATTGGTAGGCTAGAAAAATTTAGGACTTCATGCTAACATTAAGCTCCACAATCTGTCTAATCGAAAGCAAGAGAATCAGATGCCCACACGGAGAATATCGTAGAGTTGTAAAGCACCACAAACACGGTTGTCCAAATCGGTGACCACTAGCGTCAAAACTGAGTTTTTCTGCATCAACTCCTTGGCGGCCAAGGCCATGCTATCGTGATCAACTGTCAGAGGATCTGTGCGCATCCAGTCAGCAATAGGCCGGGGCCAATCTACATTTGGATCGTGTGTCGGATCTTCCAGTAATCGCGAGAGGTCTCCATTGCTGAAGACTCCCAACAAATTGTGGTCTTCATCAACAATGATCAATAACCCCAAACGCTTGTGGGCCAATTCAACCACTCCCTGACGTAAGGAGAGATCTGGAGCCGCCAAAGGTAGACGATCCTTGGGAAGCATGACGTCCTCTACTCGAGTCAGTAGACGACGACCTAGCGCACCCTGTGGGTGATAGAGTGCGAATTGTTCTGGTGTGAATCACCTCCGCTCCATCACACACAGCGCAAGGGCATCTCCTAGGGCCAGCAGCGCCGTTGTGCTAGTAGTTGGGGTCAGGAACAAGGGGCAAGCCTCTTTCGGTACCTGACAGCTGATGTGCAAAGCCGCCTGCGTTGCCAATGGTGAGCTCGGATCGCGAGTGATTGAAACTGTTTGACAACCAATCGACCGCAAGGAAGGAAGTAGCTGAAGCATCTCCTCGGTCGTGCCGCTGTTGCTCAGCAGAATTACCACATCTTGACGAGCAACTACCCCCAGATCTCCATGAACTCCCTCACCAGGGTGTAAGAACAGAGAAGGCGTTCCTGTACTTGATAAGGTAGCAGACAACTTCCTTCCGATATGTCCACTTTTGCCCATACCGGTGACGACGACCTTCCCTCGACAGGCCAGCAACCACTCCACTGCTGTAACAAAATGCTCATCCAACTGGGCTTCCAGAGCTCTCAGTCCATCCTGCTCAATTCTAAGAAAACCCCGTGCTGAATTGAGTATATTTCGGGATGTTTCTATCTTACTGTTTGTCATCATCAGAGTGTTGTCAGAAAAAATTATTGATTTATTTGCAAGAAAACTTGAATGGACCAGAAACTTATCAGTATAGTGTGGCCCGTTGTAGAATTTTATAAACCCTCAACCTTTCGCTGGAGATTCGCATGCTGGAAAGAGGATTCACGCGGACCCTGGCTGCCCTTGTGATGATTGCCTTACCGGCAGTCACCTGGGCTGCTGGCAGTGGAGAAAGCTCCGGGCCGGGCAGCCTGGTAGTACCTCTAGGAATGATGCTCTTGGGAGCAACCGTACTCGCCATTCTGCTGAGCTATGTCAAGCAGTCAAGCCTACTCGCCTTCATTGGTGTAGGTGCCATCGGTGGATTTTATGCCAAATCTATTGGTGCTGGAGATGAATTGATCTCCAGGGAACTGATGAGTGCCTTCATCGATATTGGGATCATCCTGCTGCTCTTCATGGCTGGAATGGAGGTTGACATCAAAGGCATGATCAAGCGTTGGCAATTGGTACTGATCAATGGTGCTGGCCAGATCTCCCTTCTACTAATCGTCAGTATGGGACTGGGTGTCGCTTATATTGGGATTGGTGCGGACACCTTCGGTGATGGTTGGTTTGCCACTCTCATCTACTTTGGCCTCTGTTTGACTCTCTCTTCGACCATTCTCGTAATTGGAACGTTGAAGAAAACAGGGCAGATGGAAACTCTGCATGGCCAAATCGCGTTAGGACTGATGGTGCTCCAGGATGTTGTAGCAGTTGTCGCCTTGGCAATTCTGCTGAGCCTAGATCCGAGCCGTGAAGGTGGGGGTTCCTTGGGCCTTGAAGTTGCCATGATTTTCTTAAAGATGGCGATCCTAATTGTCATTCTGTACTTCTTCACCAAGTACGTCCTCAATGCGATGTTCAAGTACTTGGCTCGCTCTTCAGAATTGCTCTTTATTGGAGCCCTCGGCTACGGCATGGGGGTTGGTGGACTTTGTGAGGTTGTTAGCTTCTCTTCTGGAATCGGCGCCTTCTTCGCTGGAGCCACACTGGCAGCGCTACCCTACCGCCACGAGATTGAGGACAAGGTGGAACCTTTAAAGGCATTCGGGGTTATTCTGTTCTTCATCGCCCTCGGCTTTGACCTGCCTTTTCTTGACGGTGCAGCCATCGTTAGCGGGCTCTCCACTGGTGTTGTGTTGACCCTATATCTGGTGATCCTGACGATTCCACTGATGCTGTTCCTGGGTTATGTTTCGAAAATGAAAGGAAGAGCAGCGTTCATGATTGGAGCTATTATTAATCAAAGCTCCGAATTTTCCTTGATGCTTGCTGTCCTTTGTCGACAGTTCGGTATTTTCAATGATGAACTGTTTATCATTGTCACACTAGTAGTATTGCTGACCTTCTTCCTCTCCTCACTTGGACACCAATTCTTGGATCCAATGTATCAGGCCGCCCGTAGTCGCTTACTCTTCATGGATAAGCGAAGTATGGAAGAAGAAGAGGAACATGAAGAATTGGAGATGGAAGACCATGTTGTCATTCTCTCCTTCAATGAACTCTCGATGGAGATTGCTGACTTCTACAGTCAAAATAATCAGAAGGTTCTGCTACTGGATCTTGATCCGGACATTACCGACTACTTCAAGAAAAACCACTCTAACTCCAATATTGTAGCCAAGTACGCAGACATGCAGGATCCTGATGTTTGGGAGCACTTCGCCTTCGAAAAAGCTCGCATTGTCATTTCCTGTCTGGACGAGGGGCAAGAAGCTGAGATCGGCATTTGCCATTACCTGCATGAGAAAAGTGACCATGTGCCCTTCCTGGCAGCGACTAGCTCACACGAAGAAGCACTGGAGTTGTATGAGGCAGGTGTACGCTACGCAATCCAGACTGAATACCTGGCTTCGAAAAGCTTCCGAGACATCTTTGCTCAGGAAATGGCTAAAGATCCGAAAGACGCCTTCCGAAATCTTGGGAAGGAACATTTCGAACAAACCAAGCAGATCCAAGAAGGCATGGGCAATATCTTCAGTTTGGTCTAATTTCTTCTACCCCTCTAGCAGAGAGAATGACTATGAATCTTTGGCAAAAATTACGCACTTCCTTGGGAGTGCTCTTCATCACACTCTTCGTGATGGCCACGCCTGTCTACGCGGCAGGTGGTGGAGCCCTGATTATGTCCCTTGGCTTGCTGCTTGGTAGCGCAATGCTGATCTCGATGGTCCTGACTCGCTTCAATCAGCCAATTCTTCTCGCTTTTGTAGTGGCGGGTGCTGTGGGTGGATTGGTAGCTGGTAACGAAGCAGCAATGGCAATCGCCAACGGTCCTCTGATCGAAGGCTTTGCTGAAATTGGTATCGTTCTACTACTCTTCATGGCGGGAATGAGTGTCAACCTGCGAGAGATCACGAACCGCAGCAAATTGGTACTCTACAACGGTATCGGCCAGTTGGTAGTTGTGATGGTCGTGATGCTATTATTGGCTGGGGGCATCATCGATGGTATTGGTACCGAAGGTCTCTTCTTCGTTGCTATTTGCCTCTCCCTCTCATCAACTCTGGTGGCCCAGAGTGCCCTAAGCTACTCTGGCTCAGAAGGATCGCTGCACGGTCAGTTGGCCGGTGGAATCATGCTGCTGCAGGACTTGGTAGCTGTGGTTGCGATCGTCCTGCTGGAAGGCCAGATGCGTGATGCTGGTGGTATTACAGGCATGGGGATGGCGTTCATCAAGATGCTAGTTCTGATGGCAGTCTTATCTTCGCTATCCCGCTACGTTCTGGAGAAAGTTTTCAAATTCCTCAGTGAGTCACCGGAACTGATGTTTGTCACCGCGCTGGGCTACTGTATGGGGGTAGCAGCTGTGTGTGATACTATGGGCTTCTCCCAGGAAGGTGGTGCGTTCTTCGCCGGTGTCTTCCTCGGAATCATTCCGCAGAAACTGGAAATTGAGGATAAGGTCAATCCACTGAAAACCTTTGGGGTGATTCTCTTCTTCCTTACCTTGGGTTTCCGTATGGTCACACTGGAACCTGGAGCAATGGGTAGTGCCTTCGGCTTGGCGGTCGTGCTTGCGGTCATCGTATTGGTTATCAAACCAGTTGCCATGTTGATTACAGGTTGGGCCACTCGTCTTAAGGGACGTCCCGCGTTTTTACTGGGCGGTACAATCAATCACTGCTCGGAATTCTCCTTGATTATTGCATTGATCTGTCGTGAAACTGGTTTGTTCAGTGACTATGTCTTCGCGCTAGTTACCTTGACAGTTCTGTTCTCAATGTTCTTTGCAGCGATCAGTCATCTCTACCTAGGTACTCTCTACAACATGCTGCGCGGCTCATTGCGCTTCATTGACAAGCGAAGCTCCAACTACGAACTGGAAGGAGATTTTGCACTTGAAAATCATGTAGTGGTTCTCTCTTACAATGAGTTAGCTGCTGAGATTGCAGGGCACTACGCAGAGAAAGGCGAGAAGGTTCTGATGATGGACTTGGATCCAGAGATCACGGAGTTCTTCCGAAAAAAAGAGGGGTCAAATATTGTTCCACTCTATGCAGATATGGAAGATCCAGATGTCTGGAAGCAGTTTGCTTTTGAGAAAGCGAAAGTTGTCGTCTCCTGCCTTGTTGAGGGACAGGAAATGGAGTTGGGCATTGCGGCTTACTTGGCTGAGCATGCTCCGGACACACCATTTATCGCAACTACTTCCTCTCACGATGAAGCACTGGAGCTTTACGAAGCAGGTGTACGCTACGTGATTCAGACAGATTTCCTCGCTTCGAAGAGCTTCCGCAAAGTCTTCGAGGAAGAGATGGGCAAGAGTACCAAGGAGGCCTTCCTGCAAAAGGGCAAGGATCACTGGGATGCTACCCGCCAGATCCAAGAAGAACTCGGAGCCATCTTCAAGTTCGTTTAATCTCTCCACCGGGTGTTGCTCCAGCAGCACCCGTCTTCTAAGCACCGTATGCACTACGATGCCTCTATACTCCTAGTGGATGACTACAAGTTCATCCGGACCATTCTTGAAAGAATGCTGCATCAGCTTGGCTATCAAAACCTCTGCACGGCCGCTGATGGCGTGGAAGCGCTGAAATTATTGCGATCCCAACCCGTTGATCTAGTCATCACTGACTATCATATGCCAGAAATGGACGGCATCAGCCTCTTCCAATCAATGAAGCAGGAACCTGTCCTAGCTAAGATTCCCGTCTTACTTGTCTCTGGTGTTCCTACCGAAAAATTTGCGACACAGGCACTAGCGATGGGAATCCAAAGCACCCTGACCAAACCCTTCTGTGCAGAGCAACTGGATCAGGAGATCCAATCTCTGCTAACCCAATCTCTCTGTTAAAAATGCTGCGGATCATTCTGCTGCTGGTAATTCTGCCAATGATCCTAGGCTTTCTATTCTCTCGGCTATCTCAGCCTATCCTGCGCTGGGTTGGATATTCTCTCCTTGTCATTCCTCCTTCCATCGCCATGACATTGTTGTTCGATCTAATTTGAAGGGCGCAGTTCATCGAACAACTTTCGTAAAAAATCTGGTTCCTGTAGACCCTCCAGAGCCCCCAAGCGTTGCCCATCCTGCGCGAAGAAGACCAGCGTAATTCTCCCAACTTGCTGCTGATTCGCAAAAGCCTGCCCCTCTGGATGACTCAGATCCGCAATCAAAAAATCCAAGTCGGCCCGAAACTCCTCCTCCAAACTGGCAACTGTGCGTTGGAGTTGGCGACAAACAACACATGTTGGATCATGCACCTGGACTACAACTGGTCGTCCGTTACCAATTCGTGAAAGATCATGCTCTTCATCTTTGGAATGCTGTTGCCACCACCAGACTCCTCCTGCACTTATCAGCAAGAAGAGCGTGAGTAACGTGGAACTCCAGGCCCGAAAGTAACCTACAAACTTTTGAGGTGTTTTCAATGATTTTCCTGCTCCCACTCCCACTCCTCTTGTTCGAAGTCTTCAGAGGTCTTTGTGTTTTGTTGAGATTGTTGAGCAAGAGCTTTACTGCGAAGCTCACCTAGAGCCTTAGAATATGAAGAATCTTCAAACAGTTCTGTCTGCTGATGCTGGTAGGGTGCGTGCTGACGAGCCTCCTTTTCAATCTGCAAA
>NYTS01000085.1 GCA_002683655.1 Deltaproteobacteria bacterium
TACGTCGGTACTCGAAAGGGTCCTGGGTCAACTGATTGACCATCTCTCCACTGCGCTGCACTTCCTGTGGGCGGTACTCCGAAAGGGGATACTCTCCTCGTTCTCCGCGAATCACTTGCTGAATGAGGGAATTAGTTCTCCGAAGATGTAGCTCATCCTGAGCAAATACCGGCGCAGACAGGACCACGAGCAACGACACTAAGATCGTGCGTCTCATGCAATCCTCGTCTCGCAGTATTTTCTCTGTTACTCCGAATTGAGACTATCCTGCCCAGCAGGCGCTTGCAATCCGGAATATTCTGGCAATGCGGAGATTGAGCCAAGGAATGGTCAATCTCCCTAAAGTTAAAGCTTCTGAAAGAATGATGCCTAAAATTCAACTCTTCCCCTTCAGCAACAAACTTTGGCTGGAATCTATTTCATTTATTGGTAAAATGGTAAGATTTTTGACTAATAAGTGGCAAAGTGGTCTAGCCACTTGTCTAATTGAAGAACCTTGACACCATTGGAGAACCATGCCTGATGGAATTCAGATCCAAGGCCCTATGCACGAGGGTTTTGCCGAAATCCTCTCTGAAGAGGCCCAAAAATTTATTGTTCAGCTGCATCGACAATTCAACGGACGTCGCCAGGAATTGCTGATGCGTCGTGCAGAAGTACAGCAGGCGCTCTTCAATGGACAAAAACCCAGCTATTCGGAAGAGACTCGATCCGTTCGTGAAGGTGACTGGAAAGTCGCGCCACTACCAGACGACCTGCAAGATCGACGTTGTGAGATCACTGGACCTGTCGAAGCCAAAATGATGATCAACGCGATGAACTCGGGAGCCCGAGTCTTCATGGCAGACCTGGAAGATGCCAACAGTCCCAACTGGTTCAACCAGATTCAGGGACAGATCAATCTGCAGCGAGCGATTGACCGTACTCTAGAGTTCACCAATCCGGCTGGCAAGGAATACAAACTGAACGATGAAGTTTCTACCCTGATCATACGTCCACGTGGTTGGCATCTTAATGAGAAGCACATCTTGATCGATGGTGAGATCGCATCAGGTTCACTAGTCGACTTCGGCTTATACTTCTTCCACAACCACGAGCGGGTCAAGAAGATCAACTCTGGAATCTATCTCTACCTGCCAAAGCTGGAGAATCATCAGGAAGCCAAGCTCTGGAACGATGTCTTCGTGATGGCTCAAGAGTACGTAGGCAAACCAATCGGCAGCATCAAGGCCACGATCCTGATCGAGCACATCCTCGCTCCCTTCGAAATTGAAGAGATGCTGTATGTGCTGAAAGATCACATGGCAGGCATGAACGCTGGACGCTGGGATTACATGTTCAGCTGCATCAAAAAATTCCGATCGGATCCAAACTTCCTCTGGCCAGATCGTGTTCATGTGACTATGAACGTACCCTTCATGCGAGCCTATACAGAATCACTGGTCCGCGCTTGTCACAAGCGCGGAGCGCATGCTATCGGTGGGATGGCTGCCTTCATCCCAAGCCGGCGGGATCCTGAAGTTAACAAGGTGGCTCTCGGCAAAGTCAGAGCAGACAAGGAGCGTGATGCCAATGATGGCTATGATGGTTCCTGGGTTGCGCACCCCGACCTAGTACCCATCTGCAACGAAGTTTTCACAGAAAAGTTTGGACCCAAACGTGTGAACCAGAAGGATAATCTTCGAGAAGATGTGGTTCCCAATCCGGATAGTTTCATCAACTTTAAGGTTCCTGGAGAGATCACCGAGGGTGGCTTGCGCAACAACATCAGCGTGGGTATTCAGTACGTCGAATCCTGGCTGAACGGCATGGGAGCGGTGGCCATCTTCAATTTGATGGAAGACGCAGCTACCGCAGAAATTTCACGTTCTCAGATCTGGCAGTGGATTCGCCATCCAGAAGGGAAATTGTCAGACGGTCGCAAAATCACGGTTGAGATGTACCGACAGTTCGCGGAGGAAGAGTTGGAGAAAATTCAGGCGGAGCGTGGGGAGAGTTTCAGTGAGGAGCGCTTTGCCAAGGCAGTCAAGACTATGGACGTACTGGCAACTGATCCAGAATTCCGTGAATTCCTGACGGTTCAAGCCTACGACCTGCTCGACTGATTCCTACCAGACAATTGTCTTCCGGAGCTGATGGTTCAGAATCCGGAAGACACGCACTACTTGTTTACGGTTTGGCGAGCAAATCTGCAAAAGTCTGTGGCACATCAGCCACGAACTTCTCGATCGAACCGTAACGCCCGATGTCCATCTTCATACTACCTTCCAGGACGACCGTTGGGGTTCCAGTCAAACCGTACTGTTCTGTTTTACGCTCCGCTTCAGCGAGTTTGGCTTCCACCCAAGGCTTACGAGATTCTGCCTGGTATTCCTGGTCCAGCCCTAAGCTCTTGGCTAGATAGTTAATGATCCCGGGATCGAAGACATTCACATCATACTCGAAGCGAGTGCGGAAGAGTTCCTCCTTGACCATCTTGCCCTTACCCAGCCTTTCAGCGACATAGTAAAGCCGTAGAGGGGAATCATCCTGCTCACGGAAGGTAATTGGGATGTCAATAAAGTCAACTTGGTCGGCATATTCTTCCCGCAGTTTCAGGGAAGCCTTGCGTAAGTTGTTGCAGTGGATGCAGCCAAAGTTCATAAGTTCTTCGAAGCGAACCTTCTTTACCGTGTGTGCTGAAGGGACGGGCCCCACAGGGGTGTAGTACCCACGAATGTCAGCAGCGTACGAGAGCGTGGTTACCAACAAGATCGAAACAAGGGTCAGCAATGACTTCATATTGTGTCTCAATAAAGAGGGTTAGTTGATGGCGCTGGGAACAGCCAGCGTGAATTCAGGAATGTTGACCTGGAGTAGGGTACGATTGGCGGTCTGCATCTGGTAGCTGCCACGCATTGTACCCACGGGAGTCGACAAGGGGCAACCACTTGTGTATTCAAAGGATTCTCCGGGCTTGAGGACGGGCTGCTCACCCACCACACCCTCACCTTCCACATGGCGAACCTGGCCATCACCATCGGTGATGATCCAGTGTCGCTTCAGCAACTGTACGGTCTCGTATCCCTGGTTTTCAATCCGCACTCGATAGGCGAACAGAAAGAGTGGTTTTTCAGGGTCAGATTCATTGTCCAAATAGAAGGACTGGACAGCGACCTTAATATCGTGCGTAATCTCTTGATTCATGGCAGACTCCAAATAGGTAATTATTTGGTGTAACCCACCTGCCGACAGATCGCAAAGGAATTGTCTAACGCGCCCGAGACTGGTCTTGCCCTTGCAGGTCGAATGACCGACCAATTGCCACCCAGTTTCTGGCCTTCCCTGTACTGCACTCCCAAGATCCGACATGGCGAGCATCAGCGACGACAAACTCAAAATCACGATTTATCCGGGACGTCAGCAAGACGTGACCGCCGGGCTCTACCTCGACATGGACAACGACATGCGTCAACTGGCGCAGAAGACCTTGTCGGGATTCTCCACTCTGCGCAACAGCTTTCTGCAAATCGGACGACTGAACCGTATGTTGGAGTTGCTCCAGGGCATGCTGGTCGAACAACTCTACAGCTTACGCCAAGTTCCTGACAACCTGACACAGGCACTCAAACTCAAGGGAGCCAACCAGAGCGAGATTCCATGTGAGACCTTTCAGGATTTTGAGAAGCAGTCCTGCAATCCAGAGGTCTTCCTTCATCGCACACGTCTGAAGATTAAGCGGACTCTTCGCAATCTACAGGAATTGACAAAGGCCTTCCCAGATGAGCCGATGCTGCAAGAAGTTGAGCAGATGCTCCGCGCTTTGCCAGCAGATCTGGACGCGGTCAAGCTAGAGGAAGAGATCGTTGCGCTGACCCAGAAGCCCTCCTTTCAGCACTACTTGCAAGCAAAGGATCGTTTCCTCATCGACTGGATCAAGGCCCAGGAAGCCGAACGAGGACAAATTGATCCTCGGACGCTCAGTGAATCCGAGCTTGGAGGCACGCTGAAGGCGCTACAAGGGCAGATGTCAAAAATCGAGGAGAAGCCTGAGGTGCTGCGCTACAAAAACTATCAATTCTTCCGTTCCTTCAACGCGACGACTCACTCGCAACTCAACTCGATCACACTCGGTTTCTGGAAAGACGAGAAGATGCGAGACTACTTCCTGCGCTTCATGACCGCTACCCGTAGCGCTTTTGCAGAGCATGCGCCCTTCTTTGTCTTCCGCTTTGAGAATTCCTTCACCTATCTGCTTTGTGGCTTCCCTGATGACCAGCTTTTGAACGCACTAGAACGCAACCAAGAGATGGTGCCTGTTCATGCAAAGATCTTGATGCGCCAAGCCAACCAGTCCTACCGTGAACTGATAAGTGAGGATGATCCAAGGAATTATCACATTTGTCTCAAGGCAGCGATGCATCCCTTCGTTCATCACCTCAACCGACGTGTTCGTATGGAGCTGCCGGACGAGTTCCTCAACTTCTTCCGCGTCTGAGGCACGACCTCTACCATGAAATTTGTTGATTCGGTCAAGATTCATGTCCGCTCCGGCAAGGGAGGAGCGGGCTGCACTTCCTTTCGTCGTGAAAAGTTTGTCGAATTTGGTGGACCTGATGGTGGGGACGGTGGCGAGGGTGGAAGCATTCGCTTTGTCGGAGATCATGCCCGCAGCACCTTGCTTGACCTCTCCTTTCAACAACATCAACACGCAGAAAATGGCCAGTCGGGTGGTGGACGCAACAAGCATGGGCGTAACGGCAAGGACTGCTTGGTTCGTGTTCCACTCGGAACCGTGGTCTGCGATGAGGAAAATGGATATGTCCTGCTGGAGATTCTCGAAGAGCGAGAATACCTGTTCCTCAAGGGTGGACGAGGAGGACGGGGCAATGCGCGCTTCAAAACATCAACGAATCGGGCCCCTGAACACCACCAACCGGGTGAACCCTCGCAGGAACTCTGGATCCGTCTTGAGCTGAAGTTGATGGCTGATGTCGGTCTGGTTGGCTTCCCCAACGCTGGCAAGTCCACGCTGATCAGCAAGCTCTCCCACGCTCGACCCAAGGTGGCAGATTACCCTTTCACCACACTGGTTCCTCAACTTGGTGTGGTCAAGCACAATGAGTATGAAGTCTTCGTGATTGCCGACATCCCAGGTCTGATCGAGGGAGCGCACGAAGGACGGGGGCTGGGCGACCGCTTCCTGCGTCACATTGAACGCACCGCGATTCTGCTTTTGATGCTGGATGTCTCCGGTTTTTCCGAGGCGCCACCGCTGGAAGAGTATGCGACTCTATTGCACGAGTTGGAGTCTTTCGAGCCGACTCTGTTAGAAAAACCTCGGGCGATTGCGTTGACCAAACTGGACAGTATCCACGATCTGAAGGAAACTGAAGTAATTCGAGCTTCACTGGAAGCGAAAGGAGAGACCGTCTTCACGATCTCCTCCCTTAATGGCAGTGGTCTACAAGATCTGCAGCAGCACCTGGCAGATATTGTGCGTCAGGTTCGTAACCCCGTTCTTGATGAAGAACCCCGGCATGAAGACTGAAACTTACACCGATTTGTCTGTCCTCTGCCTCAGGGCGGGCGCCCCACGAGGTGATGTGACCTATGAGCGGGTGGAAGCCTTCCATCAAGAGTACTGGAACGCGTTGCCCCTGGCCAACTTCGAGTGGATGCACAATGGTGTCTACTACGAACTCTTGACAGCCAATGTGCCCCGTGATTTATTCAAGGAGATGATGACCCGCTACCGGGACCTGAGCTTTCTAGCCCGCTACCATCGGGGCTCTGAATTTGCTGGTTGGCTATCCGGAGCCGGAAGCAAACACCTGACGAATCGAGCGATGATTCGCGAATACCTGCGTCAGCACTTGCCCCACCGAGAGATTCACGCAGCATGAAACGCTTCCTAACACTGATGCTTCCGATATTGGTGGCCGGTTGCCTATCGCTGCACGCTCAAGCCGTTGATGAGAATCTCGTTCACGAGATCGCAGACAACCTGCGTTGCCCGACTTGTCAAGGGCTCTCGGTCAATGATTCTGAAGCAGGCTTTTCAGTACAGATGCGCAACAAGGTTCGGGAAATGTTGATGGCGGGGCAGGGTCGGGCAGAGATTGAGGCCTACTTTGTCGCCCGCTACGGCGAGTGGATCTTACGGACTCCTCCTGCGCAAGGCTTCAACCTGTTGATCTGGATCCTACCAGCTCTCGGGCTAGCCGGTGGATTCTGGTTCGTTTGGAGTAAGTCCAGTCAATGGAAAGCGAAGGATCAACCACCCCCAGAAGAATTGGATGCCCTCACTGCAGAAGAAGAACGCCAGGTGCTACAGGACCTGAAGCGCTTTGAAAACAGCTAACCTTCCTCCTATCACGCGCCCATAGCTCAACTGGATAGAGCAACTGACTTCTAATCAGTAGGTTCCAGGTTCAAGTCCTGGTGGGCGCGCCATTAAAATCAGTTACTTAGCTGATAAAAACAAACCTGAAACTTTCTGAAAAACTTAATTGGTAGCAAAAAAGTCGTAATCTGCTTGGATTAATGATAGAAAATTTCCTTGGAAGCCCTTTCTAAATCCCTGGGATACTCACTGAGGTTGGGCTGGTGGAGTTCAGTTGCAGATATTGAACTGAGTTTGAACTATTGACCTGGCTTGCAATGTTGGAGCTACTAGCGTTGGTGTCATCAGCCAAATTGTAGCCTCTGCACAACACAGCCCCAATCTTCTACAAAATTATTACTAAGATCAAAATATTCAGCTAATTGAAAATATGGGTTCTCCGCCTTGTAGCCATTCATTTGAAGAATTTTGTTCGTATCCTCATCATGGAAATGAA
>NYTS01000086.1 GCA_002683655.1 Deltaproteobacteria bacterium
TACTATTGCGACATAGCTTTCAATTTCATTGGCAGAATCAGGGTTATGGAAGCTTTGAAGACTTCCTCAGTCGACTCAGAAGCAAACGCCGCAAGGAGATTCTGCGAGAACGTCGGCAGGTGCAGGAACAAGGGTTGGAGGTAATCCTGCTGCGAGGAGAGGAGATTGAGCCGAAGCTCTGCCGAGTGATGTATGACTTCTACTTAACTACGATTGATCGCAAGTGGGCGATGCCTTACTTGAGTTATGAGTTTTTTCAGTACATCTTCACACATTTTCGAGATCAATTGGTGCTTGCCCTCGCCCGCAAGCAGGGGAGATGGGTGGCTGGTACGATCAATTATCACAAAGGACCACATCTCTTTGGACGCTACTGGGGCTGTCGGCAGGACTTTCGGAGCCTGCACTTTGAGCTCTGCTATTACCGCCTGATTGAGTACGCGATTGAACAAGGTGTGCAGCGTTTTGAAGCTGGTGCCCAGGGAGCACACAAGATCCAGCGAGGTTTCTTACCCAATCTGACCTACAGCGCTCACTGGATTGCCGATCCTGCCTTTCATCGGGCGATTGGGGAATTCATTGAGGAAGAGAAGCGTTTGATTCAGAGCAATATCGAAGACAATCCGGAACTCTCACCTTATCGTCAGGAAACCTGACTGTTCCACACTCACCAGCGCAGCAACGCAGCTTCTGCACAAAAGCCTGGCCCCATCGAGAGTATCATGCCCCAGTCACCTGGCTCTGCTAACCTGCCACGTAGCCATTCTTCCAGAATAATCAGCACAGAAGTTGAGGAGAGATTACCAATCTCAGCAAGACTTTGACGCGTTCGGTTCAGTGTTCCTGCTGGTAATGCCAGCCCTTCTTCCAGCGCGTCAATCACCTTGGGACCTCCGGGATGACTGACCCAGTGACGGATATTACTAAATTCTAAGTTGTGCTGGGCGAGGAAATCCTTCAGGGGTCCAGGTAGCATCTCACGGGTATAATGAGGAACACCTGGAGAGAGAACGATCTTGAGGCCGGATGCACTGATTTTCCAGCCCATTACCTCTTCAGAATCTGGAAAGAAGACCGAACAGGAGTCCATTACACTCACAGGTGCGGCTGGAGCTAGAGGATGCTCGTCACCAACGAGCAGTGCAGCTGCAGCCCCATCACCAAAGAGGCCACTGGCAATCAGATTTGCTACAGACAAGTCCTGCTTCTGTAAAGTCAGGGAGCAGAGTTCCACTGAAAGCAGCAAAGCGGCATGGGTGGGGTAAGCCCGGAGGTAGTCAGCACAACGGGCAATCCCAGCGGTTCCAGCCAAACAACCCAGTCCAAACAGTGGGATTCGTCGAGTCGTCGGTGCAAACGGTAGTCGGTTCATCAGGCGGGCTTCCAGCGAAGGCACTGCGATTCCTGTCACCGTTGTGCTCATCAACAACTGGACTTGGTTGGCTGCCAGCTGAGCTTGATCCAGTACTTGCCGAACTACTTGCTCACCGAGATGCAGGGCTTCTTCCTGCCAGATCTGGTTGGTTTGGGTGAAGGAGTTGAAGTGATGGTACTCTTCCAGTGGTCGAGCTAGGTAGCGCCCTTGGACCTGAACGTTACGCTGCAAGCGATCAAAAACCGCTACATCGAGTCCCTGGTCCTGCCAAGCAATGCGCAGGGCCGAACTCAGTTCATCTTGAGAACAGTAATGGGGAGGGAAGGCATGGGCGAGTGCCAGGATTCGAGGCATTCGCAGTAGGATTATTTCTTGGTCTGGATCTTTCGGCCGTTGTCCCGTTCCAAGTTATAGACTGGGGGCTTGCGGACGTAGCGTAGGAAGTCGTAGCCATCGTCCTCAGGGACTTCAAGAATTTCGTACTCTTCGTGCCCCGGATCGATGTATTCGGTGTGGGTTCGCCACTGGTACTTGGTGTCATCCAACTGATTTTGAATGATCCACTCTTCAATCTCTTCCTGACTGCCCTCGACGTAGATTTCCTTCTTCAACAGTACGATCTGCCGCTTCTGCACGATACATACTTTTGTCATAGTAGACTCCTGTCTGACGAAATGGAAGGTTTTGGCGACGCGGAAGATGATTGCTCAAACCAGAATACGTCTGGATGGAGGGACAATCAGATCATCTGGGAATTCACCTTAACGGAAATTTTTTAGGGCCGCAAGGCGTTCATCAGGATGTTTTTTTACGATTGCTGATCCGATGAAAAGCTACTTGTTGTCAAGTGGTAAGTTGATCACTCTCAACGGTTGGTTGGCAAGCTGGGTAGTTGGCGACCATTAGCACTTTCAAACCACCAGCGTTCCAGTAACAGGTGAGGAGAGTTCGAGGGGTTGTTCATCCGGATTTCCAGCCACTGTGAGGGTAGAAATGATTGCTCAGTAGCCATCGTCTGAGTGTGTCGTTCGACAATACTGGCTGACTGAGTTGGATCCCAATACTGCAATCCTAGCGTCAAGGAATGGATCTCCCAGTCTGAACTGCCATTATAGAGACGAAAGACCAACTCACTACCGAGATCCTGCAACAGTTCACCGTTCAGTTGGTTAAGTGCCTGGTTGGGTAGGATTCCCGGCTTGCTTTGAGCAGGCAGTCCGTCTCCTCTGTTGGCATTTGGAAACTTGCTACGACAAGCATCTAGAATGGCCTGGGCCGCAATGTCGCTCTGCACCCCCTTCATGTTATTAAGGATGCAGTCCTCATAATTCTGTTGGCCAGCGTTGCCCAGAATTCCAGCCATAGGGAGTAATTGTGCCTTGGCTGGAGAGCTGAAACCCAAGCAGCTTACAACAGCAAGTATGCCGAGTAGTACCAGTTGGATAGGAAGTGTACTCATCTGATTACTAAAACGAAGCATAACTCAGAGCAGCGCTTCCAGCGCCTGGATCAGTTCTGGATCGCTCGGAGTTGTTCTTGGGGCAAAGCGATGCTTTACTTCGCCTTCTTGGTTTATTAGGAATTTCTCGAAGTTCCAGGTGATCTTTCCTGGAAATGCGGCGGTTGGTCCGGTCAGAAGCGTATAAAGCGGGTGTTGGTTTGTTCCATAGACCTCTAGCTTGGCAAAGATGGGAAACGTCACTCTATAATTAAGATTACAAAACTGTCGGATTTCTTGGGCAGTTCCTGGTTCTTGCTGTCCAAACTGATTGCAAGGAAAGCCCATCACGCTGAAGCCCTGTTCTTGATAGCGCTGGTGCAACTCTTCGAGTCCCTTGTATTGTGGAGTCTTACCACAGTGACTTGCCACATTAACCAGCAGCAAAACCTTGCCGGTGTAGTCTGAGAGAGAGCGTTCGTTACCTTCTAGATCAGCTAGTTGTAGTGCGTGAAGCTCGGACATTTATAGTTCCTTCGGAAAAAAGTAAATCAGTTTGAAGGTTGGTTTTTTAACATAACTTTCTATTTTGCGATAAGCGTTGAGCATAGGCAACTCTTAGGACGTAAAAGGCCAATGATTTTTTAGTTGGTCAGTACGGTAAGCCTTCGCCAATCAAATCAGTGGTCGTAAGTGGATTTGTTGGAGCGTGCTTGCAACTGCAGAGTAACCTCGTAAGCTGAATGTTCTTCACAAATCTTTGATTCACCTCATGCTGTGGTTTATCCATGCTCTATCATACGATGGTCGCCGTTCACGTGACCGCTGTTTGTCTCGTTGTTGGAACTCTGTTCGTACAGTCCCTTGCGGTAGTTTTTCGTTTTCGGATGACTGAAGATGCCCAGATTGCGGGAGCCCAGTGGATTCAGCATCGAATCTACAAGTTCATCTATTACCCAATCCTGGGGATTGCCGTGGCAACGGGTCTATACCTAGCAACGATCACAGGAGCTTTCAGCAATGGGCTCTGGTTGCACTACAAACTGGTTGGCCTGTTACTGCTGATTGTTTTCGGATTCCTGAATGGAATGCAGATTCTCAAACGTGACCTACCTAAGCCAATGGCAATGTTCGTTCATATTGGCATTTTTTGTACATCCGTCTTCATGATCTACATGGCTTCTGCCAAGCCATTCTGATGAGATGTCTGTAATCTCTGGGTCAATGATGCTGCTGGAATTCCTTTGCTAACGCGGGACTTGCTGCGATTCCGTAGTCGTAAGGGAAGAATCTATCCTCAATTTTTGGATCCAGATGATGTCCTTTTGCAGAGAGCCGGGGAAGCCCTCGTAGAAGTTTTTCGTCAGGCTTCCACAGGTGGCTCGACGCGTCAGGAACTTACCGAAAAAACCTCACTCCAGTTACAAAGCCAGCAACTCGATAATCCAATAGGACGCGGATTGGAAAAGCTGCTGCTGGATCGATCTGAATTTGACACTGGAGATTCAGCGGAACAGCAGCGTTTCCGAGAGTTGATCTTCATCCAGGCGCGTCAAGCCTTGCGTGAAGAAGCCAAAGCCTTGAATCCCAGTCTTCAAGAGTTTTGGAAGTGTGTCGAGATTCTGCGAAGTCAACCGGTTGCACAGATTCAGGAAACTCTTTATGCAGATCTACCGGCTCAGCAGCGCTTATTGCAGTTCTCGTCTATTGGAGCAGAGGCCCTACTCCATCGCTACAACTGTGCCCAGGTACAAGGGCTCCTGCTGAATTCAGAAGCTCTGAAACTGCGCTTGGAACACCCAGATCCTGGACCGTTGCGCAAGCTGTGCAAGTACCTACGCTTTCACCAACTGCTGGCCCAGATCACAACAGAAGAACAGGGCATCTTTCAACTTCGGATCGATGGTCCACTGAGCCTGTTCTACAAAACTCAGAAGTACGGACTGCAATTGGCCAATTTCTTTCCCGCAATCCTGCAACAGCAGAACTGGCAGTTACGAGCTACGGTCTGCTTCCGACAGAAACCACCGCTTCAGCTACAACTGGATCCGAGTTGTGGAATCCGTTCGCACTACCAACAATTCCACGATTATGTGCCTCCAGAATTTCAACAAATTGGTGACCGCTTAAAGGAGCGTCTACCAGAGTGGCGGTTGGAGCTTGCCGGTAGCTTTTTGCCGTTGCCAGGCGATCGCTACTGCTTTCCAGATTTTGTCCTGCAGCATCAGACAGGAGCTTCGGTTGCTCTTGAGCTCTTTCATGGTTGGCACGCAGGTCCGCTTAGACAGCGACTACAGCAATTGGAGGAGGTTCAAGGAGTTCCCTTGTTGTTAGGCGTCAGCAATAGTCTCTCGAAGAATCCGGAGCTTAGTGTGGCCTTGGAGACTTCCAGTTATTTCAAGACCTTTGGTTTTTCCTTTCGAGAACTGCCAACTGTCGATAAGCTCACTAAAGCATTGAAATCCTGGTGGGGTGCAACTCAGCGGTAGGCACAAGCTCTCTTTCAGGAAGTGACTCGGGGCCGATAGATTCGACCAACCGGACTGACTCGTACTTGGCGTGTCCAATCCTCCAACTGTAGGGTCAAGGTTCCTCCGACAGCAAAGCCACTAGCACTGAAAGACGGCCAGCGAGTGGCAGTAACCGATACGCCTTCCGGTAGTACTTCCCAAAGTTGCTCCGCTTGCCATCGAGAGGATTGTTTGCTCTCCAACCAGACTTCCTGCTGCTCCAGTTGTACACGATAGGAACGCAGGTTACGCAGAGCTCGAATTTGTGCTTCTTCAAGAGCGCTCTGCAGATAACTAGTAGTGGTATCAAGGTGGGATTGGGCAACAAGTGGTGAAAGGGAAACAATGCCAAGACCAAGAAGGGTGCCCAGCAACGCTAACGCCAGCAGCAGTTCAATCAGGATGAATCCTTCTCGCTCAGTAGGCGTTCGGATCAACAAAGCCCCTGAAGATGGTGAGGAAGAGAATCTTGATGTCAAACCAGAGTGACCATCGCTCGATGTAATAGAGATCGAATTCGATGCGTTTTTCCAGGGAAGTGTTGCCGCGCCAGCCATTGATCTGTGCCCAACCGGTAATGCCAGCCTTGACCTTGTGCCGCAGCATGTAATCTGGGATCTGTTTTTTAAACTGCTCAATGAAGACCGGCCTCTCTGGACGGGGACCAACCA
>NYTS01000087.1 GCA_002683655.1 Deltaproteobacteria bacterium
ACATTTACGTTGGAACTTTCATCGGGGAACCACCGATGAACACATTTGCCGCTGAGGTGAATCCGGTTGGTAAGGGTTTTCAGTTTCAATTAGAAGAGACAGGGGAACTCCTTGATTATCAAGCTGTTGATTTTCAGCAGAATTTGCGTGACCAATTGATTCAACATAAAAGAGTCATGCTCGGTCTTAGACCACATGCTGTCAAATTGGGGAAGGGGGCTTTGAAGGCACAGGTGATTTCCAATCAATGGCTTGGAGATCAATCGCACATCGCAGCAGAATTTGCGAACAGGATCGTTGTTGCGGTTTCTCACCAAAGAGAAGCCTTCAAGTTGGATGAGAATGTTCCATTCCACTTGGAGGCTTCGGATATACACTTCTTTAATGCTGAAAACGGAAACGCTATTGCCCACGGTTTGGAGATTTAATCATGGATCTTCTTCTAGGAATTGATGCTGGGACATCTGTAATTAAGGTTGTTGCCTTCGATCTAAAGGGCAACCAAATCGCGGTAGCAGCCAAAGCTAATCATTATGAAATTCTCCCAAACGGTGGGGTTGAGCAGGAACTTGAACGAACTTGGACAGACACTCTTGAAGTCATCCGCCAGATCCTAGAAAAGCTGGATGGGCATCAAATCATTAGTATTGCAGTGACGGGTCAGGGTTCTGGGACATGGTTAATTGATGAGGATGGCAGCCCTGTAGGACGAGGCTGGTTATGGCTGGATGCGAGGGCCGCGGACTTGGTCGAAAGCTACGGCAAGTCCTCGAACGCTAGAAGACGTTTTGAGTTGACAGGTACTGGTCTAGCTGCCTGTGACCAAGGCCCTCAATTGCTGTGGATGAAAAAATACCAACCAGAGATTCTGAAAGAGAGCGCGACGGTTTTCCATTGCAAGGACTGGCTTTATTTTAATCTGACTGGTGTTCGAGCTACCGATCCCACTGAAAGCGTCTTCAGTTGTGGCGATTTTCGAAAACGAGATTTTTCCGATGAAGTCATCGAACTGCTGGGACTGACCGAGCAGAAAGCTTTGTTTCCCACAGTCGTTGACGGAACCAAAAACTCACACCCTCTTTCCGACAACGTAGCTAGGCTTTGTGGACTTCAATCAGGGATCCCAGTTGTTTTGGGATATGTTGACGTAATCTGTACAGCTCTTGGCTCTGGCCTCTATGACCCAGGTTATCAAACAGGATGTACGATCATCGGATCAACAGGCATGCACATGCGCTATGTCGATTCCGTAGATGAGGTCAAACTCAATCAGGAATCAACCGGCTACACAATGGTTTTTCCTGTTGATGGGACTTACAGTCAAATGCAGTCGAACATGGCTGCGACACTCAACATTGATTGGATGTTAGACCTTGCAATTGATGTTTTGAAATTCCAGGGCATTCAGAAAAATCGCTCAGATCTCCTTAAAGATTTGGATCAACACATCCTTGATGCCTCGCCAGCAGAATTTCTTTACCATCCCTACATATCACAAGCTGGCGAAAGAGGACCTTTTATCAATGCGAACGCCAGAGCCAGCTTCATTGGACTTTCTTCGAAGCACAGCTATTTCGATATGTTGCGAGGGGTCTATGAAGGACTTTCTTTCGCAGCAAGAGATTGTTACGAGGCAGCAGGGGGAGTACCCGCTGAAGTTAGGCTCTCAGGCGGGGCAGCTCGTAGCAAAGCCCTAAGGAAGATCATGGGATCTGTCTTGAAGACTCGTTTTCGTACGGCTGAAAGAGGAGAAGCAGGTGCTTCAGGGGTAACAATGATGGCGGCAGTCTGTTTAGGAATTTACCCTGACATGGCAGCCTGCGTAAAAGATTGGGTTCATCCATATTTGAGCGAAGCTGAAGAATATGATGCCTCCCAAGGGCAAATTTATGATTCACTATATCCTATTTACGTTGAAGCGCGCCAAGCTTATCTTCCACTTTGGAAATCATTAAAAAATTAAGGAGTATTCGTTGGAACCAAAAAAAATTGCCATCATTGGTGATCGGTTCATGAAGACAGAAATCTTTAGGGAACACCTCGAAAAAACTTGTGGAAACAATCATCTTTTTAAGGAACTTGAGTTGCCCTGGCCCGATGAGCCGATGGAGCACGGTTACGAAAAACAAGGAATGGCAGGCCTTAAAGAATATATGGGTGATCCCGATGAAATCGTCAGCTTCATTGGTGATTCGGAAATTGTTGTTGACCATCTTGCTCCTTTCTCGGCAGAGATGTTTGACAGACTCAAGACCCTTCGTCTTATCGCTGTCTCTCGTGGGGGTCCAGTAAATATTGATATGGAAGCGGCTCGTAAGTCCAATGTCAAAGTGGTCAATGTTCCAGGCAGGAATGCCAGCGCTGTTGCAGAGTTCACAATTGGGGCAATCTTAGCCGAAACGAGGCTGATCCGCTTGGGCCATGAATCTCTCAGAAAAGGAACCTGGCGTGGTGATCTTTATCGGGCTGACGTCACTGGCAGAGAACTCTCACAGATGACCGTAGGATTGATTGGCTATGGTCATATCGGAACAAAGGTTGTGAAACTTCTTCAGCCCTTTGGATGCCAAATCCTGGTCTGTGATCCATATGTCGAGTTGAGTTCGGACGACAAAGAAAATGGTGTACAACAAGTTGATTTTAATACTTTACTAAAGAAATCTGATGTCGTCAGTTTGCACTCAAGAGTGACTGAAGAAACCACTGGTTTCATAAATCGAGCAGCCTTCCAGAAAATGAAGAAAGGTGCTTACTTCATCAATACAGCTCGTGGGCCGATGGTGAATTATGAAGCTTTAACAGATGCGCTCACCAGCGGACATCTTCGGGGAGCAATGCTGGAAACTTTTGGAATAGAACCAGTTCCCCCTGATTGGCCCTTGCTAAAACTTGAAAACGTCACACTGACACCTCATATCGCTGGTGCTTCCCTGCGCACAGTGGAGTTTGCCGCTGAACAGGCTGCAGAAGAAGTTCAACGATATCTCTCAGGTAAATCTCCCCTGAATCCTTGCTAAAATCTCAAATAAATAGAAATTATTTTCATGATTGATTCAATATTCAATTTTTCAAAAAGTTCAGAATTTCATCAATTTTGTGAACTCTCCGCTGCGATCGGAAGGAATCCATTATTGGTACAGGGAGCTGGAGGAAACACATCCGTTAAAGAAGACGGTCTACTTTGGGTGAAAGCATCCGGCACCTGGTTATCAGAAGCGACAGAAAAAAAGACCATGGTTGCTGTAGATCTTGCCAAGTTACAGCGAGCAATGGCTCAGAATGATGAGCAGGTGGAAAAGCCTCAATATTTTAAAGCAGCCCCCGCTGAATCTCTTCGTCCATCAATTGAGACGGTAGTTCACGCCACATTAAAACACCGGGTTGTGCTCCATGTTCATTGTGTAGAAACAATCTCCTGGGCTGTCCTTGAAAATGCTGAAAAGCTTTTAGCTGCTCCCTTGGAAGGCCTCGACTGGGTTTTCATACCTTACAGAAGGCCCGGATTACCGCTGGCTCGTGAGATAAAATCAAAGATTACGGAGAAGACGAACGTATTGATCCTGGGAAATCATGGGTTGGTCATAGCTGCCGATTCAGTTAAAGAGGCGCATCAACTTTTGTTGGAAGTACACCAAAAGCTTAGGCGCGCTAGAAGAGAAGTTACCATTCCAAAGTCTAATTTTGCTCTTACAGCAGAATCCAACTATCGGGATGCCGAATTCTTTGCCCAAGGAATTGCCCATGACACTATTTCTCTGGAAAAGGTTGAAAAGGGTTCGCTTTACC
Organism: Deltaproteobacteria bacterium; assembly: GCA_002683655.1. Taxonomy (GTDB): domain Bacteria; phylum SAR324; class SAR324; order SAR324; family NAC60-12; genus JCVI-SCAAA005. The sequence goes on from NYTS01000087.1 coordinate 3,787, forward strand.
CCGATCACGTCATTTTTCTAGGCTCAGGTGTTCAACTCCTGGATTCAAGTACAACTTTAGACCAGTTTGAGAAACATCAACCTGAAAACCTCCCCAAAGCCTTGATCGTCCCTGATCAAGCAGTGTTAGTAAACAAGCAAGCCCCTAGCGGCACCGATGAAATGTTATTATCTCTGACAGAAGTTGCAGCTCGGTTACAACCCAACGATAGAGTTCAAAAGTTGACTTTCAATGATGAAGCAGCACTTCTGAATTGGGATGCAGAGAAGTATCGACAGGAATTAGCTCGTCGAAATGCCTCGGCTTGATCTCATTAAACAAAACTAACTTAGATGACATCTTCTCTAGAATCTGCACTGGTCCTTGGAATTGACATCGGCACCTCAGGTGTGCGAGCAGTTTTGATGAATTCAAAATTTGATGAGGTAGCTCAGCAATCTAGCCTCCTGTCAGATTTCGGTTCTAATCACCGAAACCCCGCTTTCTGGTGGAAGTCCTTGGAATCCACTCTGAAGCAATTGCGGATAGAAGCACACGAACAATGGAGTCAGGTTGCAGGAATCTCCGTTGATGGGACGTCTGGAACTATGCTGGCGCTCAACAATAAGCTGGAACCCATTGGCGATGCGCTGATGTATAACGATCCTGTCAAAGATCCTGATGTCCTTGGGCAGATTCGCCAGTATGCTCCAAGGGAGAGTGCGGCGCATGGAGCCACGTCTGGATTGGCAAAGTTGATGAAGTTTCAGGAAATTAATGGATGTCACCGAGTACTTCACCAAGCAGACTGGGTAATTGGAAAATTTATTGGCGAATACCGATGGAGCGACGAGAACAACTCTCTGAAAACAGGGTATGATCCCATCCAAAGAGAATGGCCCAATTGGATCTCCCAGACAAAAGCGCGGCGTGAGTTACTCCCAGAACCCAAAGAACCCGGTCAAGTCATGGGTGAGATTGACCAAAAGATTGCAGATCGATTCGGGCTTGCAAGAGACATCAAAATCGTTTCAGGGACTACGGATGGTTGTGCTGCTTTCTTGGCAACAGGTGCATCCGAAATTGGGGATGGGGTCACTTCACTTGGTTCGACTCTTGTTGTTAAAATTCTAAGCGATCAACCAGTTTTTGCTCCTGAATATGGCATCTACAGTCATCGAATTGGGGATCAGTGGTTACCAGGTGGAGCCTCAAATACGGGTGGGAACGTACTCACTCATTTTTTTTCAGATAAGGAACTTCTTAAACTTTCCAAAAATATTGACCCTGAGACAACAGTCGATCTTGATTACTATCCCTTGCTGAAACCCGGAGAGAGATTTCCAATCAATGATCCCACCTTCCCACCACGCTTAGAGCCAAAGCCTGCTGGTGACCAAACTTTCCTCCATGGTCTTTTATTGGGGATGAGTGCAGTAGAAGCGCTAGCCTACAATCGTCTAGATGAACTAGGAGGCCCAGTCTTGAGGTCACTTCGTACAGTCGGAGGCGGTGCAAAGAATTCCGTTTGGACGGCTCTTCGCCAAGAGAAAATCCCAGTTCCAATTCTGAATATTGCCTCTGATCAAGCTGCTGCAGGAGCCGCCCGACTTGCCTGGAAGGGCTTACTAAGTAGCTAAGCCATGCTGAATATTCCCTTCACCAAACTTGAAGAGCTTTCCCTTAGATATGACACCTTCCTGCTGGATCAGTATGGAGTGCTACACAATGGCCAATCTGTTTTTAAAGGTGTGATTGAAGCTCTTCAGAACCTCCAAGCAGCTCAAAAAACAGTAATTCTTCTCTCCAATTCAGCGAAAAGAGCAGAGAAAAATTCTCAACGCATGGAACAGCTAGGGCTACATAGAGAATTCTTTAAGGGTGTCGTTACTTCCGGGGAAGTAGGACATTACCTATTTACCAGAGGTTTGTCTGAGCTTGGACTCGTAGATGGATCCAAATGTTTGGTAATGGCTCGAGACGAAGACCGGTCTCCCCTTTTAGGATCCACGCTCAAGGAAGTAGCAGATCCGGAGGATGCAGACGTGTTGATTCTTAGTGGGAGTCGTGGAGAGGTGGAACCTTGGGAGAAAGCCATTAAGAAATTGGAGATTCCTCTGTCCAAAGAACTACCCTGTGTTTGCCTAAATCCTGACAAGTGGATGCTCACGCCACAAGGTCTAGCCTATGGAGCTGGAAAAATTGCAGAATACTACGAATCCGCCCGTGGTAAAGTAATCTGGATCGGTAAGCCGTATGAGGAGATGTATAGATTTGCTGAAAGAGAGTATTCGATTGAAAAGATGCGAACTGTCGCCATCGGGGATTCAATCGAGCACGATATTCAGGGTGCCAAAAAATTTGGAATTGCAGGCGCCTGGGTACGTGATGGAATTCTGAGGGATGCATCTGATCAGGAAATCAACGCTGAGATTCAAAAACACGAAGCCAAGCCAGATTTCCAGATGAATAGTTTTAGTTGGTAATAAAAACTGCCTTTAAAGCTCTACTGACTTATCAGCAAATTTTCATTGAAGTAAAGTGAAGGGAGGAACTCAACTGATATTTACCTTCCAATCCCAAAATTTTATGATTTATAATTATATTTATTCAAAAAAACTTTGCTGATTGAAAAAATAACTTTTTGGAACTGATAACCGAGACAAAGACAGCTTACATTTAGAAAACTCAAATTCTCTTCAGTTACGGAATCTTGTTGGAGAAAAAAGGCTAATTGGATGTTCTGTTGACTGCTGAATTGCCAGATCTGACATAACCTCTCCAATCACACTCGCAAACTTGAATCCATGTCCTGAAAAGCCCGCTGCCAAGGACACCTGAGGATATTCCGGATGCAACCCAATCACAAAGTGCTCATCAGGAGTATTTGTGTAAAGACATGTAGCGGTTCTCAGAGGAGCATCGGTCAACTTATTTAGTCTGACTGTCGCTTGTCTAATCTGCTCAACCTCCTCAGGTCTGACGGTTCTGTCAACTTTGTCTGGATCGCACTCAGGGCCCAACCTGAAGTAAGCCACCTTTGCTCCACCATCCGGCCCATCAATCGCTGGAAATCCATAAAATTGCTCAATGTCACTTGGTTCCCAAATATAGATTGGCATTCTCCCAAGCTGCCACTGATCCATATTTTCAACATCAAACCAAAATAAAGTGAGACGTTTGACCTCCATGGGGATTTCCAATTCTACCAACAGCTTGGGATTCCAGGAACCCCCAGAGACAACTAATCGATTTGCCCGATAAGTTCCTTTATCTGTGACGACTTGAACCCCATCCCCATCTGGCCTCCATGACAAGAACTGTTCTCCAAAAAGCATTTCTCCACCAGAATGCTCTGCCAGTTTATTATGGGTCGAACAGCTTCTCTCAGGCCTTACAAATCCAGCTCTTTCTTCAAATAGAGCAATTTCATCTTCTTTTAAGATGAACTGTGGGAAGCGTTCTCTCATATCCTCATAGCTAAGCATTTGATGGCCAAGATCCCATTCCTGGGCAGATCTAAGTGCCCCAGCCACCGTTTTCGAGTCATTGGGACCAATCATCAATCCACCAGTTTCAGTGAATAGATCCTCACCAGAAGCTATTTCAGCTTCATTCCATAATTCATAAGCTCTTTTCAAAAGTGGTACGTAGGCGGGATCTTCAAAATAAGCCAACCGGATAATCCGACTATCTCCATGACTGGACCCCTGATCATGTGACGGGGCAAAACGCTCAATACCCAATACTGAATGTCCTTTCTTAGCCAATTGCCAGGCAGTGGCGCTGCCCATTCCACCTAAACCAGCAACAATGACATCATAGACCATAGCAACCTTTCTCAAGTTTTTAAGAGGGAATTCAAAATGGAAATTCAAATAAATTGATTCTATCGCGCACACTGATAGAAGGCTGCATTCGAAACATCAAAATAATTCTTTGACTTGATGAATTCTTGTTCCCACTTTGCTAGGTTTCTGACTTGGATAAAAGCAATAAAACGTACTTTATAGACCTTTTCAGTAAATCCGTGTAATAAAGGTGATTCACAAGTAGCTTGTAGGCAGCAAGTTGGGAACTACTTATTTAGTTCTAAACAGACCCTGCAGGTTCTTGAATTCTCAATATGTCGGCTTTTCAAGAGGGAAAAATGAAGAGAACGAATTTTTTCAAGAAAGTTGCGTTGGTGATGGCGGGAAGCTTAATCCTTCCAGCTGTTGCATTTGCAGACATCAAGATGGGAATCATTCTTGGCTTTACAGGTCCCATTGAATCTTTGACACCTGACATGGCTGGCTCAGCAGAAGTTGCCTTCAAAGAAGCCTCTGATTCCAGCAATCTGCTAGGTGGTGAAAAAATTGTGGTTGTGAGAGCTGATTCAACTTGCATTGATGCTGGAGCAGCTACTGCAGCAGCTGAGAGACTTGTGACATCAGAAAAAGTAGCAGCCATCATGGGTGCAGATTGTTCAGGTGTTACAACGGCAATTGCCAACAATGTCGCCGTTCCAAACGGTGTCCCGATGATCTCTCCTTCAGCTACTTCTCCTGCCCTGACAACCATTAAAGACAATGGTTACTTCTTCAGGACAGCTCCTTCAGATGCACGCCAGGGCCAGGTACTGGCAAAAATTGTGATGGATCGAGGTATCTCTGAGATAGCTGTCACTCATACCAACAATGACTATGGCAAGGGCTTGACGGATTCCTTCAACAGTGCATACACCGCACTTGGGGGTAAAATCTCTGCAACGGTACCTCATGAAGACGGTAAAGCGGACTATTCGGCAGAAGTAGCTTCCCTCGATGCATCTGGTGCAGAGGTCCTAGCAGTATTTGGATATGTAGATCAGGGTGGGCGATATATGATTCAAACATCACTCGACACTGGAGCTTTTGATAAATTTATTCTCGCAGATGGTATGTACGGTGATTCCCTTCTTGAGAACATAGATGGTGACCTAACAGGTACTTTTGGAAGTGTACCTGGTACAGCATCAAATGGTGCAGATATTTTCAAGAAGATTGCGGCTGATGCGGGCTTAAATGCTGGTGGCCCTTACACCGGTGAATCATACGATGCAGCGGCACTTCTTGTTTTGGCAATGCAGAGAGCCAGATCCACAAATGGTGAATCTATTGCGGATAATTTGTTGGCTGTCGCTAACGCTCCTGGTACAAAAATTCTCCCAGGCGAATTAGCAAAAGGACTGAGTATTCTAAACAGTGGCGGACCAATTGATTATGTTGGCGCTACCAACGTGGAATTAGACGGGGTTGGCGAAACCTTCGGTTCCTACAGGGAATTCGAAATTGATGACAAGGCCTTCAAAACTGTTCGATTCCGCTGATTATCATTCTCAAAACCAGCCCCTCTTGGGCTGGTTCCTCCTTCATATCAATCGGTGCGATTAGTGTTTTTCTCAGGCAAAATGCCTGCAGGTCGAAACCGTAGTACTAAAATCATAATCAACCCCATAACTACCATCCTCAAATGAGGGGCAACATTAATAAAATGTTGACGGAGAGGATTCTGCTCACTGAGAAATGAGTTCAAGTTTTCCACCAACCAAAGTGCAACTGGTTCAGCTTCAATCCAAGTAAACCAAGTGATAAAAGCACCAAGCACTGCCCCAAGATTATTACCACTTCCTCCGATGATTACCATAACCCAGATCAGGAAGGTGAATCTCAAAGGGATGTATGAACCTGGCGTAAACTGACCATCCAATGTGGTAAGCATCGCACCCGCTACACCAATGACCGCAGATCCCAAAATGAATACCTGCCGATGACGGTTCGTCACGTCCTTTCCCATTGCAGCAGCGGCAATTTCGTTATCACGAATCGCACGCATCATTCTACCCCAAGGAGAATTCAAGGCTAGTGCAGCTAAACCAAGGATTACTAGGAGCACTGTCAGGAAGAAGCCTGAGTAGCAGAGCTTGACGAAGACCCCTGAAGCAGACATCACCATCTCTTGGAAAAATTCTTCACTAACTTGGTTTGGATCAGCTGAATGTAATCTGATGACCAAATCTATGAACCACTGGCTTTGTTGAAGGTCTACTTCGTAAGGGACAGGCCGCTCCAAGCCAGTGACATTCTTCACACCTCTCGTCAACCAATCCTCATTCTTAAGAATCGAGATCATAATCTCTGAGATCCCAAGCGTAGCGATCGCAAAGTAGTCAGAACGTAGCCCAAGCGCAACTCTTCCTACCACCCAAGCTAATCCAGCCGCAGTTGCTCCACCTGCTATCCAAGAAATTAAGATTGGGAGACCAAGTCCTCCAAGAAAACCTGTTTGAGCCGGATCAACTGCTTCTATACTTAGCGAGGCTTGCTCATAAAAATGGCGTAGCAACGCATATCCACCGAGTAGCCATACAAAGAATATCACCCTTCGAATGGATCCTTCTGGTACTTTTTTTCTAATCAACCAAGCTCCCAAAACAGTTGAAACCAAAGTAATGAAAGCTAATCCAGTATCCAATCCACCAACGGCCCATGCTTCACCAACTGGCGAGTAAGAGACTAAGACCGCCGCCAGTCCTCCTAAGGCTGTTGAAGCCATTACTCCAGCATTGAACAAACCCGCATAGCCCCACTGAATATTCAGTCCAAGAGACATGACCGCTGAGATCAAACAAAGGTTCAGGATAGCCAGGCTCACATTCCAAGACTGTGTGGCACCTACTATTCCCAGTAGGAGAGCCATGATTGCAAAGCTGATGATCGCTCTTTGTGAATTATTCAAAGCACCCTCCCTTTGAAAAGACCAGTAGGCCGAATCAAAAGGACTAGGACCAGAATCAAAAAAGAAACTGCAAACTTGTATTCTGTACTGAGCAACTGGACCAAACCTTCAGGAGACCAACCTTCAGGACCAAGATATCTGAGGAATTTTTTGAATGCGTAGGTTGTCGTGACTTCCGAGAAAGCGACAATGTAGCCTCCTAGAATAGCCCCAAGGGGTTGGCCAATTCCACCAACAATGGCAGCAGCAAAAATAGGTAGGAGCAGGTGGAAATAGATCAGTGGTTTGTAGCTTTTATCAAGACCATAGAGGACACCCGCGAGAGTAATCAGGACAGCGCTGATAAACCAGGTTGTTCGAACCACCTTTTCAGGGTCAACACCTGAAAGCAAAGCAAGATCTTCATTATCTGAGAATGCTCGCATAGCTTTGCCCATCTTGGTTTTTTGTAAGAACCAAAACAGCCAGGAGACTGCCAGTATCGCCAATAAAACGGTTAAAACCTGAGTTTGCTTGAGTGCCAGGCCTTCTTTGAGGCCGGACCACTTTTTAAATTCTCCAGCTTTAATGAGAAATTTTAGACCATCCATGAAAATTATTTCGTCTGTCCCAATGAACAACCGGACGACCCCATTCAGCATGAACATTACCCCAACCGAGGCGATCACAAAGATGACAGGCTTACTCTTCCTTTGACGATAGTAGCTAAATACACTTCGTTCAATAGCCCAGACTAATAGGCCTGTGATCAGGATTCCAAACGGAAGGGCAAGGAGAGCTGTAGGCAGGATTCCGGTAGTAAAACCAATTGACTGAAACCACCAGGTGATAAAGATCGTGCTGACAGTTGCAAAAGACATCATTTCACCATGCGCAAAATTAGCGAAGCGCATGATGCCAAAGACAATTGTTACCCCGAGAGCGCCAAGGGCAAGTTGAGACCCATAAACCAAAGAAGGAATGAAGACGTAATTAGAGAGCAGAACAATCGCGTTCAAAGAATCCATTGCTATCCACCAAGAAAGGAGCGACGAACTTCCTCATTGGCAAGGAGTACTTGGCCAGAATCTGTAAAGCGATTCTGGCCTGTCACTAATACAAATCCCTTGTCAGCGATTGTAAGTGCCTGTCGAGCGTTTTGTTCCACCATTAAAATCGCAATTCCTGTTTGTTTTACCTCAATGATGCGCTCGAAAAGCTCATCCATGACAATTGGAGAGACACCTGCTGTTGGTTCGTCGAGCATCAATACGCTCGGTTTCGTCATCAATGCTCGCCCCACAGCAACTTGTTGTCGCTGTCCTCCGGAAAGTTCTCCTGCTGGTTGGAAACGCTTTTCTTTCAGAACTGGAAACAATTCATAAACCTGACTCATCGTATCTGAATAGTCTTCGGTGCGAACATACGCACCCAGCTCCAGATTTTCTTCAACGGTCATGCTACTGAAGACATTATTGGTTTGAGGAACGAAGGCCATGCCAAGTTGAACCCTTTGTTGTGGGGACATGTTCGTGATGTCCTGCCCCGCAAGCATGACTTTCCCTTTTAGGACCTTCAGCATACCCAAAAGCGCCTTCATAGCGGTCGATTTACCTGCTCCATTTGGACCGACAACAACAGAGATTTCTCCGGGAGCTGCAGAGATTGTGCAGCCTTTGAGAATATCTCCAGTTCCATAACCACCAATCAAATTTTCACCAAGGAGATAACTCATTGCCTGTTTCACAAAAACCCTCTTAGCTCAGTCCCGATGAAGCTCCACGACCAAGATAAGCTTCTATCACCATTTCATTTGATTTCACTTCTTCAGCTGTGCCTTCAGTCAGCAGCTTTCCTTCTGCCATCACGATCACTGGATTACAGAGCCGACTGATGAAATCCATATCGTGTTCGATCATGCAGAAGGTGTATCCTTTCTCCTGATTCATCAACTCGATTGCTTCTCCGATTTCTTTCAGCAAAGTCCGGTTTACCCCTGCACCGACTTCATCCAAAATAACCACCTTGGCATCAACCATCATGGTTCGACCCAATTCCAGCAACTTCTTCTGTCCACCCGACAAATTTCCAGCAAGTTCATCAGCGACATGTCGAATATTGAGAAATTCCATGACTTCATCTGCTTTTATGTTAATTTTTCTCTCTTGCTGATGAAGAGTTGTGCGCTGAAACCACGCACCTATCAGGCTTTCACCCAATTGATTCGGGGCAACCATCATCAAATTCTCACGTGCTGTCAAACTGTTAAATTCGTGAGGAATTTGAAAGGTTCGAAGGAGTCCTTTGGAAAAAAGTTGGTGTGGTTTTAATCTAGTTACATCCTCTCCATCAAGTAGGATTTGTCCTTGATCAGGCGGAAAGGTACCTGCAATCAGATTGAATAGGGTTGTTTTTCCAGCTCCATTGGGACCTATTAATCCTGTAATCAACCCTTTCTGAATTTCTAGACTTATTCCGTTTACTGCCTGGACTCCGCCAAAATGTTTATAAAGGTTTCGAACAGAGATCACGTAGGGGATTTCTCAATGATGAGTTTTAAGACTTGGGGGGTAAGTAGGACTCAGGTGACCTAGTTCAACAAACCAAATTCAAGCTTCGCTGAACAAATACCATCAATAGTTAGTAAATGCACATTTCAGAATATATATAAAATCAAAAATAGTTGTAGTTTCCATCTTTTCAGTAATGAAATAATGTTAAATTTGAGGGAAGATGCTTGTTTAGCTTCATCAGAAAGTCAAGCGCACTTGGTTTTACAAATTTCCCTGAGCAGGTTTTAGCTTCCATTGGTGAGATTATTTCCTGTCTAGTTAAATTCAAAGATTGTTGATAAATGAATATCTTAAAGAAAAACTATGAAAATCATACAATTAACTGATCTTCACCTCGTTCCTAAAGGTCAGAAAATCCATGAGATAGACCCCGGTCAACGTCTTGAACAGGCGTTGGCGAACATCAAGCTTAGGCATCCTGACTTGGATCTGCTTGTAATTACTGGTGATCTTTGCAATGAAGGGGATACGCTCTCCTATCGCCTTCTCAGAGCGTTACTAGAAAAATATGAACTAAATTATCAGCTTGTGCTTGGAAATCACGACCAGCGAGAACCATTCAGAGGTGTTTTTCCAGAAACAGCAATAGACCCGCATGGTTTCATTCAATCCAAACTGCAATCTGATGGGGATGTCTATCTCTTTTTGGATACTTTACAGGAAGGCAAAGTTGCAGGTAGTTATTGTGAAAAAAGACAAGACTGGTTGCGGAACGCATTGAAGAGTCACTCAAATAATCCTGTTTACGTCTTTCTTCACCATCCTCCCTTCAAGGTGGGCATGAAGGAAATGGACAACTGCAATCTAGCTGATGGCGAGCTCTTAGGGGAGATCCTGAATTCTCACGCCAACATAAAACACTTATTCTGCGGGCATTTGCATAGACCACTTCATGGCGTTTGGCGAGGGATACCTTTTACATGTCAGCCTTCGACCGTCCACCAATTTACTTTCACAACCGAGAATTTGCCCTTTCAACTGATCAAGGAACCACCAATTTACTCAGTTATTACTTTGTCGGATTGGGGAATGGTTGTGCATCAACATCAATATCTGGAAGATGCAGAAAGCGGCAGGTTCGAGGAGATGGAAAATTGAATCCATTTCTGAGTGAATTGCCCTTACTCCCTTACAGTACTTCTGAATTAAGCCTTTGGTATTTCTGAATGCAAGAAACCGAAAATAGTTCCAACCTATTGACACTGAAAGACTATGATCTCAGCCTAAATTCTGAGAAAGGTCCTGTCCAGGTTCTTAACAAGGTCAACATCACACTGAATGCGCAGGAGACCGTTGGTCTTGTCGGAGAATCTGGCTGCGGAAAATCGATGACAGCATTGTCAATGATGGGTTTGCTTTCGAACAAAATAATAGCTGAAAATCAGGGAGAGCTCTTATGGAGAGGCGAAAATCTTTCAAATGCTTGCAATAAACGATGGCGCGAGTTGCGCGGAAAAGAAATGGCGATGATCTTTCAGGAACCGATGACTGCCTTGAATCCTGTACTGACGATTTATGAGCAACTTGATGAAGTACTGAAGGAACATTCTTCTTTAGGAAATCAAGACCGTAGAAAGAAAATTTCTGATCTTTTGAGGCAAGTAGGGCTTCGAGATGTTGACAGCAAGCTAGAGTGGTATCCGCATCAATTCTCTGGAGGCATGAGGCAGAGAGTGATGATAGCTATGGCCCTCGTCTGTGAGCCAGATTTATTGATCGCTGATGAGCCAACAACCGCTTTGGATGTGACTACACAAGCACAGATTCTCAGGCTAATCAAAAATCTTCAAAGAGAACGCAAGATGGCCTTGCTTTTCATCTCACATGATTTGGATGTCGTAGGCTTTCTAGCAGACCGAATTGTGATCATGTATGCTGGAGAAGTAGTTGAAGATCTACTGGTTGAACAATTGGAGAGCCCTGCACATCCTTACACCATCGCACTTCAGCAAGCTCGGCCACGACCTGGAAAATCCAATTTTGGTTTTGAACCAATCCCTGGGACCCTGCCGCAACCTGGGTCGATCTTGATAGGATGTCGATTCAGGGATCGATGCGCAAAAGCGAATAAACAATGTGAAATAAACCCTCCTTGGCAATTCCAAAAGAACCAACATCGGGTTCGTTGCTGGCATCCAAAAATTTAGAAGAGAGAAGTGAATGGCTACAATGACAATCGAAAATCTTGGTTTTCCTTGGGCTACCAGAGATCCATTTTTATTTTGTGTTCATCATCTGGACTTTTATCCCAAAGGGAATGGCAAAGGAGGGCCTGCAGCAACACTCCGAGGACGTCAGATCGGAAATGATTTTATCATCAAAGATGGTTGGCGAATGTACCATGGAGATAAGATTCCTGGGTTTCCAGCGCACCCACACCGTGGTTTTGAAACAGTGACTGTTGTTCAGAGAGGAATGGTGGACCATGCTGACTCGATGGGAGCTGCGGGTCGTTATGGTGGTGGTGATGTTCAGTGGCTGACAGCTGGATCTGGGGTTCAGCACTCAGAGATGTTTCCGCTGCTTGAAGAGAATCAAGGTAATACTTTGGAATTATTCCAAATCTGGCTCAATCTACCTAAGCATCGAAAAATGGTTGATCCCAACTTTAAAATGCTTTGGGCAGAGACAATTCCAACAAGTACTTTTGAAGATGAAGAAGGGCACAGCATTAAGGTTATTCAATACTGTAAAAGTATTGGAACTAAAAAAGGGCCAGTGCCAACTCCTTACTCATGGGCCGTTGAGCCAATCAATGATGTGGCAATTTGGGTAATTTCACTTGATGAACAAGCTAGATGGGAATTACCAGAGGTTCTGAAGGGAGTGAACCGAAGTTTGTACATTTACGAAGGAAAATCCGTTGAAGTTGCAGGTGAGCAGTTAAAACTTAATCAGGTGTGCCACATTAATCAGTCAGAGAGCTTGAAGATTAAAAATGGTGAAAGCTCTGCGAAGCTTCTTCTCCTGCAGGCCAGACCCATTGGCGAACCAGTTGTGCAATATGGGCCCTTTGTGATGAATTCACGACAAGAAATTGTTGATACTTTTGAGGAATATCGGCGAACCCAATTCGGAGGATGGCCTTGGAAAAGTCCTGATCAAATTCATGGATTCCTAAGTGGAAGATTTGCAAGACATGCTAATGGGGTCGAAGAAAAACCAACTATCCCCAATTGATTGGAGCTGACTCTTATCTCAGACGTTGAGAAATATTTAATCAATGAAGGCTGGACCGGCTACCCATCCTACTGAAAAAAGCAGTGACTGAATTAAAAGTATTTTTCCAGTAGTCCCCAAAACGCCATTCAATTCTCTACCTTTGGTACCAGAAAGGACCATCTTGATCACACCAAGTATGGGCCACAACGCCAACAAACTGAGTAAAGCAGGCCAGTGACTTGGTTCATTAGCAACCAAGAAAATTGGTAGGGTTGCACTCAAAATTAATGTGAATTGAATCTCTCTCCGAACAAAATTCTCTCCAAACCGCACAGCAAGGGTTCGCTTCGCAACCTTCGCATCAGTCGGAGCATCACGAAGATTATTGACCGCAATTAACGCTGTAGCAGTCAATCCAGGAATAAAGCCGGCTAGAATTGTCAATTCGCTCCACTGAAGTGCTTGAACATAATAGGTTCCTGATACTGCGATTGGACCAAAAAAAAGCATGACAAAGATATCCCCTAACCCATGATACGCCAGAGGGAAGGGTCCACCCGTATAAAGAATGCCCGAAGTAATTGAGAGCAGTCCAATCAGCAAAATTTCCCAGCCACCTCTGAGAACCAGAAAAAAGCCACACAGCACAGCCATTGCAAAAACAATCACAAACAACTGCTTCACTGCATCAGGTTCCAGCAGTCCTGATTGTGTTACTCGCTTGGGTCCGAGACGTTCAGAAGTATCCGCACCTTTGAAAAAGTCATAATAGTCATTCGAAAAATTTGTTCCAATTTGAATAAGGACTGCGGCAAACAAACATAAGAGGCACGAAAGCAGATGAAACAATCCATCTGAAATGGCCATCGAAGTACCGATCAGGACCGGGGCAACCGCTGCTCCAAGAGTTTTTGGTCTTATTGCGATTAGCCAAGCTGACCTTTGGATCCATAGATTACTGAGGTGAATCACATTCCATCATCATTACAGTCTAAAATGTCCAACCAATACTGGCTGAGTACAATGACCAAATTGCAAGCCGATTTAGTTTATCCCGAGTTTGTTCTTGTTGTGCTTGAAAGTATTTATTCTCAGCTTCGGTGACAAACCAATCATAATTGGAATCAATCGTCATTTTTGGATGCTCACTCCAAAGCAGCCCGTAACCCACACCCCCGCTAAATCCAAGATCTGAGTGCCAATGCCAACCTAAGCCCAGATTAACAGCCCACTCCGGCCATACAACCTTGACACCTCCAAATCGGCCGTAAGCAACTAGGGTGTCTCCTTGATAGCGATCCCGCCTGAAGACAGTATCTTCATGCTGCTTTCGATGAGCAATGCCACTCTGAAGAAAGAATGACTTTTCCCTTGTAGGGTTCCAACGATTAAAAACGAGAACAACCTGACTCTGCTGGCCGATACTATGATCATAGATTTCTTCTCTGGTAAGATTTGTTGAGTGGTTGGTGAATTGTAAACCCAACAAAAGATCTTCCTTGACGAATGATCCTGCCCAAAAACCATAACCAATCGAAGTAGTAGTAATTTGAACGGGATAATGCTGGCTGTAAGATTCTTCAGCAAGAGCAATTTTGCTGATTATGATTAGTAAAAAACAGGGAAAAAAGAGGAATGAAAAGGGGTGTTTCACAGAGTTTTGGTCACTGAGGACTGTTCATTAGCTATTTAATACAACTCCTGTGACATATACAAATCCCAGTCCATGTAATAGACCCATTGTATCCCAAAATCAATTACCTGGTTAAGGATATCTGGATGGTTTGGATCTGATCCTTCCTGAGTGAATTCTGGAAAAAGATTCTGCACATCCATCAGAATTTTTGGGTAAATGTATTGATGTGATGGATCATTACAATACAGATTTCTTTGGTGAAACCCAATGCAAGTTCCAAGTAGAACAAGCTTTTCCCAATTATTGAGAGGGGATTCTTCCTTGATTTTATGAGATATCCATTTTTCAATTTGAAGCTCCCAGCAATCCTGTAATTTTTTCCAATTTTTGTCGCGCTTTATAATTGAGAGTGGATGTTCTAAATTCTGAAAGGTTTTGTCGTCATGAGGATCAAACTGCGGTGGCTGCATACTTGAGACGCTTGGACGAAGGACAATTCGCGTAATAGGATCGTGCTGATACAGATTCCCAATGAATTTGTGAACCTGGCTCCTGAACTAGCGCTGTAAGCCGATTACCATAGCAGCAAGCTGTATCAATACCGATAGTTTGTCCTCTGTGCATGACATGCGATGTGGGTTGATGGCCATAAACAACCCAGCCAAATCTGCCATCATAAAGATCTTGCCAAGGAACCAAGCCTCTTGTCTCATTCTGATTGGGGACTGAACCATCCTTATGCAATTTCCGAATATACATCAAAGATTTGATTTCAGCTCTGCGTTTAGATGTAAAGCTCTTTGAATCCAAAAGATGCTTGGGCTTACAGTGAATTTTTGATGACAGCCCTCCATGTAAAACAGTTAGATTCCCTGTTTGAAAAGAAAGCGGTGTCTCTAAAAGGAGCCTCCAATCACGACTTTTCAATTTACTAATGGTGCTTTGACCATCGGGCCCCAACCATCCCTGACACAATCTGCGGGGTGGTTTTTCCCCGTTTCGGATTCTTTTGGAAAATTGATGGTAAAATTGCAGATATTTTTCATCATGATTCCCCCTCACATAAATCACTTCGCCGCCGTCATCTTTGAGATCATTGATGAATGAAAGTGTTTCAGCACCTGAAGGGCCTTTATTCAGGAGATCACCAACAAAAACTAACCTGTCCTGTTGAACTTGGTATCGCAATTTCCATAGAAGGTTTTCTAATTCGATAAGGCAACCGTGAACGTCGCCAATGACAAGCAAGCGTGTCATAAAGCAATTGAAGTGAAAGAGTTATCAATTCCATTTGAATCTCTAGTTTATCTTCAAAATGCATGCACATTCTTACAAGCTACTATTTTTATTTATTTAATTAAAACTATCGATTTGTTAAAGAGGGGCGAGGACGTTTGGTTAACTTAACTTTGGTTCGGTAGGTCTTACTATCTCGCACGAATGTAATGTTCAGGATTTCCCCTGGTTGGCGAACATCAATAATTCGCGCCAGATCTTCAACATTACTAAGGGATTCTCCATCCAGTTTGGTCAGGATATCTCCTCCCCAGGGAATTCGATAACGACCAACAATGATTTCTCTGTCAGCCCCCTGCAAACCAGCATTTCCAGCAGCTGTTCCCGCAACAACTCGAGCTACCAATAAACCTTCTGGGACGTTTAACCCGGCTCTTCGCAAATAACGAGTAGGTATTGGCTCAATACCTAACCACGGTCGTTGAACGTACCCATGCTCAATCAAATCGGGGATGATTCTGCGGGCAGTGTTACTAGGTATAGCAAAACCAATCCCCACACTTCCTGCTGAGCCAATGATTGCCGAGTTGATTCCTACAACAAGCCCCTCACTATTCAGCAAAGGCCCACCCGAATTTCCTGGGTTGATTGCTGCATCAGTCTGTAAAACACCCTCAATCTTTCTTCCATTCTGAGCCTCAATCGTTCTGCCCAAAGCGCTAATAATTCCTGTTGTGAGAGTGTGTTGTAGGCCAAAAGGATTGCCTAAAGCCAAGACTTTCTGGCCAACGAAGACTTCGTTGGAATTCGTCATTGATAAAGTCTTAATCCTTTCATCGGGGATTTCGACTTTAATCACAGCTAAGTCGTTATTGGGATCCACTCCAACTATATCGGCTTCCCATCGACTCTCATCGAGCATGGTGACAATTAATTCTTGGGCTCCTTCAATTACATGATAATTGGTGACAATATGACCTTCTCGGTCGATAAAGAAGCCCGTCCCAGAACCTGCTTCTGACGGCATCGGGCGGTAGAAAAAATCATAATTTACTGCAATAGAACTGATGTTGACAACAGCAGGGCTGGTATCCTCATAGATCCGAATGTTTTCTCGTTCATCCAGAGAAATTTTTGGACGTGCTAAAGCTAAATCAAAACTTAGCAGTAGACTGATGAAGAAAAGACATAATTTCTGAAACATAATTTCATCTATTTGACTTTGTTATATTTATTGGACTAGCCATCTAATTATTATTGTCCAATTTTGGCCAATAGAGATCTTCTTGGAGTAGCCAACTTGTCACTCTTAACCAAGAACTTCCCAAAGATTTCAATTTATTCTCCAGTTTAAGATCAATTAGATCATCCACGTGGAATTTATTATCATTCTCCGAAAAGACATTTCCTTCTTTACTCATTACCGCCCAATAACTTCCAGGTCTATTCGTGTAGGCAATCGAAAGATCTTGTTTACCAATCAAAGATTTTCCAGCCCATGGACTGGTCCAGGATAAACCCAGTAAATCCATTATTGTAGGAGCTAAGTCTATCTGACTTGCAAACTCATTAATTTCAGCATTCTGCTTAATTGACCCTCCCAGAATTAACAAAGGAATCCTGGATCGAAGCGAAACAAATTCACCAAAGTCTTTGGGTTCTGATTGGGGTGGCTGAAAGCTAGAAGTGTCTGCAGTGATAATGATCAGCGTATTTTCAAACCAAGGCTCTTTTTCAGCCAGTGACAGAAACTCTCCCAATTTTGAGTCCATGTAATGGATAGAGTTATAATAATTATGGAGATCTTGATTCCCCAGTCCTAATTCGTATTCAGTTGGAACTTCAAATGGATGATGATTTGTAATCGTTAAGGCTGAAGCAAAAAAAGGGTTTTTCAGTGATGGCAGTGTAGTCAGAAGTTTTTGGAAGAGAGCTCCATCAGAATACCCCCAACCTAACTCTTCTGTGTCGCTCGGAAAATCAAATTTATCGATGATTTTTTCAAAGCCATTTTCTTGAAAAAAAGTTGCTTGTCCATCAAAACTCGCATCACCAGCGTGAATCCAAATTGTTGAATAACCATTTTCCTGAAGTACCGCTGGCAAGCAGCGAAATTGGTTTTTCGCATAGCGCTTCAAAACTGCAGCACCATAGTTTGGCATCACTGAGCAGTATGTTGAGATTTCACCGTGGCGAGTTTGAAAGCCATTTGCGTAAAAATTCTTGAAAAGAATTCCCTTCTTTGACCACTCATCAAATCTTGGAGTTAAATCTATTTTACTGCCATAGACCCCAATTTCTGCTGCTCGGAAGGATTCCATCAACAGCAAGATGACGTTGAGTTTTTTGAACGGATCCGAGCAAAGCAATTTGGCTAGTTCAGTTGCATTAACTGAACAACCCTTAGCATCATGCTTTCGAACAAGAGGATATTCACTATAAATTGGATCTGTTGTGATCTTTCCTAGTAAATCGGTTTGAATCAACTGCAATGCTTCAGTGGGTTTCCTGATAGCAACTTTTTTCTCACGGTCTTGAGTCCAAAAAAAATAATTTAATGCCGCTGTGGTAAGTGGATCATCAATATTTTTTCCAACATAAGAATTACTGTAACTGCCTGCGCTCCCACCAATCACAAACAAAATAATCAGACTTAAAATCCGAATGAGTAACTTTCGCTTCCATGACTGTGCGTATGTCTGGAAATGAAAGGCTATAAAGACAAAACCTGTAATAGGAAAAAGGACAATCAGCATGAAACTGGGGTGAAGCAGCGCAGCAATAACAGTTGATGAGAAATGTTGGGGTGCCTGAAGATATTCAAGAGTATGAAAAGGAAGATGTGAGCCGAATTGAAGTAAGTATTGATAATTAACGAAGGAAAAGACTGCTAACCCAAAAAAGAGCAAAATACTGATAATTTTGAACAAACGATTCGTTAAAGGTAATAGCCCGACTACAAGAGCTATCAATGCCGCATTCATCAGGTCATAGCCGAGACCTAACGAAAAAGTCTTTAGTATTCTGGGATGTAACTCAGTTTGTTCGAAAAGAATTGAGGTGCGAATTAATGATGGAAGGCAGAATGAAGCAGTAAAGAAGGTCCAAAGTGGGGAAGGATACTTTGGAAATTTTATTTTTGACATTTAAATTGATTGAGTATGCTCAATCGGTTGTTCCAATAGATAATTTCAACTTTTGAATCTGGTCTCGCAATTTTGCAGCAAACTCAAATTCAAGATTACTCGCAGCTGTTCGCATATCCGCTTCCAGTTCATTAATCTTATCCTCAATTTTACTATGATTTTGATAAACCGGTGCGGCCTCTTCAACGACTTCTTCTTCCGCCATTTCGGCTCGTAAAGAGGGCGCTACAAAACGTTTCACTGTTCTCGGAATAATACCATTTTTCTCATTAAAAGCTATCTGTCTAGTTCTCCGCGCTTCCGTGATGTCAATTGTCTCTTGCATCGATCTTGTAATTCGGTCCGCGTACATCAGCACTTGCCCATGGACATTTCTCGCTGCTCGACCACAAGTCTGAATCAGTGAACGTGTAGACCGAAGAAACCCCTCCTTGTCAGCATCGAAAATTCCAACAAGAGAAACCTCCGGCAGATCAAGTCCTTCGCGAAGTAAGTTGATTCCTACTAAAACATCGTATTTCCCAATTCTAAGATCATGCAGAATTTGGGTCCGTTCCACGGCATCAACACCTGAGTGCATATAGACTACCCTCACACCAAGATCTTTATAATAATCTGTTAGATCTTCCGCCATTCGCTTTGTCAGAGTTGTAATCAAAACTCTTTCTTCTTTCTCAACACGAATACGAATTTCTTCTAACATGTCATCGACTTGGCCAATGACAGGCCTGATTTCAATCGGTGGGTCTACCAGTCCAGTTGGACGAATAACTAGTTCAGCCACTTGCGGTCCAGCTTTCTGCAATTCGTAATCACCTGGAGTAGCCGAAACGTAGATGAAGGGTAGGTCTATTTTTTCGAATTCCTCGAAAGTAAGTGGACGATTGTCAATTGCGGATGGCAGTCGAAATCCATGCTCAACCAATGTGGTTTTGCGACTTCTATCACCCATGTACATCCCTCTAACTTGAGGAAGGCTCACATGGCTCTCATCTACAAAGATAATTGCGTTCTCTGGAAGATAATCGAGCAATGTAGTGGGGGCAGATCCGGGAGGCCTGCGCTGTATGATGCGGCTATAGTTTTCTATTCCTTGACAAAATCCTGTTTCCTCAATCATTTCAATATCATGTTCCGTTCTTTGCTTCAGGCGATGATATTCGACCAACTTTCCCTTGGAATGTAGCTCTTCCAATCGTTCTTGAAGCTCTTCTCGGATCATATCGATTGTGGTTGGGATCGTATCTGAACCTGTAACGTAGTGCGAAGCCGGGTAGATTACAAAATGACGAAGACCCGCAATTCTCTTTCCCGTAAGTGGTTCAAATTTACTAATATTTTCAATTTCATCCCCCCAAAGTTCAACGCGCACGGCATATTCCGCTTCTGCCATATAAATCTCGATTACATCACCGCGAACACGGAATGTTCCGCGATGAAAATCGTAATCATTACGTTCATAGCGAATTTCCACCAATCTTTCTAAGAGTTGCCCTCTCCTGTAACGATCACCTTGACGCAAATAGAGCAACATTTGTCCATACTCTTCAGGATCTCCCAATCCATAGATGCATGAGACACTGCTGACAATGACAACATCTTTTCTTTCAAGTATGGAGCGGGTAGCAGAAAGACGTAGTCGGTCTAATTCATCGTTGAGCGCAGTGTCCTTTTCAATAAACAAATCTCTTTGGGGGACATAGGCTTCAGGTTGATAGTAATCGTAGAAGCTCACGAAGTATTCGACAGCATTTTCTGGAAAAAATTGTTGAAATTCATTGTAAAGCTGCGCTGCAAGAGTTTTATTGTGAGCTAGAACTAAGGCGGGCCTCTGTAACCTTGATATAATGCTGGCCATCGTAAAAGTCTTTCCAGACCCGGTGATTCCTAGTAAAATCTGATTTCTAATTTTTGAATCAAGATTATTGCAGAGGAATTCAATGGCTTTCGGCTGATCACCTGTGGGGTGGTAATCAGCCTGAATCTGGAAGACTTCCGACATGAGGATGTGGGGAATGAGTCAATCGAGGATTAGTATTCATCCTCTGCAAGGACAATTAGCATATCTCCCTCTTCAAGATTGAAAACTTCATCCTTCTTAGGAATTATGTTAATACCGAATTTTGGTTCATATTCTTCGGATTTGATTTTCAAACCGAAACATACCTCATTTCTTTTCTGTGCAGCAAGCATTATATCTGCAAAGGATAATTCTGCTGGTAAATTATCAAAATATAGCCATGCGGGTTTTAGATAAGTCTCGCTGCCATCTTCACTAAAAAGGTCTTCATAAACCAAATTAACATCTGGGTCTTCAGAGATCTGAGCCATCATTTTGGAAACAAATTGATTGCTCACCAGAAAATCTTTAACCCCGGATTGTTGAATAATTTGGGCATTAGCTGAATCCATTACTTCGGTGATTAGTTGAGTATGAACTTCCTCACCTTTGTTTCTAACTTCTCTGAAAAAGTGACGGAACTTCAGTAGCATGGAAATTGTTTCAGAATCAATTTCCTCCGTAGTGCCATTCTCTCCAGCCATGATGATTACGTTGTCGTAACGGTGGGGATAGAGTCGACCTGGGAAGTTGGACATTGAAGGATTGACTTGCTGCAAAGTCATTCTAACCTTTGGGTGCTTGCTGGAAAGTTGCTGAAAAATTTTCTCCATAGCATCCGATTTCCGCGGCACAATTATATCGATCACTGAGCCATCGTGTATGTAACCGCTGTATTCGTCAACCAATATTGGAAGCTTCCTGTTCCATCCGAAAATCAGATACTTTTCAATCTTTGGGAGAACTTTATTTTCAGAATAAGAGAGTTCTGTTGGCTCCACAACTGGTTGTTCAAAAAAGTGAATTGTTGAATCATCCTCAGCAATTACAATAGCATCATCTCCCTCTTCCAAGACAGTTTCAGGCTTTGGGTTAAGCATGATCAGATCAGATCGCCTGAGTCCGATAGGGACACTTTTCTGAAAGTGAAACTGCAATTCACCAAAAGTTTTCCCACAAATAAATTCAGGAATCGTGGAGAAATAAATTTCGTCACCAACGAAGCCAACCAACTGTGAATAGACTAGTGACAAGCCTGGAATTCGTGAAGTCTGTACGAGGATTTTTGCAAGGATGAGATCCTCATCAAGTACAACCACCTTTCCTGGTGCTATTCCCCGAGCCAGGTCTCGATTTCGCTCAAAAAATAATTTTGCAATGACTGGGGGCATCTTCTCCTCACCAGTCACCGAAGAAATTGCCATGATGGCTTTCAAAATCTGGTAATCCCCCTGCATTTTCACGGTGTTGGTTGCGACCTGGGGGGAGGGATTTGTCAAGATTACGGATCTACCTTTATCCACTCCTATTTTTCTCAAAGCCTGGGGTGATGAGGCCAAACCAGTTCTGCAAATTATGCGAGTGGTTTGTGAGTCTGGTAGGTGTTCGTGAAAATAATCATCCATCTCTTCCTTTTCACGGTCAGCCATCACAACTACTACTGCATCTTTTTCAGATGCATTTGCTTCAATTAATTCTTTGATGATTTCCAGACAGCGAATATCAAACCCTAAAATGATTGTATGGTTTTTCTCAAGAACTTTGCTCTTACCCTTTCTAAGAATGGATAGTCGCATTTCAAATTGCTGAGTAATGAAAGCAACCATGCTAGAAAACAACACCAGTCCCATGAAAATGGTAGCTATCGCAACCAATTTCCCAGCAAGATTAGATTGCGCATCCAGCTCAGCAAGAGAGCCCGAGTCAATGATTTGGAAGAAAGCATGCCAAAGCAAAAATCCCATCTCTTCAATATTTTCATCTGGAAATAGCACGTAAGCTAGTAGTCGCAGAGATCCCATGACGACAAAGGCGATGAAAAATAAGAAGAGCAATGCTAGGAATACTGCAGTACCACCTTTGGAAAAGAAGTTATCCAGCCGATAACGAAGACGTTCTTTAAATTTAAATTGTTGTTGTGACATTCTACTTTAATCCGGGTTCAGTACATAATTTTATGTAAAGTTTTCTATTCTCTACCATCAAAGGTTTGTTTTGAAACGCATATTCCATGCAATAATGAAATTATATCTTCTAGATCACTAAATTAGTACTGATCATGATAAAAATTTATGAAATTATTTGCATCGAATATTTGTCATGCATAATTTGATCACTCAAATAACTGTTTTAGTTAAATTTTATATTTTCCATCAAAACTCAAGGCTTGCTTACTGGTTTAAAAAAGATACCCTTGGCCTACCTCAAAAGTTGGGGTGAATTCTTCATCACCGAGTAGAGGCCAACCATGCAACAACAAGGGCGTGTCAAGTGGTTCAATGAACGTAAAGGTTATGGGTTCATTGCTCAAGAGTCAGGTGAAGATCTGTTTGTTCATTTTTCTCAAGTTCAAGGCAAGTACCTTAAAGAAGGGGAGATTGTCGAATTTGAAATTGGCGAGGGCCGTAAGGGGCCCTGTGCTGTGAATGTTCGGACGATCTGAAGAAACAACATGGAGGGACAACAGAGCATCGTTGCTCCTCCTTTGACAAATTCAATTTCTGTCAAACACAGAACCTTTGCCAGGTTCGAAAAGCTTTTCATATGTTCTGCTAGCAAAGGAATCTGTCATTCCAGCAATATAGTCACCGACAATCCTTGCAGACTCTTTTTCCGATGAGGAAACAATAAACTTTCTCTTGAACAGATCTGGAAGGATTGATGACCCCTCTTGCAGAAAAATTTCAAATAGTTTTCTGACAATATAATGTCCGCGGTAATTCGATATCTGGACACTGTTTGATTGAATTACGTGTCTAAATACGACATCTTTCAAAAGAGAAATAAATCTCGACGATTCTATCGTAAGCTTCGCATTAAGATTTAGCAGAGGATTATCAAATTTATTGTGCTTCACAATTTCCACAGAACTGACCAGTAAATGTACAATTCCTCCTATTGCTTGTTTCCTCAATGAACTGCTTTCATCGACGCTTGAGAAAAGTTGATTCTCTAAGTGCCCAATATTTTGAGCTTCCCACCAATTTGAATCACAATTTTCTTGAACTTCCTGCCAGTGCTCTCTGGTTATTAATTTTAGAGCAATTGCGTCTTCAAGATCATGTACACCATAGGCAATATCGTCTGCCAATTCCATCAACGACGTATCCAAAGAAAGGTATTTAGAAGAACCGTGTTCACTTTCATTGGGCGGAAGATATTCTCGGAAAATATTTCTATCTGATGAATTGAACGGGCTTAGCAACCAATCTAAAATTTCTTCTTCGGTCTCAAAAATACATTTTGGTGGTAGCCAAGCATATCTTGGTGTTGTGGAATTCTCTTTGGGCCAAGTGGACTTACAGACTTCCTCATAAAAAACCGGATACTTAATCACACCCAGTAATGATCTCCTCGTAAGATCAAGACCATACTCTGGGGTATGTGCTTCGAGTTTTGTCAACTGACGAAATGTTTGCCCATTTGCCTCAAAACCACCGTACTTGTGTAGGATTGAATTGAGAGCAACCTCACCACCATGACCAAATGGAGGATGTCCCATATCATGTGAGAGGCAAATCGTTTCAAGCAAAGCAGAAGATGGTAACCATTCTTGGACGTCAGGTTGATTCCTTTCGATAACCAAAAGCAACCCTCTACTGATTTGAGCAACCTCCATGGAATGTGTTAGCCTTGTTCTGTGAAAATCACCTTCACTAGTTCCAAGAATCTGGGTTTTAGACTGCAATCTACGAAAGGCGGCAGAGTGAATTACTCTGGCTCGGTCTCGCTCAAACGGGGTGCGTGGATCGTCTTTACGATTCAAAGACCTTCCAGAGCGCCTCTCTTCCCAAACTGAATTATTCATCAAGCCATCTCCAGCTTTTCTGCAATCTCAATTTTGCTGCGACCGTAGTTTCTTGAAAAGAACACCTCAAATTGGCTTGGCCAGTTTAGCATAATCTTGGAATCTGCTTCAGCAATGGCCAAACTCCCGGTCAAAATAATTTTGGATAGGGCAAGCTTTGGA
Organism: Deltaproteobacteria bacterium; assembly: GCA_002683655.1. Classification (GTDB taxonomy): domain Bacteria; phylum SAR324; class SAR324; order SAR324; family NAC60-12; genus JCVI-SCAAA005. The sequence goes on from NYTS01000087.1 coordinate 28,286, forward strand.
ATGATTTTGCTTAACTCATCTGATTGATATGGTGGGTCTAAAAACACTATTATCTTTGCTGGTTTGATTGAAGAATCAAGCCACCGCAAAGCACTCATTCGATGAGCACATTCTTCAGAAAGAACACATTTTTCCAAATTTTTTATCAATATTTTGAAATTAGAATGGTTGTTTTCAGTAAAAACTATTGGCCTTGCGCCTCGACTAAATGCCTCCAAACCAAGTGAGCCACTTCCAGCATAGGCATCCCAAATCAAAAACTCATACAGATTAAACCTGTGCTGAAGTGTATTAAAAACAGCTGCCCGAGTCCGACTAGAACTCGGACGTACCATTTGGCCTTCTGGTACAAAAAGTTTTGTCCCTTTAAGATTTCCTGAACTAATTTTAATCATTTATTATGAAATAATTTTTTTGGTAAATTTGTCACCACAAGTTATATCAGGTCAAATAACTTATTATATAGAAATTTCTAATTATGAATTCAATTCATTTCTCTGATTGGTTAATTAATTCATTGCAAAAAGTTATCTTTAAAGATTCAGTCCAGCAAAATCTTGCTAACAAAATAAAAACGTCGATAATCGAAAATTCAACCAAATCTAAAAAGCTTCCTAATGATAAAAAGGGAAATGAAATTGATTTTACAAAACAAGCATTTGAAATCGTATGGAATCACGGCTTTCGAGAAATCTCTTTATTTGAGAATCTACATTTCAGAAGTATTTCGGCCAACATAGGTAGTACAAACTGGTGTCAAAGATGTTTCGTGGAGGGTAAGATTGTGTTGGACACATGGACCTATTACCCTAGTAGGCAATCTTGGATTCAAAGTTGCCATTCTCTTTTAAAACAAATGAATGATACAGAGAATTATGTTTGGATTATTGATATCAGTAAATTAAAAGTATCAGACCAATCAGATATCATATTGCTGGCTCCTTGTCTGCACCCTGTTTCCAAGAAATTAATTTCTGGTTGGATAATTGGAGAAAACCAGTATTTTCCCGAGTCTTCCTCATGGTGGGGTAATACCATTTACCAGTCTCTCGATCTTGAAAAGGCTTTCTATTCAATTGGTTTGCTAGAACCACCAGAAGAAAATTCACGCTGGGCACGCCGCAAGAGACATTGGAAAAGGATAATTAATGATTGGAAGAAAAAAAGACCTGAAACTTCTAATGTCCAGAGAGCAGATTATTGGGATAAACCAAATTTCGATTGGGAAGAACTCTCTCCAAAAGATCAATCAAATCTTCTCAGAGATTTGCTTTCTTGGCTTGAACCAATTTAATTTTTAGTAAATTAAAATTTTAACTGATTTTATTCTTTCTAAAATTTTGATTAAATTCAGATTATTAATAATTAGTACTAATTTATATTTTGAACCAATTATAAATTTTAAATAAATTGAGCTAACTTTCATATTAAAGGTCCATATTGTCACCTAATACTAATCGACTAATTGATCAGAAGAGCCCATACCTGCTTCAGCACGCTCATAATCCTGTAGATTGGTTTCCTTGGTCACAAGAAGCCTTTGACAAAGCGCAGAGAGAACAAAAACTCATTCTAGTCAGTATTGGTTACGCAACCTGCCATTGGTGCCATGTCATGGAAAGGGAATCCTTTGAAGACATAGAAACAGCTGATTATTTGAATAGAAATTTTGTTGCGATAAAGGTTGACAGAGAAGAGCGACCAGATATTGATCAGGTTTTCATGGATGCTCTACATGCACTTGGTGAACAAGGGGGTTGGCCTTTGAATATTTTTGCCACCCCTGATGGCAGGCCATTTACTGGTGGAACATATTTTCCTCCCAAGCCCATGTATGGGCGCCAAAGCTTTCGTCAAGTTTTGGAAAGTCTCCAATTCTATTGGCAGGAGGAAAAAGGGAAAATTAATGACACAGCAGAACAACTAACCTCCCACTTAAGAAGGGCGCCAGCACCTCAACCTTTGGATGAACCATTACCACAATGGGATTGTGTTGAAAAAACCGTACAAGCATACAGGCAGGTTTTTGATCATGAGGATGGGGGATTTGCTCTCCAAAGGCCTAATAAATTTCCACCAAGCATGGGTCTGCAACTGCTGTTGAGGTATCACCTGAGAACTGGAAATCCTTCTGATCTGTACATGGTTGAACTGACATTGGAAAGGATGCGAAATGGCGGAATTTACGACCAGGTGGGTGGTGGTCTCTGTCGTTACAGCACAGATTATCGCTGGCTTGTACCTCACTTCGAAAAAATGCTTTACGACAACGCACTATTCGCTCAAATCGCTTTAGAATGCTACCAAGTGACCAGAAATCCATTTTACAGAGAAATAGCTGAAGATATTTTTCATTACATTAATCGAGACATGTTAGCTGAAGGTGGAGGCTTCTGTTCTGCAGAAGATGCCGACAGCGAGGGCCATGAAGGACTTTTCTATTTGTGGTCCGCAGAAGAATTCAAAGATACTGTCCAAAAAGACAATTATGAGTCCCTTGCAAATTATTGGAATGTAACAATTGAGGGAAACTTCGAAGGAAAAAATATTCTCAATGTTTCCCAACCTTCAAACAGGTTTAGTGAACAACTGGGGCTGGATGTAAATGAATGGCAATCGATCATCAAAGCTGCACGCAGCAAATTACTGGATGTCCGATCTCAAAGAATTCGCCCTTTAAAAGATGACAAAGTCTTAGTCTCTTGGAATGCTTTAATGATTAGTTCATTTGCTCAATCTGCAAGAATTTTGGACCATGATGGATATGGCATAACAGCAACCAAAGCCTTGGCTTTCATTGAAGAAAATCTCATTAATCATGAAGGGCGCCTGTTACGCCGCTACAGAGATGGGGACGCAAAATTTCCAGCTTATCTAAGTGATTACGCGCAACTAGGCTTAGCGTGTCTGGATATTTACGCTTGGAATTATGAGCCTCAATATATATTAAAGGCTCATCACTGGGCTCATGAAATCAATCGACTCTTCTTAAATCATGATGGGGCTTACTATGAAACGGGATTTGATGCAGAAGAAGTTCTAGTCAGGAAAGCTGATGGACACGATGGAGTCGAACCTTCAGGCAATACTTCAACAGCATTGCTTTTTCTAAAATTAGCTAGTTTCGGAATGGGCTCAAGGCTTCTAAGCGATGCAGAGAGAATCCTTCATAGTTTTTCACCACATTTGCACCAAGCAGGCGTAAATTTTTCAGCTATGTTGAGCGCCCTGATATGGGCTCGAAAAGGTGGTATTGAGGTAGTTGTATCTGGTGATGAATCAAAATCAGAAACAAAGGAGGTTCTCCAATGGTTGAGACAGGCTTTTCTTCCCGAGGTTGTCGTGGCATTTATTCCTTCTGATGATTCAGATCCTGTTAGCCAACAAATTCCTATTGCTGCGGGTAGAGCATCTTCGGATGAGCGGTTATTGATTCATGTGTGTCAAGGGCAATTATGCCATGCTCCAGTTTGTGATCTCCCCTCATTAAAAACTCTTATTACGCAAATTTTGATTAATTGAGAACCCACAAGATTTCGACTGGAAATACAATTATATGCAAACTATTATCATCAACTAAAAAACTACCAGAAAACTCTCAAAACATAGGCGATCATGTCCGATATGTCAGAAATCCGAGTCCACGAACGTCGCAGAATTGTGTTTCCTGCTCGTCTACATGTTCACAATCACATCGAGAATGTAGTTGGTCTGGATCTTTCGGAAGGAGGTTGTCGGATAAGGTGCAAGCGACCTGTCAATATTTTTTCAAAAGTATTGCTCGAAATTTATATTCCATCCTCTTCGAAAAAAGGAGAATACACCGTTTGTGATCCAATTGGCAGTGTTGTTGTTCGCTGGGCAAAGCCCAGCAAACAACACGGATACTTTATTCTTGGTCTACAATTCAGTTCAAGGCCAGGAGAAAACCATGGAATTAACCACCTTCTTGAGAACGATCAGAGCAGTACTGTTGAAAAATTGGTCTGCCAAAACTCCTCACTTCTAGGACATTACGTTGAATGTTTTGTTTGTGGACAAGAGAAAGTTCAGCAATATTCGCTTAGAAGTAAGGCATTGCATATAAAGAACAATATTTTTGGCATTCCTACCTTTGGTGAACCTGTTGATGGAAAAGACCCAATTGACTATAATTTTCTTTATTTGACTATTTGCCCAAATTGCAATTTCACAGCTCCTGGGGATGAATTCTTCAAATTTAGTCAAGAAGACGAACCATCATTTGATGTTTCTAAGTTCTTTGAGAAGTGGAATTCGGAAAAATCTAAATTATCTGTCAAATACAATCAAAATAAAGAGGGTATTGATGGAGATTCAAGAAATATTGAACAGGCTAATCTAAGCTATGAACTTGCTGCTCTTGGATTCAAGATTTTGCGTGAGATCAACTCAGATAATGGAGTTTTCGTAAGACTTGATGCAATGATCAAAGCAAGGCATGCCCAATTATGTATGGAAAATCTTGGAAAAAAAGCTGAATTTACTAGGGAAAAATCTGAAGATTTGTTGAAGGAAGCCAAGCTGATTTTAGATGATAACTTCGAAACACTTAGCGAAATTCAGGGATTGATGGGGGCACAGCTATTGGTAGCAATTTCAGTTTATTTTGGTGATATCGACACACTTGGAAAATACATGAAATTTATTGATAATTTTGATACATCCAACAAACCAGAAGAAGGGAGTCAAACTTCAAAAAGTTTGACCCAAGTTAGAGCAAAGGTTAAAGAAATTTATCAAAATCGTGATATGTACCATAAAGAAAAACTTAATACTTTTTTGCCAGAATAGTTTATTAACTGAATTTAATTTCAACTAATTTCTTTTTGTCAAAGTAAAAATCAAAATATCCATTTAATTTAATTGGGTGTTCAACTAATCTATCAACATTTGGAAGTTGAGCGGGGGCGACTTCTTCATTTTCCAAATCTCCACCTTTAAATGCGATTAAAGTAGCTTCTTTATCGCGCAAATCTCTCGTCCATCTTTCAAGGTTCCCAATAGCTGACACTGCTCTCGCCGTTAGCCATTGAAATCTATTATTGTACATTGGATCAAGACCCACTTCCTCCCCACGTCCCACAATAAAATGTAAATTAACACAACCTAATCCATCTGTGGTTTCCTTGATGGCTGAAATCTTTTTTTGACGAGAATCCAACAAAAAAACTTGCCAATCAGGCCTCAAAATAGCTAGTGGAATCCCCGGTAATCCTCCGCCTGTACCAAAATCACAGAGATCAATATCTGTTGGAAAATCAATTAAAATGAGTGGGCTAATTGAGTGAAGAATATGATGTAACCAAACTACTTCGGTTTGCTTACGTGAAATCAAATTAATTCTACTATTGATCTCAATCAAACGATCGACCCAAGTTTCTAAGCACTGCCACTGATCCTCAGTGATGAATAAATCATTTTGCTCAAGAATCTCTCGAACAAATATTGCTTTGGGATTTATATGATTTATCAAAAGCTAATTATTCTTTAGTTGAGAATCAGCGTCACGAATAGCCGTTCTGAGTCCCTCTTCCACTACAGGATGGTAAAACGGCATTTCAAGAATTTGTGGAATCGTCATGGCTTGCTGGTGTGACCACGCCAACAAATGGCCTAGGTGCTCGGCATCAGGCCCAAAAATTTCAGCACCAAGAAGTCTTTTTGTAAGAGGATCAGCGTAGACATGCAGTAGTCCTTTGTTCTTTAACATAACTCTACTGCGGCCCTGACCTTCAAAGGATACTCTGCCTGTAATAAATGTTTTGGAATTGTGTAGATCTTCCCAAGTTTCCCCTAATACTGCTATTTGGGGTTCAGTAAAAACCACACTCAACATAGACCGACGAACTCCACGAGTCACGTGAGGGAAGGTCGCAGCATTTTCACCTGCAATTTTTCCTTCATCTGCTGCCTCATGCAGCAAGGTGAGATCGTTATTAATATCTCCTGCAATGAAAATATGGCTTTTCCCACACTGCATTGTCAAAGGGTCAAAAACAGGAACACCATTGGAATCCAATTGCAATGAAGTTCTAGATAAATCTAGATTTTCGATATTTGGTTTTCGTCCTGTAGCAGCCAATAAATATTCAAATCTTTCAACATTTTGTTCTCCATCGGTAAGATACTGAACAACTACTTCATTATTGTCTCGCCAGATCTTTTCAATAGTTGAGTCTGAATCCAGATAAAATTCACTTTGAAATGTTTTCTTTGCGTAAAAAACAATTTCAGGATCTGTAATGGGTCTTATTCTACCGGGACGTCCAAAAACTTTAACCTTCACTCCTAAGCGGTGAAGTGCTTGGCCCAATTCCAGTCCGATTACACCAGAACCAAAAACAGCGACTGATTTGGGAAGCTCAATCCATTCAAAAACATCATCATTTACAATCAACCTGTCTCCCAAGCCAAAGAATTGCGGCATAATTTTCGGAGAAGAACCCGTCGCAATTACAAAGGTTTCAGCATGAATTAACTTTTCACCAACAGCCAAAGTGTTATCGTCAACAAATTTCGCCATGCCCCAAATTTTGTGCTCAGCTTCAAACTCGCCGACTGATCCCAAAACAAAACCGACAAATCGATCACGTTCGTCACGAACACGCTGCATTACCTCTTTACCATTTATGATGGGCGGTTCACTGGCATATACACCAAACTTGGAGCTTTTCTGAATTGAGTGGGATGCTTCTGCAGCAGCAATTAAAAGCTTGCTGGGCATACAACCTACTCTGGCACAGGTAGTTCCATATTTATTCCCTTCAATCAATGCTATCTTATTAGTATGTTTTCGGACTGCTCGATATGCAGTCATCCCTGCTGTACCTGTACCTATGATGGCTACATCTACATTCATATTTATCATAAGGGCATCCAAAACCTCTTAGCGGCAAATCAAATTTTGACAGATACATCTAAACAGATAGATTAATCTGATCTGTCATTATTTATTCTTTTATTAGTCTATATCTATTACCTTTGAAATGCCAGAAATTGAATTAGAAAGTTTAGTGTGGCTTGTTTGGGGGGGAAGCTTGATAGGGTTACAAAGTTCTATGAGCATTTCGCTGAATCTGCAGAAAAATTCTCTTTTACCAATTATTGGAAGTATCTATTTTCTCTCAATTTTTTGTCTGAGCGTATTTCTTTTAAAGGAACCAGTGCTGTTTTATAGAATCCTTACCCTTTCATTAGTTGTTGGAATTTTGATTTCATTAATACTACTTTATCTAATGATTCGGCGAAAGAATTGGTGTGGCATCTGCCTCAGAGTTCATTTTGCCAATGTTTTGCTACTTTTGACATCTATCGAAGTCTGGCCCAAACTTAACCTCTTTGGTTGATCTAGGGTCGAAAACAAGGCAAGTGATTCTTCACATAAATCAAAAAGCCAATCCTTCTAAGTGCTCGCTAATTCAACCCATTTATATGAATCCTAATTTTCAATTAAAACCGAACAATCTCCATTAATTGAAACAATTCCAACTAGCTTAAAATTTAGATTTCCAGGAGACACATCCGAAGTTAGTTGCTCACTGCCATTCAATATAGCCTTCTCTAAGCCCAATTTCTTTTTAGTAAATTCAATTTTCTTTTTGTTGGAGATTAATTTCGTTGAAAATGGGTTGTTTCGAAAAACTAACAAATGATAAACGTAGCTAACATAGAGGCATAGTATAAACGTTTTGGTCATTTTTTTGGAATTTGGAATCCATTGACAGTCAAATCAAGTTGAATTTTTGGAGAAACTTCTGAAGTTGCCAAATTTTTTACATACATTCTTGTCATATGCAGAATATTTTTTTATGAATCCAACTTTTCAAGCCATTTTGTTAAGAACTTATCCATAAATAGACATGACCTTGTTCAAAGTGATCATTGCTGCCGCTAAGCTGGTCAAGGCCTGCTAGGAGCGGTCAGTTTCTTCATACTTGGGAATCAACTTTCGAAAACGATTGAACCAGGAGTGAGTCAACTCGAAGGCCCATCTTCGCACCTTGAACTTGGGATTGGTCTCCCTCTCTTTTTTCTCTGCCCCTCGTGGGCGGATGTGTGGGATGAAGCCATGGCATTGAACGACTTCCTCTTTGCCGACGCACCCTGCATCCAGGCCCAAGTTCCGCTG
>NYTS01000088.1 GCA_002683655.1 Deltaproteobacteria bacterium
AAAACGCTTTGCTACAGCAAATCAAAAACGATGTTGGAAGTTTCTTTGAAACTGCTCATCCATAAACTAAACAACCCTTAAGCTCCAACGCCCGAAAAGGGGTAGCTCTTTCTCCACTGTTAAAACCATATGAGGGTTTCATTTCGGATAACATATCGCTCGTCGATTTTATTCAGTATCGAAGAGATGCCTCAATTTTGGTTGATCAGGTGGAATTCGACGAGTGAAAGAAGACTTATCAATTCAACAGAATTCATTACCAAATTCTGTTTTTAGTAGTACCAAGGTCTCGGATTCAGAAAAAGGTTGGCAATACCTCAGTCTGATGATCCTAGTCTTTTTATCAGTTCCTATTGCATCAATTCTATTCATTAGCCTTGGTCAGTCTGGCGATCTATGGAGGCACTTATTTGATACAGTTTTACCAAAATATATTCTGACTACTCTTTGGCTGATGATAGGTTCTGTGATTGGCGCAACCATCATCGGCGTCAGTAGTGCTTGGATAACATCCATTTACAATTTCAAGGGGAAAACCCTGCTCAGTACATTATTGACGCTGCCTTTAGCTATGCCAGCCTATATAATGGCATACGTTTGGACAGACCTCTTAGAATATGCTGGTCCATTTCAAAATTCGCTTCGTAGTTTCTTCCTTTGGAAAAGTCCTCAGGATTACTGGTTTCCTGAGATTCAGTATCTTGGTGGAGCCATATTTCTTTTTAGTTTTGTTCTATATCCATACATATTTTTTCTGGCCCGAACAGCTTTCCTAAACCATGCACTGAAGACACTTCGTATTGGTAAAATGCTTGGCCAGTCGTCGTCACATGTTCTAGTGACTGCAACTATCCCACTAGCAAGACCAACAATCATCGTAGGGGCTTCTTTAGTGCTAATGGAAGTTCTTGCAGATTATGGAACTGTGAGCTTTTTTGGGATCAACACCCTCAGCAAGGGTGTATTTGATTTATGGCTTAACATGAACGATCTAGCTGCCGCCTCGCAGCTCTCTCTAGTGGCTCTTTTTTTGTTTTTGTCCTCCTCGGATCAGAACGATGGAGCCGCAGAACCCAAAGATTCTCTTTACAGCCTTTGGGTAATATTTCACAAAAAAAAGAGCTTAGTTGGCAAATGACTGTGTTAGTTTGGTTAAGCTGTGCTGTTCCAATTGCGATTGGATTCACAATCCCAGTAATTACCCTTTTCAGCAAATCAGTGCTAGGCAACAACACTTGGGAAATCCAGAAGCTTTGGGTAATTGTTGAACGGACAGTTTCACTTGCATTGGTGGCATCTTGCGCCGCCTGTATACTCGCACTATTAATAGGCTTTGGAGTTAGGCTTCAACGAGGGACCAGCGTAAAGTGGGTGGCTCAGTTTGGGTCCATCAGCTATGCTGTTCCAGGCACAATTCTCGCGCTCGGTGTTCTTTGGCCAATGAGTTCAATCGACAATGCGATTGATCTTCTAATGAGGGAATGGTTTGGGATTTCAAGCGGTTTATTATTCTCTGGGACCGCCTTCGCTTTGGTTGCTGCATACGTGATTCGCTTTCTCGCAGTAGCATTCGGATCAGTTGATAGCGGCTTTCAGGCAATTCCAAAGGTGATGGACAAGCTGCCAAGGCTTCTCGGAAAAAAACCTCGCTTTACACTAGTTTCTATTCATCTCCCTTTACTGAAATCAAGTTTAATGACAGCAAGCCTGATTGTGTTTGTTGAGGTGATGAAAGAACTTCCTGCAACACTAATTCTCAGGCCTTTCGGAGTAGAGACCTCAGCGACACACGTTTATCAATATGCCTCGAGCTAACAACTTAGTCAGGCATCCCCCGCCGCTTTATTGATCGTCCTAGTTGGAATTTGGCCGATATTGGTGATTAATCGCGTGTTCTCAAAAAACCTATAACCCGATTTTACTGCAGTTGTGCAAGATAAGCTTCAATTTGCAAAGCTGTTTTATTCGAAAGATCTCTGTATTGTTCTAAACCTTTGACTTCAGGATGCGCGGCAACCTCCTGATAGTGCTGAAGGGCGTCAGGAAATTGTTCAAGCGTATGGTAGAGGGCGGCTAATTGATAATGAACTAGGACAAACCATTGGGTATTTTTGGGGACGGGGCGTGCAACCAAGGACCTCAATCTCTGAATTGCACTATCCGTTTTGCCAACTGCTCCGTCCATTTTGGCTAGTTCATAAACTGCAGCGATTTCTTCCTGACTTGCTCCTCCTTGATCTACCTTTTCCCACCAAATTCGCGCAGATTCAGGGTTTTCTAGAACAGTTGCGTAGTATGTCGCGATTTCAGAAGCAGCATTTTTCTTAATTTGTGGATCCTTAGATCTCTCATATCTTTGTGAATAAAACTCCACAAGTTCGGTATAATTTCTTTGTTGCTGCAAGATTGAAGAGACGCGGCTCACAGCCTGAGCTTCCAAAGCTGGATCAGCAGCGTTTTCAAGAACCTTTCGATAGGAAACTAGTGCCCCGGAATTATCACCAATCTGCTCTTTTAGTGAGCCTTGCTGAATCAGAGCTTTAGGGGTTTCTGAACTTTCAGGATCTACTTTGCGTTGTAGATCCCAAGTGGCTAAAGCCTCTTTCCAATTTTGCTGTCCAATTTCAGCTTGGCGCCAAAGTATTACCCAATCGACAGAAGCTTCAGTACCCTGTTTCTCCAGTAGTGGCTTGAGCTCTTTACTAACACTTTTCCAATCTTGCTTATCTATATAATTTTGAATGCGCGCCCCGAAAAGATATTGATCAATCTGTTCAACTTGTTGAGTTGCAAGCTTCTGATACTCTCTGTTCTGATCAGTTGATTTTGCTTTAACAACCGCCTCATAGTATCTCCGAGCCTCAGACCACTTTTCCAACTGTTGAACATCAGCTCCAAGCTGGTAGTTTGCAATAACTGCATAAACAGAGTTTGGATTAGGTTTTCGCTTCAAGAGCTCCTTCAGTGTTTCAGAAGCTTTATTAACATCCCCTTCTTTACGAGCTTGATTCGACTGTTCCATCAATGCGGCAAGGTCAGCATCACTATTGCCTCCCTTGTCCAACTCTGCTAACCATTTCTGTGCTTTTGAATCATCCTTCAATGAATTCTGTGCATAGTAAAAAATTACCTCTGCACAAGCTTGCTTTGCTTCTTTGGATTTCAATTGGGGACAGGTTTTTTCATACAACCCTACGAGTTCTTTCACCTGTTTTGTTTCTTCAAAAGCAGGCCTAGCCTCATCAAGCAACTTTAGTCTTTCACTGTGGCTGTTTTTTGGTTGTGCATTTATTGCTGCCCTGTATAGCTCTGCAGCTGGCTTCCAGCTTTGGAGTTGTCTTGTCGCCCGGGCTCGGATCAAAAGAGCTTCGGCAGTATTCGTACGCTTCTTATCTTCTTGATCTAAGAGTTGATAAGCTCTCAAGACACCTTTCCAATTTTGCTGTTTAATTTCGGACTGAAGTAGCATTGAAAAGTTTGATTCATCAAGCTTTATAGTGCCTGCCAGTTGCTCCTTTCTAATCAAATAAGATAAGCCTGCCCAGTCTGCTTTTTTCTCCAACTCGATCAACTTGTCTGTGATGTCTATCTGCTGAAGTGATTTCCACTGTCGCAGGGCGGCCTGCTTCAGCTCATTATAGTCTTTGGGAGAATCAGCCTGAGCTACCAATAGAAATGATTGAGCCGCATCTTGATTCCGCTTGGATTGAAGATGCAATTGACCCAATCGGTAGTGCGCAAGTGTAAACCACGAGCTATTTTCAGCCGGCTTACGCATGAGAATTTTCTGGAGAGCTTCTAATTCAATTTTTGAATTTTTATTTGTTTTTGCTTGTTCTACCTGCCTCCACATTGCCTGCATCTCAACTTCAGAATTACCACCCTTATCAAGCTTATCTAGCCAGAATTTTTCATTGGTCCAGTCTTTTTGTTCAGCTGCTTGATTTGCTAATTTCTGAGCTAAGCTTAATTGTTCCTCGGATGGTGTCTGTTGATAAGCGAGGCTTTGCCATCTAGTCTTTTCTTCTGGGTCCTGCTGTCTATCTGAAATGTATAATGCCCAATTTACCTTGTCGTTTGGTTCAGCCAATTCATAGGCTTTCGAGTAAAACTCTAGGGCCTTTTGGGACTGTTTTGTAGACTCTGCTGCTTGGCCTCTGGCTTGGTAGTCAAAGATTGTTTTCACAGATTTGGGATCTGTACTTTCTAATTGGTCATAAACAGCCAATACCTCTGACCATCTCTTCTGCTCTTTCTCAGCTTGTAGCCAGGAGCGTAACAAATTCACATCAGGTTTGAGGGTCCCATCTTTTAAACCCTTTTTGGTTAGTTTACTTACTAATGGCCAATCTTTCTTCTCAATTGCATTCGCCAACTCTTGTGTTCCAAGATATTTCTGCAGCCCTAAAACTTGTGAGTCCACATAGGTTTTAACTTCAGGATCAAGATTTTTTGGGCCCACCTTTTGAACTGATTGATAGTATTTTAAGGCTTCTGGCCATTTCTCTTTATCTTGATTCCAATCACCCAACCTTAGATATACTGGAACAAAGTTTTTGGAAGAAACCTTCAAATCAGAGGATACAGCGGGCTGCAGAACTTGTATTGCCTGGGCTTTATTCCCTTCCTGATTCAACAGATCCGCTAGGCGCAATCTAGCCTGAACAGAAGTATCACCCGCATTGAGGTTGCCCATTTTAAGCAGCCACTCTCGCTCTAACTGCGAATCTTTACTTTGTTCACGTGCCCAATAAAGCATCAGGCCAGCGAGTTGCTTTCTAGACTCCAAATCACTTATCTGCTCAAACTCTGATGCAACCAGTTTGGGAAAATCTGATTTGATTTCACGAGGATCCCGCTCAAAAACATTCTGCAACCGGCCGATCACCCACATTCTTTTCTGGCTATCTTTTTTGGGTAATTTGGCAAGTGCCTGCTCGTAATACGATCTGGCTTTGACCCACCCACCAAGTTTTTCTGCAGCTTCACCCTGAGCCAACAGAGAATCAACTTTTTCGGCTTCTTCAGGCAAGATCGATTGCAGTCGTCCATAAAGCTCAAGCACTTTTGACCAGTTTTGCTGTTTTGTCTCAGCTTGAACCCAAATTCCAAAAATCTCTTTACTAAAAGGCAGGTTGCCAAGCCTCTCTTGCTCAGAAATAAACTTACTCACTTGCTGCCAATTTTCATTATTCAACAAACTTTGTAATTCTTGTTTGGCAATCACAGAATCCACTGAACGCAACATCTGCTGAGCATCTGTTGCCAAGTCAGAATCTTGCTGTTGATTGGCTACCTGCTCAAAGTATGGTCTCGAAGCAGTCCATTCTTTTCGATTCTGATGCAAAACCCCCAACTGGAAAGGAATTTGCCAAAAAAAGCTACTACTCGAGGGCACAGGCCGTTTTTCCAAATCTTTCAATCGATTCAACGCACCATCTAAATCTCTATTTTTACGGTCTATATCGATCAATAACATGGAAGCACGAAGGTCAGTGTCATCAACACCCCCCAAGTCGGCACTTTGTAACCATTTTGATGCAAGCTTCTCATTTTGCAGTTTATCCAAACTTATTAAACCAGCCTTCAGAGCGTATTGTTGACGAAATTTTGGTGATTTCTCTTGGGCATAGAGTTCCTCATAAATTTTCATTTGTTTCTGATAGTCATCTCCATTTTCATAGAGAACCGCTAAGCGATTGGAAATCGCTGCAAACCGTTCATCTCCAGCCGACATCTTTTTGATAGCACGCTCATAAAAACTGATGGCTTCTTTTGATCGGTTAAAGCTCTCATTTGCCTCTGCTTGCCAGATCAAGTCTGAAATACTTTCAAATTTGTTGGATTCTTTTTGTTGTAGCTCTTTATATAGGTTCAGTATGCCCGTCCAGTCTTTTTGATTTTGTAGCGCTCCAACCCAGACATTTAACAAACGATCATCGACCTCAACAAGACCAGCTTTCCAGTTATGACGAATGAGATTATCGACTCCCCTCCAGTCTTGTTGTTCTTGAAGCTTAGCGATGTTCTCTCGAAATTGTTGGTTTCGTAAAGCTTTGAACCGAAGTTTTGAGTTTGCAAGTAGCTCTTGTTGCTCTCGATCTGTAGAAGGTGTGTTTAAAACTCTTTCATACCGAACAAGTGCCCCTTGAACATCATTTAATTGATCATAATGAATGGCTGACTGGTAGCTTCCTTGAAAACGCAAACTCGGCTCTACTTCCTGCTGAGCAAGACGCTCCCAAATTGGGAGTGCTAGCAACTGTTGACCAATTTTTTGATAAATACTTGCTCGCAAAACTGCAGCCCTCAGATCATTTGGGGTATCACTGCCAGTATCCGCCTCTGCCAACCAGGGCAATGCCTGCTCAGATTGCTGAAGATCAATTGCTAGAACCTCCCCAAGTTGCAGTGCATAGCTTCGATACAGCAGTGAATTTTCGGGAAGCAAAGCCAAGAGGTGAACTTTGTATAGTGGTGGAATTTTCTGTGGTTGCTTGCTAGCTAGGTAAATCTCAGAGAGGCGTCGAACCAATTGCTCTCTTGGAGGTTCAGCATTGTCTGGAAGAACATAAAGTGCTTGCTCAAGTAGTGCTATTTCAGTTTGTGGATTTCCAACCTTCCTTTCTGCATCTGCCCATTGAAGGAGATGATTCAGTGTTATGCGAACTGAGCTTTCAGGCTGCTGATCCCACTTAATATATGCTTTTTGTAGTCCGACCCAATCCTCTTCAATGCGAAGTGTCTCCACCCAAGCCTGCCAATCTTGATCCCGCAATAGTGGAATAGATTGGTTTGAAGCCCATTCAAATAGTTCAAGTTGTGCAGAGGTATCCTGAATTTGTTGATTCGCAACCAATATCCCCCGAAAGGCGCTTTCCTGATAGTCAGTATCTTGAATAAGTTTTTCAAAGTCCCTTCTAGCTAACGCCCATTGCTTTTCCTGTAGAAAGCACGATCCCCTCTGCCAAATCAAACGTTTGGCTTCGGGAATTGAAGAAGAATCCGAGATGGGTGCCAGTTCACTTAGTAGTTCAAGGCAGCGTTTTTCGTTATACTGCCTATTTGCTAATTCTTGTAGGAAACGAAGTTGGGTGTTTCTTTGGAACGATTCATTGTTGTAGGCATCACGCAGAATTTGTTCTGCGTTCGGCTTATTGTCTACTGCATCATATTGCTGAACCAACATTGTCCAAAAGCCTGGTTCCTGTCGGTATCGCTCCTGACTTCGTAATGGTAATAACTGTTCGAGGGCTAGCTTTGGCTTGTTTTGCCGGGCATACAGCATTCCGAGTTCATAATGAGCTTCTTGCTGAAAGGCGTCATCTTTAGTTTTCAGGTATCGCTGGTAAGCAGTAACTGCTTTTTGAGGCTGGTCTATTGATTGGTATAGCTGACCTAGCCGAAAGGCGGCGAGTGGACGATAGTTACTATCATTCGTTGCAAGATACTCCTCGTAACGGGGAACAATTTCTTTGACAAATGTAGGATCAAGAGTACCACTTTTTGAACTTGCTTCCAGTTGCTCTGCGGCGCGTTGGAAAGCCACTTCTCCCCACCAAAATGTAGCTTGAGCCCTACTTTCTTGAGGCAAATCCAATTTTGAGATCGCGTATTCTCCATAACGTTGTTCTGCCTGAAGCCAATTCTCCTGACTTTGGTGAATTGTTGCTACACGGTATCGAATATCTTCGGTTTCTTTAGATGGTTCTGCTGATTCAAGATAGTTTTCCCAAAAAGGGAGAGCTTCGTTAAACCGTTTGTTTTGATAGAGGGTGTAGCCCGCCTGATAGTTTGAAATTTGTGATTCTTTTTCTGTCAGGCTATGTTGTAAAGCTTCTTGATGGTACTTCGCAATTCGGGGCGCCAAATCGTTAGCTTGAGTGGATGCTTTTTTCTCCTGGTAGCGGAGCATCCTTTGAAATAGTGATTGCCCCATCAAATTTCTTGCGGGGCCATAAAGACTGGAAGAGGAAGGAATTGATGAGAGGGTCTCTTCAGCTACCTGAGGCCGATCGAAGCTAAAATGGATCTTGCCAAGCTGAAGGCGAGCAAAGTCTCCTTCCAAATCGTTTGGATTTTCCTGAAGCCACTCTTCAAAAAGAATTTGAGCTTGAGGCCAATAGCTTTCCCCCATTTGAAGAAGGACTTCGCCCTCTAATTTCATGGCGACAAAGCGAAATTCACCATGGGGTTTGCTGGCACGGTAACATTGAAGATAATCGCGGGCACTTGTCAACAGCCCGTCTTCGATCATCTTCTCAGCGAAGGCAAATTGTTTTTTTTCGTTAAGGCCGTCGGGCAATCCACACGCGGCAGAGGCCAGTCCTGGCAAGGAGACCGAAACTCCCAGCCACAGGACCTTCCATTGAGGTGGCCAGTTCATCGGGTACCTGATTTTGGTAGGTTATTGATCATTGAGGAAGATCAGGCAAAACTGCAAATTTAAGACCGATTTTCTCGATTTTTGCACCACAAAACAGAAATTATAGACTTTGCAAAATCTTTGACCTTTAGGTCGAATTAAGTTTTGAAAATAATTTTAGCAATCCTTTAAGCGAATGCCAACCTGATGCAATCAGAAATTAGAAGAGTAAGTCGAGTAGTTCGTATTGGAAATGTTTTGGTTGGTGGCAAAGAGCCTATACGTTTTCAGTCCATGTTAACCAGTGATACCTGCGATTTGCCAAAAGTTATTGAAGAAGTGGAGGGATTATTTCAAGCAGGCTGTGAAATTATCCGAGTCACAGTCCCAAATCATAAATCTGTGGAAGCACTTCCGAAAATAAGAAAATTAATGGTCAATCAAGGGATTAATACACCTCTGGTTGCTGATATTCATTTTAATCCTCAACTAGCTATAAATGCTGCAGAATTTGTGGAAAAGGTTCGAATTAATCCTGGTAACTATGCTGACAAAAAACGATTTGAAATAAGGGAATATTCTGAAGCTCAATATCAAGAAGAGTTGCAACGGTTAGAAGAAAAACTCCTCCCGCTAATTAAGCAACTCCAGAAATATGATAGGAGTCTTAGGATCGGCACTAATCATGGTTCCCTATCAGACCGTGTGATGAACCGGTTTGGCGATACTCCTGAAGGTATGGCTGAATCTGCGATGGAATTTTTACGAATACTGGAAAAGCATCAATATTTTGAGACAGTCATCTCGATGAAGGCATCTAACCCCATCGTAATGAGAGCAGCCTATCAAGAAATTGTAAGAAAAATGGATCTTGAAGGGATGAATTACCCGTTACATCTTGGAGTTACTGAAGCGGGGAACGGGATTGACGGTAGGGTGAAAAGTGCCTTGGGAATTGGCTCTCTTCTGTTAGATGGGATTGGTGATACAATTAGAGTCTCTCTGACTGAACCAGCAACGAATGAAATCCCCGCTGCAAGAAGTATTTTAAATGGGATCAAAAGATTCCCTCGAAAAACTGTACTTATTCAAATCAAAAAGCAGTCAAACAACATCTCTAATGAAATAGAAATTGATGGGATCAAACTTGGTGGAGAATCTCCGTTCCGCCTTATGGGCATCGCAGATTTTGTTTTGGAGGACTTTCCATCGGAACCATTCGATAAGGTTTGGAATCAGAAAGAATGGGAATCAGAAATTTTTCCGAATCTCCATTCCTTTGATTCTAGGAACCCAATCACTGGCAATAAAGTGATTCTTGTCGAAAGCGATGAACTGGATATTGACAGGATCCATAAATATATAAAAATTTCAGATACTAACGGATTTGAGCCTGTATTTCTCGTGAAATTATCTTTGACTAAAGATGAGGATGAACTTATGGGCTTGGCTGCGAACTTAGGGGTCTTGATTCTTGAGAATGTGGTACAAGGTTTAATTGTGCCTACCACTAATCCAAATGACCCTATGCTTGAGATGATCCTTTCATTGCTTCAGGCTGCGAGGGTGAAAACATATAAAGCCGATTTCATTTCATGTCCATCTTGTGGTCGAACTCACTTTGACCTTCAGGCAGCAACAGCGAAGATCAAAATGAAAACAGAACACCTTAAGGGTGTCAAAATTGGGATAATGGGATGTGTGGTGAATGGTCCCGGGGAAATGGCTGATGCCGATTTCGGGTATGTTGGTTCCGGATTTGGAAAGATCAGTTTGTATAAGGGGCAAAATTGTGTACGAAAAAATATCCCAGAAGAAAAAGCAGTAGATTATTTAGTTGAATTAATACAAGAGCACGGGATGTGGCAGAATCACACAGAGACCACTTAAGAAATATTGATTTTAGTCTGTTATGATTAGTCTCGAAAGACACCTTTTCTGCATCTGACCAAATAAGATAATTGACCGCAACTCCTGTACGGCTCAGCTCAACTCTTTCGCATTCCATCAATTACAAAATATGATTGCAAGGGGTAGCGGTTATGCCTGAATGTACGTCCACTCCAATTATTGTATCCCTCTACAAATTCTCTTAACCACATCATCTTGTTGGCACTTTTGGAAAGTTTTGGGCTTTCTCGGGAATCTGCATAGACCTGTAGGTCAGCTTCCAAAAAATTTCTTTCTTGGTGATCCAAGAGCCTTTGATTCAAAGCAATTCCGTCCAGTCTCATTAGTTTTTCTCAGTTAATACCCGTTTATTCATTTGGAACAAAACCTGATTTATTCAAGTCAAGTCGATGAACTTCATACTTTTTTCAGGTTTGAACCTATGCAAAGCGTTTAATTGACTCTTGATTGCTAGTTTTTTTAAGTAAAATCAACTTTTACATCTAGCAAATAATTGCTTTAATTGCAAATAATCATTTAAAGAATTCTGAAAATGATTTTAACGAAACAGCCTCTATAATCTCCAGCAGATCGTCCAGAGCCAATTCAGATCCATGCCCCAATAACCTATAGTCTTCTCCATTGGATATTTTTTTTCAGATGGGAATCTCCAGTGGGCGGTCCATGTATTTGATTCCCATTTCAGGGACACGTTCTTAAATCGCAGAAGATCCCTAGGAATTTCTCCAAAGAAGCATTTATACAATGATTCTTTTGCTGAGAAGGTCAGCAGCAGTCTGATGGTGTGATTTTCTGGGTGGAGAGAATGTAAATCCTCTGATTCATCTTGAGTGCAAATATGCCTTTCAATTTTTAGATCTATGGTTCGGTTCGCTTTTTCTAAGTCCACACCCAAACCGAGAATTGCTGGACAATTACTAACCACCGCAAGAGCTAATCCAGAAGAGTGTGATAAGCTGCCTGTAATACCTTCTGGCCAAACAGGAGTCTTTGTGTGTTGGTCTCTCTCAATCCAAGTTGGTGGGTATCCCAATGACCCTAGTGCGTCTTTGATTGAAAGGCGACCGAGCAGATATTCTTGGTTTCTTTTTTCAGAGAGACCAAAGTTAACTTCAGGTAGTTTTTCGGGAGGAAGATTATTGAGTAGGTGGAGTGAGGTGATTGCGTATCTGAAGCGGCAATGATGATCTTCTAGTAACTCAGAAAGCGAATTGAAGTCCAACTGTAGTTAATGTTCCAGTGTAATCTTTATCTGTATCGACAGAATCAACACCCTGTTCGATCGTGGACCAAGAATCTCCAGCATCTATTTTTGAGGCAATTTTAATGGCGTGAATACCAAGGTGGAATTCTATAAAGTTCCAAAACGGTAAGCCTATTCTTGTAAAACCTTCAATCACGGGTTTTGAAACTGATGGTTTATTCCCATATCCTGTTAATGAAGATTCCACCTTCACCTCTCCAACGCCAGCACCAAGGGAAACTGCGACCACAGGGAAGGGCACATTGAAGAAAATATTATAGGAAGTAATCGTTACATCATTGTTCAACTGAACAGTTGAAGAAATATCCACCGATTCTTCCTTGAATTTCACCTGGGTATATCCAAAGTTTGGGACAAAACCAATAGGGTGTATAATCCCTAAAGTTCCACCTGTAACTTTATCCGGCGCCACTGTATAGTCTACTGCAGTGTCCACGCTAAACCCGAAGAATTGAGCCTGGGCGATTCCTGTACCAAATCCAACGAAAAGGAGTACAGCTAAAAATTTGATTTTAGTTGTCATTTTCAATTCAATACTCAGAAGCCAACTTTGATGCCAGCCGTCCAGACAGTACCTGATGGATCATTTTCATATTCAAGCCCGCCACTCGAATTCTTAACATCCACCTTGTTTGTATTAATAACCTGGTAGCCAACGTGGACATCAAAAAGTGGGAGAATTGGGTAACCTAATGTTGCAAAGAAACTTGTTGCTGCTGAATCATCTGCTGTAAGTTTAGTACCATCTTTTTTTTCACCTTCACCAGTAACCATCCCTGCACCGACTCCCAATGCAATGTTAATCACTGGAACTGGAAGATTTGCAAACACGCTAGCGATTTGGTAAGTATCTTTAGAGTTTACAGAATCGCTTGAATAGGATACTTCATAAGATATATATGCAATTCCCAGCGGGAGTATGAACAAACTGAGACCTACATGAGCACCTGAAATTGAATCCGGAGTGTCTGCACCTTCTTGGGTTGGGCTGAAGGACAGAGGTATGTCAGCGTGAACAGACAACAAGTCTGCTTTTGCTGTAACTGTCCACATCATCAGGGCTAGCATTAGTGGTAAAGATGTTAAGAATTTTCTCATCAATTCTCCAATTCCAAAGCTAATGTTTCCCTGTTGGGATTCGTTTTCCAATCATCAAATTTTCCCATTGGTCTTTTGAAGGTGAACTCTAAGGGCTCAATGACCAGTGCATTCCAAGTTTCTTCAAGGCTGCCTGAAATTAGAGCAAATGGGCTTGCTACAACAAATATAGCACTTGAGATAACCGTTAGACCTACACCCAGGATTCTGACTGGGACATCGACCATAATTGCTGTTGAAGAGGGGGGATCGTTCCTCGTTGATGCAAAGCAATTTATGTTTAAAGATGCAAGAAGCAGACTAATAACAAGAGTTTTACGCCAATGTAAAGCCATCATGCTTTTACTCACTTATCGTGAAACAGCCGAAAACAGGAGCATGGTCCGAGGGTTTAGCTTTGGAACGATTTTCATGATCTATGTAGCTCTGGGTAGTTTGATCAAGTAAATCCTTAGAGGACAATATATGATCAATTCTCATCCCATCATTCCTTTCGAACCCTCTGGTCCGGTAATCCCACCAACTATAATGATTAGGCTCCTTGTTAAATTTTCTAAACACATCGTGCAATCCTAGAGCCAGAAGTTGTTGGAATGCCGCTCTTTCCTCTGGTCTGAAACTAACCTTGTACTTCATTGCAGCTGGATCGGGCACATCAATTTCTTCAGGAGCAATATTTAAATCACCGAGGACGATTAGTTTTTCACTTGGGTATTCTGACAACTCAGCAGTCAACTGTTCCAGAAATTCTAATTTGTAGGTGAATTTTTCTGAAGTTACTGATTGTCCTTGGGGTAGATATACGTTGATGAACCAAATCCCTCTCAATTGAACGCTGATCAATCGACAGTTTTCAGGATCATACCCATTTCGAAAACCAATATGAATATTATCTGGGACCTCTTTGGATAAGAATGCAACCCCGTTATAGCTTTTTTGACCGCTGAATACAGAATGATATCCCGCTTGCTGAAGATCAAAAATTGGAAAATTCACATCCTCCACCTTTGTTTCCTGCAATGCCACCAAATCCGGTTGCTTTTCAGCCAACCAGTCCAATAGCAACTCCAATCGACTTCGGATCGAATTTATATTCCAGGTAACGAAGGTAAAGTTACTTTCCTTTTCAGATGTTGTATCAGTGATTTGTAGAATGTCATCTGGGAGGAGACACGAGTCGGGTTTGTAGAAGACAATTTGGCTTGGTGAACCAGTTTTTCCCCACGTGCGTTCGACAGTGAGGGTTCCTTTTCGCCAAGCCTCATAAAGTGCAGAGAGGGTAGATGGATTCCTTAACGTTTTTTGAACTTCTTGAACCTTTTTGGGCTCTTTCAACAAAGCATTAAGTGACTCACTCACTCTTCACTGACTTCAGCTTTAGTTTCAGATGCATCGAGAACCTGCAAAACTGTGATATTCTCACGAATTCTCTTCTCATTTTTTTTCAAATTATCTTTGTTAGCCGTATACTTATTTTTTCGTATGGCTTTGGTTCGTTTTTTTGGTGACATCGATACTCCTAATTTCGAGGGGTTTAGTAAATTGGCCCTTAATCAGCGTTGATTGATTGGGACATAATTTCTGGCGTTTTCGCCAATGTAAATCTGTCTTGGTCTAGCAATTCTTGTTTGAGAATCTTCATGCATCTCCTTCCACTGTGCAATCCACCCTGGAATGCGTCCCAATGCGAACATCACTGTGAACATATTACTTGGAAGACCAATTGCCCGGTAGATAATACCACTGTAGAAATCAATGTTTGGATAGAGCTTTCTTTCGACAAAATAGCTGTCAGATAAAGCTCGCTCTTCAAGTCTTTTGGCAATTTCAAGTAGTGGATCTTTCACACCGAGCTTACTTAAAATCCGGTCACAATGTTCCTTAATAATTTTGGCTCTGGGATCATAGTTTTTGTAAATTCTGTGGCCAAAACCCATCAATCTGAAGGAGTCATTTGGATCCTTGGCTCTCTTCACAAAGCTATCAATGCCTCCGCCCTGCTGATGAACTTGCATAAGCATATCAAGAACTTGTTGATTTGCCCCACCATGTAACGGTCCCCATAATGCCAAAATACCTGAAGCAACAGAAGCATAGACATTGGCCTGACTTGATCCCACAACACGTACGGTCGAAGCTGAACAGTTCTGTTCATGATCTGCATGCAATATCAACAATAGATCCATCGCTTTGACATGATCCTCATCGACCTCATAGGGTTGAGCTGGCACTGAAAACATCATGTTTAGAAAATTAGCGCAATAGGGAAGACTGTCGAGTGGATATACGAAGGGTTGGCCAATTGATTTTTTGTATGAGAAAGCTGCAATCGTCCGAACTTTGGCCATAATTCGAGCGGAGTTGATATGTAGATCCTTAACTGATGCGCGACCGGAAGCTTCAGAATAATAAGCAGAGAGTGAAGCAACCATGGCTGAGAGTGAAACCATCGGATGAGCCGTACTCGAAAACCCATCGTAAAAATGCCTCATATCCTCATGAATCATCGAATGATTCGATAATTTTCTAGAAAACTCAGTCAACTGTGATTGATCCGGCAAATGACCGTGAATCAACAGATAAGCTACTTCTATAAATGTAGATTTCTGGGCTAATTCCTCAATAGGATATCCCCTGTATCTGAGGATTCCTTTTTCACCATCAAGATATGTAATGGAGCTTGAGCATGCTCCAGTGTTTACGAACCCAGGGTCCAAAGTGATATATCCCGACTTAGCTCGTAATGAAGATATATCCAGAGCCTTCTCGTTTTCAGAGCCAGTGATGATTGGTATCTCTAAAGGTTCCTGACCAGGCAAATGAAGTTTGGCAGAATTTGTCATTAAATTTATGGGGTGTAGTCATTGATTTGAATCGGGGTAACATCTCTAACTA
The DNA here is from genome assembly GCA_002683655.1 of Deltaproteobacteria bacterium. Lineage (GTDB taxonomy): Bacteria > SAR324 > SAR324 > SAR324 > NAC60-12 > JCVI-SCAAA005. The sequence continues at coordinate 15,534 of NYTS01000088.1, forward strand.
AATTTCAACTCCTGAACCAGCGATCCAACATCAAGAGAATCGCCTTTTGGGCATGAAGTCTGTTTTCTGCTTGATCCAGCACGATGGATTGAGGACCGTCCAACACTTCTGAAGTAATTTCCCATTCACGTTCAGCAGGTAAACAGTGCATGATTTTTACTCCAGGAGCCGCTTTTGAAAGGATATGGGAATTGATCTGATATGGCATCAAAAGTTTTCTCCTTTCTTCAGCCTTCTTTTTTTCTCCCATGCTGGCCCAGACATCTGTGTATAAAATCTTTGCGTCCCGAACTGCTTCAACAGGATCATTTATCACCTTCAGATCTGAAACACCTTGTCGCTTGGAATATTCAACCAATTCCATATCTGGTAAGGTTGTCTCAGTCGTTCCAATAGTGAGCTTAATGGGAACTCTTGAAGCAAAATGTAACCAACTGTGAACAATGTTATTTCCATCTCCTAAGTAACAGATCGGAGTTTCTGAGAGGTCTTTGAAATGTTCTTGGATGGTCATTACATCAGCAAGTATCTGACACGGATGGCAAAAATCTGTGAGCATATTGACCACAGGGACTGATGCATTCTCTCCCAATTCCTCAACAAGATTATGCGAGTAAGTCCTAATCAAAATTCCATCAACGTACCTCGATAAGACCTTGGCTGTATCGGCAACCGATTCTCGCTCGCCAAATTTAAAGTCCTGATCAGTCAAGTACATACTACTACCGCCCAATTGACTGATCCCCACCTCAAATGAGACCCTAGTTCGAAGCGAATTTTTATGGAAAATCAGCGCATAACTTCTTCCTGCTAGTGCATTACTATATGAACCAATTGGGCATGTGGTTTTCAATTCTGCAGCCAGCCTTAAACAATCTAAAAGCTCTTGTTGTGTCCAATCTCGGAGACTAAGTAGATCTCTTTTCATCATGAATGATCAAGTAGTGTAATAAGCATTTTCAGCAACATAGCCCTCTGACAAATCGCACCCCCAAACTCTTTCTGTAGATGTTCCCATTCCAAGTTCAATCTCAATAAATACTTCCTTTGCTTGAAGCAGTGGCCGTAAAGCTTCAACTAGAGTCAGATCTTCAGAGTGCTCTGCATCTAGACAAACTCTTCTGGCACCCTTACCAAAATAAATTTTTAAGTTCTCCAACGGAATTGGGAAATCAAAAACTTTCCCGATTGCCATGACGAATCGTCCCCAATTCGGATCTGATCCGTAAATTGCGGTTTTGACCAATGGTGAGTTAATTACTGATTTCGCATACAGAAGTGCTGATTTATCGTCTTGGGCCCCACTGATCTTCAATTCGATCAACTTTGTGGCTCCTTCTCCGTCTTGGACAATCTGCTTAGCCAAATCGCAACAAAGGTCATTAAGGGCAATTTGAAAGTCTTTTCGATCAGTTTTCTTATAGCCTGCACTCAACAAAACAACGGTATCGCTTGTTGATGTATCCGTATCAATCGAAATCCGGTTGAAACTCTCATTCACTGCTTGATGAAGTGCTGCTCTTAATTCATTCGAGTTTAAGTCTCCATCGGTGACAATGTATGAGAGCATTGTTGCCATGTGCGGTTCAACCATCCCTGCACCCTTTGCAATACCGAGGATTTTCGTTCCATCTTCGAGAACGACATGAGCAAATTTTGGATGATGATCCGTAGTCATAATGGCTTTGGCAAATCTTTCACTATATTCAACCTCTTCACCAAGTTGGTTTGCCAATATCTTACAACCAGTTCTGATTTTAGTTGTATCAATTGGGCGTCCAATTACACCCGTTGAAGAGGGCAAAATCATTACAGGTGAAATATTCAATTCCTCCCCCAGCCAACGACAAGTATTTCGAGATACCTCTATGCCAGCAACTCCAGTTGCAACATTTGCGTTCTTGGAATTCACCACAATCGCCTGCAGTTTTCCATCAGCTACATGTTCCCGGCCAACAATCACAGGTGCACCTGGAAAATTATTTTTTGTGAACAATGCTGCAGCAGAACATGGACTGTTCGCAACGATTCCACCAAAATCGAGACTCTCGTCTTTCAGGCCAATATTCACTCCACCAAAACGAAAACCTTTAACCAGAATCAATTCACGTGAAATTTTCATTTGGAAGCAGGTGGAGGGATATCTGGCAAACCAAGACATTTTGGAAGCGTGATAGATCCATCAGCCTGCTGCCCATTTTCAATGAGAGCAATCAATGTTCTGGAAACTGCGATAGCAGTCCCATTGAGCATATGAACAAATTGATTCTTTCCATCAGAATCCTTGAACCGAATGTTCAATCTCCGAGCTTGGTAGTCAGTACAATTAGAGGTAGACGTGATTTCACCCCAAAGACCTCTACCTGGCATCCATGCTTCTAAATCATATTTTCGATAGGCTGGAGCTCCGAGATCTCCAGTGCAAATATCGACGACTCGATATGGAATCCCCAAGTCACAGTAAATTCTTTCCTCAATTTTCAATAGTTTCTCATGTATCTCGTTTGATTTTTCAGGATGAGTGAAAGCAAACATCTCAATTTTCGAGAACTGATGGACCCGGTAAAGTCCTCTGGATTCGCGCCCAGCGGCTCCCGCTTCTGTTCTGAAGCAATGAGAGAAACCAGCCATTAAAATTGGAAGTTCTGCTTCTGAAAGAATTTGATCTGAAAGAAGACCACCTAATGTAATTTCAGCTGTTGCGATCAAACAAAGGTCGCTATTTTCGATAGAATAAATTTGGACTGAATCACCTCTTGGCTGAAAGCCTGTTCCCTGAACGACACTTGCGCGGGCTAAATCTGGGGTCATGTGGACTGTGAATCCCTCATCCTGAAGCAGCTTCAGGGCATATTGTGCCAGCGCCAACTCAAGAAAAACCGCTTGGTTTTTGAGATAATAAAACTTTTGGCCAACCACTTTCGATCCACCCTCAAAGTCCACCAATTCCAGACTTTCCATGAGAGTAAGGTGGTCTTTGGGATCAAAATTGAAAATTCTCGGTTTTCCTACCTCACGCAACACCTTGTTTGCGTCTTCATCTATACCAACTGGAGAATCTGGGTGAGTAAGGTTTGGAATTTGGGATAATAGATTGCCTCTCTCGACTTCTGCTGACTGGTGAGCCACGTGCAGTGTTTCTTCTTTTTGCTTCAGTGATTTTGACTCTTCAATCAGAGTCTGTCTTTCATCTGTGCTGAGTTTAGACTTCATCTGATTGTTGATTGCGTTTCGCCTTTGGCGGAGCGTATCTAGCTCCCCCTTCAAACTCCTAGCTATTTCGTCTTGCTCTAAGAGTGGAGTTACCAAATCCAGCAAATTTCTATGTCTGCAATTTTCCGAAATTTTTTCAGGATTCTGACGGATTACTCGAAGATCGAGCATGATTCTAATTTATTCTGAGTAGTTATTTGTGGGCGAGGTTTAATACTTAGAAAGGCCACTGAGGTGGTCGTCGAGTATGAAAATCAGTTTTTGCTTGAATAGCCTCGCTGACTTTGAGAAGCCGATAATCCTCCATAGGCTTGCTCATCAACTGGAAACCTATTGGCAATTCCTCTTTACTCATTCCAGCGGGAATTGAGATCGCGGGGCATCTAGTAAAATTTGCCAGTACACTGTAAACATCTTCAAGATACATTGATAATGGATCATCTTTTTTTTCACCAAATTTGAATGGGACACCTGGACTTACTGGCCCGATCAAAAAATCAAATTCTGTCAATAGGCTATGTATTTTTTTCTCGATAAATGCACGAATTTGATTGGCTTTTCCGTAGTAAGCATCGTAGTAACCCGCACTAAGAACAAACGTACCCAACATGATTCGACGCTTTACTTCAGTTCCGAAACCTGACTCCCTTGTGGTTTTATACAGCTCATCCAGGCTACCACTTCCTCTTCTCAGCCCGTAGCGAATTCCATCAAATCTCCCCAAATTAGAACTGGCTTCAGCAAATGATATGACATAATAAGCTGGTATCAAGCATTCTAGGAAACCCAAATATTTTTTCTCGACTGTGGCTCCTTGCTGAGCCAACCAATCTGCCAAATAAGTTGTTGCTTCCAAAACGTCTGCTGAGACTATTTTAGAATCCAAATATTCATTTGGAAGGCAGAATTTTAAGGAACTTAGATCAATTTGCTCTTCATATGATTCCAGCTTATTTGCCAATGATGTACTATCTTTGGTATCAACTGCTTGAATTGCTTCGAACAAGTAGGCACTGTCCTCAGCAGTCCTAGTTAAGCATCCCACTTGATCTAGTGATGATCCATAAGCCACTAGCCCATACCGAGATAATGCCCCGTAAGTTGGTTTGAACCCCGTAATTCCACAAAAGGACGCAGGCTGTCGAACAGAGCCCCCTGTGTCTGACCCCAAAGCAGCGACTGCCATACCTGTAGCCACAGCCACAGCGGACCCTCCACTACTTCCCCCTGGAACCCTGCTGGGATTCCAAGGGTTCAAAGTAGGTCCAAAAGCAGAGTTTTCATTGGAAGAGCCCATTGCGAATTCGTCCATGTTTGTGGTGCCAATCACCAAAGCGTCTTCCTCTTTCAAGGCCTCTACTACTGTTGCATCGTATGGTGAATGATAGCCTTCTAATATTTTTGAAGAACAACCTGTAGTCAAACTGGGGTCTGCAATGCTAAGATTATTTTTTATGGCAACAGGCAGCCCCGCCAACTTACCAACTCTTTCACCGTTTGAAACCTTTTGAGAAATTTGCTCGGCACGCTTCAGAGATATTTCTCTTGGGACTAGGCTTCTGTAAACATTCAATTCCTGATCAAATTTTTCGATTTGATCGTAGACCAAATTGACCAGAGCAGTTGGATTTAAATCACTGTTTTGAATTTTCTGAACCAGTTGTGAAAGTGGAAAATCAAGTGCCATCTGGAGGGTAAATCTCTCTGATAAAACGCTAAATCAAAAACCTTACAATTTTATGAAAACATTGAAATTTATCATGAATTTCAGAATTAACAAGATATTTTTGTATGCTTACCATACTAGAATCAATGTAAAAACCTTGTTGTCCGGAGGCAAAAGACGTTAAAATTTTTTGAATTCTTTAACGCTTACATTCACAAGGACAAAGCTATGGACTCATTGAGATTGCTTAGGAAAGAGTTGCTAGAAAGGCAAATGGCAAATCAGTTGGGCAGTGAAGAAGCCCTACTTAGATTTATGTCAAACCATGTATTTGCTGTTTGGGACTTCCAATCGCTACTGAAAGCTCTTCAACAGCGCTTGACCTGTGTTCAAGTACCTTGGGCCCCAACATCCGACCGGGAGGCTAGGAGACTCATCAATGAGATTGTTCTTGACGAAGAAAGTGGTCCTCATCCAGATGGTGGTTATGCATCTCACTTTGAACTTTATTTGGACGCGATGAAAAAAGCTGGTGCGAATACTCAATTAATCGAGGAATGGCTCCAATTGATTGAAAAATCAGGCAACTTTTCAACAGCAATTATTGCCACGAACTTGCCGTCTCATGTCAAAAAATTTCTGAAAACTACCTTCTCATTCATTGAGCAAGGATCACTAGTCACTGTAGCTTCTTCATTTTTGTATGGTCGAGAAGACATTATTCCGGATCTCTTCAGACAATTGGTTCAACGCTTGGATCTAGAGAATCCTGAGAAATGGGGATATTTCAAATTTTACCTAGAAGAGCACATTCACTGTGATGAAGAGAAACATGGCCCAGCAGCGGAGCGACTGATGCAAAGGATTTGTGGAAATGATCCTATTCTATGGGTGGAAGCAGAGCACGCAGCCAGAATTGCGCTAGCAGCTCGGATTGATCTTTGGGATTCGATGGTGGCCTCTCAGGCATCGCAATCAAGGGCGGCCTAACCCATTCATAACCATCATTTGTGATGGGAAAATCTTATAAATTCTCCAAACCATCCCTTAGTGGCTAGAAAAGTGGTAAACTTATGACATTATCAATTTCATTCCTAAAGATTAAGTAATATTATCCCGTTAGCAAAATTCATCTTTTCACAACGAATCAAGATTCAATAACGTTAAAAATTCGTGAGGCTCACCATTGATTGAAGGAGTAGAACATCTGACAGTCGCAATCAATGGCAGCTTGATGCATCCTCAACCTACTGGGTTGAGTCGCTATGGAGTGGAACTCTGCAGTTGTTTGTTGAGATTACTTCCGAAGGCAAAAATCTACACAAAATTGAAGGAGGTAGAAGATCTTTTTCCTGAGCAAGTAGTTTCAAGGGGACCAAAATTTAAACATCCCGCCAATTTCACTTCAAATCTAAAAAGACTTCTCTGGCTTCAAACAGGGTTGCGCCTGAACCTATATTTTCAGAAACCCAAACTGAACTTCGCACCCATAGCAGAGGGGATTATTTACAGCCCAGTACCTCAGATTGTTACCGTCCATGATTTGCTACCGCTTTATGATCCTGATTTTATGCCGCGTTGGAAAATCTACTACAGCAAAATTCTTCCAAAAATCCTGAAAAATCACTGTAGAAAGATTATTTGTATTTCAGAATTCACAAAAGTTGAGCTTTTGAAGTATTATCCTGAAATTCATGAAAACCTAATCAAAGTAATTCACCCTGGATTTAACCCATTAAGATTTCAGACTAAAAGAGAATTGAGCTTTCTGGAAAAAACTGGCTTGAATGATTATTTTTTAATGGTGGGAGAAGGAAGACCATACAAAAATCTAGAGTTGGTTCCAAAAGCCCTGAGCATATATAGAGGAAATTCGACTTTGGCCATTTGTGGTAGAGTTCCAGACGACGAGAAGACGAGAATTCAAGAAATTGCAAATGTAGCTGGGGTAGGAGAGAGGTTGAGGTGGCTCGGGTATGTATCAGACGAAAATCTGAGTCTTTTGTATGAGAACTCCAAGGCTTTTATATTTCCTAGTCGTTACGAAGGGTTTGGACTACCTTTGCTGGAAGCAATGTATTTTGGAACCCCTATTCTTTCTTCAAATACTGCATGCTTACCGGAAGTTGGTGGGAATGTACCAATTTATTTTAATCCATTTGATCCAATGGAACTTAGCCAAAAAATGGAGCTTTTAGACCAAGATCAAACTCTTGTTGAAAGAATGCGAACCACTGGCTTCCAGCGCGCAAAGCAATTCACTTGGGAAGAATCTGCTCAAAAGCATCTTGATCTCTTCATAAATGTTTTGAATTAATTTTCTTCTTTAATTCTTGAAAAATAACTACCCCACAAGCTATTGGCACAAAGCTCTCAGTGATCAACGTTGACCAAACTGCCCCAGTAGCACCAAACTCTGGAATCCAAATTAAATTGAGGATGATATTAATCAACAAGCCGCAAAATGTTAGAAATAAATAAATTTTATGTTTATCTAGAGCCACTAATGATTGAGTCATGAGCGTACCCAGATATACCAGTGGGATAGCCCATGAAAGAAGTTGAAGTAAGTTCCCTGCTTTACTGAATTCAGGAGGATAAAAGTTATTGAAAAACCATACTGATGAGGAGGACACCAGCATACCAAGCAAAAATCCAGAAATGCTCAAAATTTTAATGCCCTTTTGAAAGGATGAAAGAAATCGGTCAGTCTGTGATAATGAGCCAATCAGTGCTGCTGTGATGAGTGATGGAAGAAAAAAAGAACCCTCAACTATCACAAATGCTGAATTGTACAAAGCCACTTCTCCCTCATCAACTAGATAACCAATCATCGCGGTGTCAATTCTAAAGTACATTTGTATCAAGATGAGCACTATTCCAAGTGTCCATGCCTCTTTCAAAAGCTCTTGAAAGTTGATTCCACCATTTTTTATATCAATTGATTTTATTTTATTAGCTTCTAAAAACAACCAAATCAAACCAACCAATCTAGGGATAGCTATCCCTGCAGCGGCAACCCAAGGTTCTGTAAGATTAATTGACCAAGCAGCTGATAATAGACTTAAAGACAATAAATTTTGAACTGGTAAAACTACAGATTCTCTCCTTAAATCTTCCATTCCTCTATAAACCCCAAACAAAACTTGCTGCACACTATTGCAAAAGAAATGAAGACCTAGAAAAAAAATCAGGATTGGATCAGATCCTAAAAAATAACCAATAATAATAACTGCTGGCAAAAGTATTGATCCCGCTATTTTTTGATATCGAAAAGCCAAAATTTTAACGCTTCGATGCCCACGACCCGTCCATTTCGCAACTAATTGAGATAATCCTAACTCTAGAGTTGGTTGGACAATCATTAAACCAATAGACCAATGCAAAGCAAAGACACCATAGCTATACTTTCCCAGTATAAATGGAAGCAAGAGATGATAAAAAAAGATTTCACCTTTTGCTATTGTTTGCCCTACTATTCCCCAACTAAGATTATTCTTTAGAGATTGCAAATTGACACCTTATTTCTTTACTCTAAAAGAATTTTTTAATAAATCGATGAACATAATTATAAATAGAAGATTTAGCCAAAGCTAAAAGAATATTGTATATAACTTAATAGAATTCTTTGACTTATTTATGAAAATTATCGGTGCAATTGATATTGGGTCTAATGCTGTTCGAATCATCTGTGCCCATTTGACTCCTGACAGAAGAATCAAATTGGTCGCATTTGTTAGGGCCCCACTTCGTCTAGGTTTGGATGTCTTTAAATTCGGATATCTGCAAGAATCGACCATCTGTAATTATGTTGAATTAATAGAAATATTTCAAAAGACTTTATCCCAGAATAAATGTGAGGAAATCCAAGCTTTCGGGACCAGTGCTTTTAGAGAAGCAGACAATGCTGATGAACTGATTTCGAAAATTGAGAAAATTACTAGAATTCAAGTCGAAGCCATCTCAGGCGGGAAGGAAGCAGGGTTGCTGCATAAAACTGTAAATCAGGTTGTTGCTTTACAGTCAGGCAGTTTTTTGATGGCAGATCTGGGTGGTGGAAGTGTGGAAATCACTATTTTTAAGAATGGGGAGATTCAGTTTGCTGAATCGTTCAGAATGGAAACTGTTCGATTACTACAGATGTTCCCCCATACTCCACAGAGAGAAAAATAAGTTAGAACTTAGGCCAAGTCTTACATTCGCGCTTTCATATCAACTTTAGCTTCTCGGTTAAATTGTCAGCAGATTGATTCACTTTCATATCAACTTTAGCTTCTCGGTTAAATTGTCAGCAGATTGATTCGCTCATTCTCACTGGAGGCAATGCCAATGCAATGACTAATCTTTATGAGAAAAGTAAACTAACAGGTGGAATAATTTCTCAAGGTACCTTTTTCTTGAACAGTGACAGCCTCCAGTGCTTGAAAAAAAGATTCAAGAATTCCACTTATGAGGAGCGGATTGAACAGTTCAGGATGTTTGGACAGAGCCGATGCAATTATACCGGCTTCTTTGATGTTTAATGCTCTTCTGAAATTCAGCCGTGCAAAGACGATAGTTTTCACAATAGTGGGATTGAGGGATGGAGTTTTGAACAAAATGCTTGAAGAAAATTTGGGAAATCCTGCTGGTGGTGAGTATGAGCAGATCATTCACTCAGCTTTCTACAATGCCCGAAGAAATTCTGTGAACATCCAACACGCCAAAGTGGTTCACAAACTAGCAGTACAGATATATGATAGAATAAAAAAGAATTAATGGGTTTTTTCAGCGTGAAAGACTTTTACTAGAAGTAGCTGATATACTTCATGACATCGGCTGCTTCATCAGACCCTCTAGCCATCACAAACACACTCAATATTTGATTAAAAATAATGAACTAGTAGGTCTGACTAACTCAGAGTTGAAATTAATTAGCCTGATTGCCAGTTATTACACAGGATCAGCGCCTTCTGGGAATCAGACTGATTTTCAGAAGTTATCCCCCAAAAACAGGACAATCTTCCGAAATCTTGCTGCAATTTTACGAGTTGCAGATGCTCTTGATCGTGAACACAAAGGGCGCGTTCATTCAGTGATGGTTATTTCGAATCAAGCCGTGTGCTTCTAATTCCAAACGAAGATAACGACCAGTTGCTTGCAAATTGGGCAGTAAACAATAAAAAATCTCTATTTGAAGAACAGTTTCAACGGCAGTTGGAATTGCAAAAGAATTTAATTCCTGAAGACATGCCTTTGAGAGTCAATTGAATTGGCTGACGGCCCTCTTGTTTCGATTTTGATGCCAGTCCACAATGATGCTGCCTATCTGGACGAATGTATTCAAAGCACGATCAACCAGGAATATTCTAATTGGGAATATTGTATCGTTGATGACGGATCGACTGATAATAGCTATTGGAAATTAGAAAAATGGAGAAGAATAGATAAGCGATTACATTACATTTCAAGTCCCCATCAAGGGATAGTTCCAAGCTTGAACGCTGCAGCAAAATTGGCCAATGGATCAATCATCGCTAGAATGGATGCAGACGATATCATGCACCCCAAACGACTTCGCGAGCAGGTAAGCTATTTAAGTAATCATTCAGAAGTTGGTTTGATTGGCTCGTGTTTTCGGCATTTTTCAGATGCCATGAAGGAATCTATCCCTAAATGGATTCTTCATCATCAGGACTGGAGTAATCGACTTCTCAGTTCAGATGAAATTCATAACAACCTTTTTGCAGAATCGCCGATCGCTCACCCCACTTTTTGTATGCGAAAGAAAGTCTTTTACAAATTAGGGGGATATCATGACAGTTCATGGGCTGAAGATTATGATTTTCTTCATCGAGCCAGAATCCAAGGTGTCATATTAGGTAAGGTTGCATCTACTCTTGTAGACAAAAGATTCAATAATGAATGTATTTCCAACTATGAACCACGATATCGGCAAAATGCTAATATGGAAGCCAAGGTTTATTTTGGTAATATGATGCAAATTTTCAACGGACGGGACCTCTGGGTTGTTGGAAGTGGAGGTAGTGCTAAGTCCCTACTGAAAGCACTTCAGAAATTTGAAATACCTGTAGAAGGGATCATTGACAATAAAATCCATCAAGGTACACCAAGAAAATTAATGGGCAACTCAGTCAGTGGAATCTCCAAGCCTGAGAATGAAAAAGCATGGGAAAAATTTAAGAACAAGCGACTGCTTCTTGCTATTGGCGGCGAAAAAGGGCAGCAATTGGTAAATCAATTTAATTATTGGGGATGGAAACAGCCGGAAGATTTTGTAAAGCTGGTTTGAAAACATTCAGCGGAGAAGATTATGTTTGATCAATTGTTCGTAGGCTTGGGAGTCCTGTGGGGGCTGGTTTGGCTACTTATCTATGTTCAGAGACGCTTTCGCAAGCCACAGGACGACACCACATCCTGTGAACATTTATTGCGGTTCCTGCTAGAAAATCGTGCGAGGTTCCCGAATCTTCTGGCTAGTAACATCAATCCATTGATGGAGCAGTTCCGAAAAGAATTCAGAGGCGTTCCTTCAGAAAAGATACGCCCCTCTGACTTTCACACCTTTGCAGCTCAAATTGAAGTCAAGCTAGAGCAGGCCGGAGCCGTAAAACAAAATCAATCTGGTCAAAAACAAATCTCAGAGCAAGAATTATAGCTCCCTTAGATTATTACATAATTTTTCTCTGCTAAACTGATCAATTACATAATTTATTATTTGAAAAGAGTCCTAATTTGATGAAAACGATTCTTATTTCCCTAATTATCTTCTTAGCTTTCTTTGGTGTTGATAACAGAACTTACGCTAGTGACTGCCCAAAGATGGAGTTGCCAACAAGTTTTCTAGGGATCTTTCTGACGACCACAATGCTTCCAATTGGAACAACCATTGCCGCTGGGCGCAGCAGCAACACTAGTGGTTGTGGAAGTTCTGAACCTTCAGATAGTTTCTATCGACCCAAAGCGGCCCGACTGAAGTTATTTCTTGAGGAATCTGGTGAACCTTTGGCCGAAGAAATAGCCAAAGGTGAAGTAGGTCCATATCTACAAGCTATCACACATCTTTCTGAATGTAGAGAAGCAGGAAGTCCCTTTATTTTAAATCGTCTTAGAATCCATTACTCAAAGCACTTCAACGAGAACTTCCAACCTGAGAAGACAGCTCAGGCTGTCTATGAACTCTCAGAATCTCCCTCCTTGCGCCAATTCTGCCAAGCTGAACAAAGGCTTGCTTTCTTAAGTCCCACAGAACAGCTACAATTTCAAAATTCTTATCGTTAGAATCAACCTCGATTAAAATCATTTCAACCCAACTGCGCTGGTGAATTATGCCCACTTTTGACCAACTGAAATCCACCCAAATACCTGTGACGGCTGAAGAGAAAAAAGAAGATTCCCCTGAAATGCAAGGGCTTGCTGTGAAGATGCTCCAAGCTCGTACTCTTGTTATTTCGCAGGGAGTCACTTCTGAATTGACTCAACGAATCCTTACACAACTGGTCCTTTTGGAGCAAGACGACCCAGAGGCACCTATTACATTATTTATCAATTCTCCTGGTGGTGAAGTTTTTTCTGGGTTTGCAATTTTTGATATGCTTCGTTTTCTCTCCTGTCCAGTAACCACAATTGTAGGCGGTTTTGCAGCAAGTATGGGTTCAATCCTTAGCTTAGCTGCCAATCCTGGGCGCAGATTTGCCTTTCCTAATGCGAAAATCATGATTCACCAACCCCTTCTTATGGGCTATCAAGGACGCGCCACAGAATGTCAGATCCAGGCCCGAGAGATTCTCAAAACAAGAGATCGGATCATTGACATTTATTGTGAGCAAACTGGCAAAGACTACGAGATGGTGAAGCAAGCTATCGATCGGGACAATTGGATGGTTGCAGAAGAGGCGTTAGAATTTGGACTTTTAGATAAGATCGTCAAATCCAGAATGGAGCTTAACAAATTACTCAAAAACCTCTCATGAAAACAGAAAAATATTGATGTCAATCTGCTAAAAAGTGATAATATTCTTTTAAAAAGAATCATTGAATCAGATTAGGTTTACAGAAGCTCCAAAATAATTGAGTTTCTGATTATCTTAGATTTGGCATGTTCTTGGAAGAAATTGATTTTTTATGTCATCTTTTCTGAGATTTTCAAGGAATTATGAGCAAATATCGCTACACCTGCAATAAACAATATTTCAACTTGCCATGCGCTCATCGACAGCATGCCCACCAAGGGCACTGCAGCCACATACATGGTTATTCAAGGAGCTTTAAATTTTACTTTGCTTGTAAAGAATTAGACGCCAATCACTTCGTTTTTGACTTCGGAGAATTGAAAGAATTGAGGGAACATCTCGAGTATATGTGTGATCACACATTGTTGATCAACGAACAAGATCCCTATTTGGAAATGTTCCAAAACATGCACGAGAAGGGGCTTTGTAATTTGCGGGTTGTTGAGAACTGTGGTGCAGAGGGAATGGCGCGATATTTTCTCGACTTCGCAGATGAACTAGTGAGACGGAAATCAGATAGTCGGGCTTGGTGCTATAAAGTCATTCAATGGGAGAATGACAAAAATTCCGGAACCGCTGAATTCATTTCCAGTTAAAGGTAATTAAATGTCGAGACTTCCAGAAGAATTGAATCGCTCCTTTGAAGAATTTGAAATCTTAGGTGATTGCCACCACAACACTAGTCTAGAAACCCCGATGCGGGCTGATGCCTGGGAGTTGAGTTCCGAGACCAAAATTCAGCGGATCGAGGAGCATTTCCGGGAAATTATGCAGACATTGGGATTAGACCTTACTGATGATAGCTTGCAGGGGACACCTAAGCGAGTGGCAAAAATGTTTGTCAGCGAGATTTTTAGTGGTCTGAATCCAGAGAAAAAACCTGAAATCCGGCTCTTTCAGAACACCTACCACTATCAAAACATTTTACTTGAAAAGAATATTTCCTTTCGTTCATTTTGTGAGCACCACTTCTTACCTGTTATTGGGGAAGCCCACGTGGCTTACGTTCCCAAGAATGGTGTGATCGGTTTGTCAAAAATCAATCGCATTGTGGATCACTACGCAAGACGCCCTCAAGTACAAGAACGACTCACTCGGCAGATTGCAGAAGAACTTGAGCAGGCCTTGGGAACCCCAGATGTTGCAGTCTTACTGGATGCCAAGCATTTCTGTGTAATGATGAGAGGAATTCAAGACCAAACATCTTCGACCATTACTGCCGAATATCGTGGATGCTTTCAGGAAGCAGAACGTAAAAACGAATTCTTGCGTTACATCCAATCCAAAAATTCATCTGCCTGATTGCCCTAATAGATATTTGCAGTAACAAGGAGCTCACCTCTGATTCCTTAATTAACTGACTGCGAAGGTAATTCGCTAAAGTGTCGCTGGAAATAGTTTCGAGTGGTCGAAACATCCCGGTGCCCCAGATTCTCCTGTAAGATTTCCCAATCTTTGCGGGATCTTGGGCGTAACTGCTGGTAGCGATTCATAGCAAATGTCATGCGAATGCGTTCCGAAGTGACCGTAATACCTGTATGTACGCTTAGCTCTCTGAAGAAGAGGCTGACCGTACTTCCCAGCATTCTACGACCTGTTTTCTGGAAGACCCAGCGAGAAGGAGATCGTAGATCTAGTAAAATCCCCAATAAGATTTCATCAATGGGAATTCTTCGACATTTTGGATCACGATAGTAAGGTTGGCGGGGATCTGGAGCGATGATCTCCCTATTAAGCCACAAGTCAACATCATGCCAAGTGAGAGCGAGAATCTCCCCACGGCGCATTCCTGTCAACAAAGCAAATCTAAGATAATATTCGAACCAGGGATCACGATTGTGGATGGCTTCACAGAGTTCTTCAATCTCTGCAGAAGATAGAATACTGAACCCAGTTGGGGAGAGGGGGCTGGTCACGTCCATGTGTCCTGCAAAATTAAGAAATTTAAAATTCTAGACCAACTCCAACTGACAAAGCAGGCACAGTACCATTGATCTCCTGATTGGGATGCCCCTGCTGTCCTGAAAGTGCAAATTCATAGAAACGAAAACTAGGCTTGAGGAAGAAATATGTTACACGTTCCTGCACTACGAAATAATGGCTCAGTTCTGTATGAATCTGTCCACCCGTTGTTTCTCGTGGCTTTAGGTACTTGTAATTTTGTGGATGAAATATACCAGTACCTAGTTCTGCACCTACAGCAAGTTGTATTGGGGCCTGCGGAACGGTTGTCGTGTAATCCAGACCAACATTCATCGTCTGGATAAAATAATTGCTCGCTTTGTATTCTCTGTAAGTGACAGAGTGCCTCCATGGGGAACGATTCAGGTAAGTTCCGTGAACTCCCAGACCGAAACCATAGGCTCCATTGATAGCTCTGCTCTCAATTCCTTTGGACCCTTCGATGGTATCCGAAATCGCATAATACCCGTAATCAGCAGTTGCCGAATAATTCCCGAGGTCAGGATTCGCAAAAATAAACGCACTACCCAGCAGTAAGATCAAACTGAACATCCGTAACTCCTAAAGGTCGTTGGCACATCGAAAGCCAACATCGGGCCATGCTAAATTGGGCCGGGTATATCCTCTATAAAAGCCCGCTGCCTCAAAGGAGCCAAAAGCCCAGGAAGAACCTCGAACGACGCGCTCCCTGTTACCTGAGATTCTTTCTGCTCGTCCACCTGGCCGATAAGCATCCGAAACGTACTCTCTTACGTTTCCTGCAATATGGCGGATTCCTTCAGGAGTCTGATCTCTGTTTACAGTCTCCACATTCACACTACTATCGATTCCGCTTTCACGTGTAACACTGAAGTTTGGACTGAAACTGGGTCCCCAAGGATATTTTCGTCCTTGAGTTCCGCGGGCGGCTCTCTCCCACTCTGCTTCTGTTGGAAGACGCTTGCCTAGAAATCGACAGTACATTCGCGCATCTTCCCAGCTGATGCCCACAACTGGCAGCTTTGCGTTTTCTGGAAGCATCATCCCCTGAGTCCAACTTACAGGGTGCCGGTGGTTATTTGCCTCAACAAAAGCTAAGTAATCACCATTACTCACCTCTGTTTGATCAATTTGAAAGGGACGTACCCGCATCAAACGTCGATTGGAGTTGGCGTAAAGAGGGTCATCCGTGCCCATTAAAAACATTCCCCCTGGAATGGCAATCATCCCATTTCCCTTATTGCGCTCCAATCGCTCCTGGATCTTTTTCGAAAATGGATTGGAAATGGTGACACTCCCTTCGTCGTTTTCACGAAATTTCAGCAGATCCGCCCAGGTGATCACTCCACTAAAGACATTCATCATTTTCATGGACGCAACGAATTCCCCGTCCATACGCCTGGAAATATTCCCATACAGAAATGCATCAACTCCATATAGTTCTCCGAGTCGACGTGCCTGGTTTTCATCGATGTAGATCTCTTGGTTAAGCTTCTGTTCGTTGAAGATCAATTGCAGATTTTCACGATCAACTAACTTCAGACTTTTATCATTCGCAATTGCAACTGTGAGGTAATCGATGATTTCTTCTGATGAAAGTGGTGAAGGTGCCTCAAGATCCCAAAAACTGACTCGCTGAATCTCCTCACCTTGAATTCTTCTTGCGCTCAGCTGAAGTGAGGCCAAAAGAGATTGACTCAAGTTGGTCAACATTTGATGTCGAGCCGTCATCTCACTGATTGGATACACCCCCGCCCAGGCAATCGAAGAATTCTGAACGTCAATTGCTTTGAGGATCAAGGCCTCATCGTAGACAGTCCCATAAACAAACAATTCCACACCGAGTAGCTTGCCAAGTTCGCGATAATCGTTTGGAGAAACAAACTCTGAAAGTTGGATCTTCTGCTCTGTAAGAATCAATTGCAGTTTTGAGCGATCTGTAACCTGGAATCTCTCTCCACGAACAATCTTCACATTGGTATAATCGATCAACTGCTCCAAATCGATCGCCCTGTTGCGACTACGCTGCTTGATTCTTGAAATTGCAATCGTTCGATAGTTACCCACCAACCCATTGACAGAGTTGGCAATGCGTTCAGCTAGTGATTCAGTGTCTACTCGAGTCTGCTGAGCAAAGATCAGTTTAGGGAAAGAAAACATCAATAAAATGATGGGTAAACAAAGCCAAAAGTATGTATTCCGACTAAATACTGACAATGGGGTGCTCCTCGCAAATTTTTTGGTAGTAGCCCAATAATAGTTTATGAGCTCGGTCAATTCCTTGCTGTGCTTGATCGCGTTGATAGGTGTCACTGGGTTTCCAATGTCGGGTTTTGAGTCTATAAGGACGAAGTCCGTGCTCCGAATCAGAACTTTCACAAAACAATTCAGTGATTAGTGGCTTATCCGTCCAAGCACTCCCAAGGTTGATTTCTAAAGCCCGATACCAATTGGTGAACTGTTTCAAGCGCGCTTCTTCGAAGTAACCGACCGGATTTAGTAATTCAATAACCGTCCGCAAAGCCTCACTTGACACGTACCGATCATAATCAACAACGTATAAACTCTCTGATAAAAAGAGTGGCCCACCATGTAGAAATAGCCCCTTTCTTTTAACGGTTGACCCACTCTGTACGATCTCCAGGCCAACACATCCTTTTTCTCCAGCCAGAACTGCATCTTCAACATCTTCCACAGAAACAATGTTCAGCTTAGGGTAGGCTGCCATCACGATTCCCGTGTATCGACCTTTCACAAAGACCTGCTGCCCAAATCTGGAGAGTGTTTTCAAATTCAGTGGATGTTTCCTCTCAGAAACCTTGGAGATCAGGAAAAATCCAACGATGTCTTGGATTTCTGTCTGCAGAACCTCGTTGTAACTACAGAGCATTGCTGAACCTGCAATACGGATTCCTGTAGGTTTTTCCAAATGGTAATTGTACATCCCCCATTTGGTAACCCGGGATGGATCTCTTAAATAGTATTGGGTCATCGAAAGGAGTTCATCTAACCCAACAACCGTAAAATCCACTTCATCCAATCGAATTAGTGAAGACCCGTTGTGTGGTTCCTCTCCTTCAACTCTCAGCTTGTGTGGTCCAATCTGCCAATCGTAACCTAAGAATCCCAGACGGTATGGCCGATGAAACCGTTTTCTATCAACAAAAACTGAGAAGCAATTGGGAGCTTTAGTGCGTACTTCTTCCAGAAAGTCCAGCGCTTGTTCGACTTTCAGACTGCTCTGTGATTTGCTTTGGGACAGAATCTGCAGTATTGCATCAATTTCTTTAGAAGGAGCCCCAAGATCAACCAGCTTCAGAAGGAAATTATTCAGTGTGCGCCCAGAACGAGGAATTGCACAGGTCACATGAAAAGGTGCATTCATAAATGGTCTAAATTAAGGAATACATGTCATGCAACGGACGTGCGAACCTTTCGGAGCCAAATGATCGTATTATCAGACATTGTTATGGAACATCATCGGGTTAGAGGTTTTGCCTTGAAGGGCTTGGGCAAGACGTCAAGATAGGATTCAAATCTTTATTTTCAAGCTCTGGCAACCGAAGAAAATGTCGCAAATCCTGCTGTTGTTTGTATCAATTCTCCTCTCTCCCTCTGTCTTTGCTGAATCGTCGCATGCATCACTATTTGTGAAAACTGTCGAGAAATTCTCAATTTTTCCTGAAGAACAGCCGAATAACGCAGTTTATCGCGATGGGAAATTGCTACTAAAAAGCCCATCTGTTCAATGGTTGGACCTCATTCAAATCAAGGACACAGAATCATGGCTGGTTTCAGGAATTGATGAAGAAGGTAGGTATAATGGGCATCTTCTCCTCAACGAGAAAGACAAGCTAGCGATGACCAATCAGGGCTATGGAGTCTATGATATTCTAAAAGAAGAAACCGGTATTCTAGAAATTTACAGGACCCACAAGGGTCAACTAGAAATTATAAAAACTAAGTACAAGTCTGTGAGGAGTCCTACTGCTTCCCCAACTCATCTGGTCTTTGCCCACATTCGAGATTCCCGAAAGGAGCGAAACAAGCAAATCTTTGAGTTCCGTCTTCATCTCATTCGCCACGACTCCACAGAAATCAAGAGCCTCAAGCTTTATCCAAAAGACGAGTCTGCCAAATTGGAGATGGAGTGGATAGACAAATCCAAAATTCAAATTCGTTATCATGACGGCAAAAGTGAAACTTTTGATCTAAAAAAGTACGCACCGACTCTTTTTTGACTGATCCCAATCCGATATTAATCCCAGACTGGTCTTCATGTTAGCTCTACCCTTCCCAGCGATTGATCCTGCTCTGTTTACTCTTGGCCCTATCTCAATGTTTGGCATGGAACTGGGCCCATTTAGTCTGCGTTGGTATGCTCTGGCTTATATTGCGGGACTACTGCTCGGAAGGGTGCATGTCAATCGTATGCTGTTAGCAAAGGCGCGTTGGCCTATTGGAAAGCCACCTGTTCCAGTGGAGGAAACCGAAAACCTCTTAATCTGGATGACTCTTGGAGTCGTGTTGGGTGGCCGACTTGGATATGTCTTGTTTTACAGCCCACATCTGTTCACAGAACCAGCAAGCGTGTTTGCAATGTGGAAAGGAGGAATGTCTTTTCATGGAGGCATGCTTGGCGTGGTCATCTCTGTGATCCTATATGCCCAACGTCACAAGGTCTCATTGCTTTCTCTTGGGGATGCTATAGCCATCGCAGCGCCGATTGGTTTGTTCTTTGGACGCCTTGCAAACTTCATCAATGGAGAATTGTGGGGTAGGGTTTCTGAGGTTCCCTGGGCCATAGTTTTTCCGCAAGTAGAATGGTATGCCCGAGCATATCCGGAGCTCGCGGCCACCATCGGCCAGGGTCGCCATCCTAGTCAATTGTACGAAGCAGTCTTGGAAGGCCTCGTCCTTTTTCTTGTACTGGCACATCTAGCTTGGCGTACGGATGCCCTTAAGAGGCCCGGAACTTTGATAGGCACATTCTTGGTGGGTTATGGCTTGGCAAGAGCGTTCTGCGAATTTTTCAGAATGCCGGACGTGGGGATTGGCTTTGACCTAGCTTTTGGCAGCTCCGGCATTTCCAGAGGACAGTTGCTTTGTCTACCGATGATCATCGCAGGACTGCTGTTTCTGAAGTATGCTCGGCGAGCACAATCAACCGAACCAATAACAAAGTCCTAGAGTGCTTACTGATTACCAGATCTGGCTCACTGAAATCTCTATTGAGCAATTGTTCCCCAGGGATAGTCAACAAATAAGGTTGTTTCCTGCCCCTCAGATCCCGTTGCGACGTCGAAGCGATAGATAAACCCTGACCCCGTGACAAGTCTCACTCCCAGCCCTGTAGAATTTCTCGACTTGGTCCAAAGATCCTCTCGTTGCTCCGCAACCGTTCCTGTTTCATAAAAGAAAGCGAGTTGAAAACCTGTTCTGAAATCCCGAATAAAGTATAGGTCAAACGGGGTGTTTTCATCGGTCAGATTCCAGCGAAATTCATACCCGTAGAATTCAGTGTGAGCTCCACTGAATCGCCCTCCAGCATAGGAACGCAAACGCGAACTACCACCGAGGCTACTGGCTGTTCCATATTTTCTGCTTGCTTGGGTATCAGTTGCTAATTTCTTTAAGCTTTCATCACAGGGATCACCTGCTGTGCAAGTATAATTAGTTCTCAAATCATCGAGAATTGATTGATAGTCGGTCACCCCTTCCTTGGTCACAGTAGCATCTGAACGAAAATAGTTGATAGCAAAGGTGCTACTCTCTAGCAGTGGTATGTACCCGGTCAAATTATTGTCGACCGTGTAGCTTTCTGAAGAGTCTGCTTCTATCGATGGAGATTCAGACCTAGTAGCTACGAATCGGACACCCATTCGAGGATCTAACCGGTCATCCGTAACATCGATCTGGGTTCCGTAGGTCAATCTTTGGAATGTAAAGGGCTCCGGATCGACGTATTCCTGACGATTCTCTTCTTTCCCTTGATAGATCAAAGCGCTGGGCTCTGAGCGGATGTTGTACTGGAGGGTAAAGAACTCCAGACGACGCTTCAGGAAAGTGAAGGTCAGTCGACCACCGTACAAGGAAGTATTCTGTAATTCGACGATGTTGAAATCGTCTGGATCCGAATCGATTCCTCGCTCACCATACTGCTTTTGCGAGCCCTTGTTGAATCCAACATAGGTCACATCCAGTAGAACGTTTTCAGGCCACAACTCGATATCGGTTACACCAGAAATGGTTCCTTCAACATCTCCACCAATACCAACCAAGAAAAAATCGGTGGTGCTATCAAAGGTGTTATTGAAGGCTCCAATCACCCCAAGCCCTGTCCCCACACCAGGTAAGATGTAGGGTATAGGAGCGATCAGATATCCAAAGTCTCTTGGGAATTGGGAACGTCGGCGTTCAATGGCCTCTGAAAAACTAGTTAAAAGTAGTAAGGGGAAAATTATCCATAGGATTCGTCGAAACATAGGACCTCTTATTTACATTTAAGAGAAAGTAACAGAATGGTAGTTCAAACAAGAATATTCTTTTAGAATTTCAATATATTGGATTAATCAGTTGCATGTGCAAATGCTGTTCTTATTCCTATAAACTATAATTAAAGATAATTTCTGGAGTAATAGATAACTATCCATGGCCTCTTGATTTTCATCAATCTTTTAGTTGGATTAGATAAGGCAAAATTAAAGAATACTGGATGGGGTATAATTAAATTTACTATTTTTCTAGAGTAATAAATTTCAAATTAGTTAAGATTTGATCAGGTGTGATGTATTCAATCTTCAAAATAAGCGAGGTTATAAAATGATAAGATCAACGAATAGAGCCTATAAAGCGTGTCTACTGGGGTTGAGTTTTTTGTTTGCTCCAATTGCGTCCAATGCTGAATTACCAGTTGGCTCAACTCCGAAGACTATTGTTTTGGAGGGTGATCAGGGCAAGTTGGTTGATGGCGGTGGCCCTTGGAAAAGTGACAGGTTCCTTAGTTACGTCACGATCCTTTTTTATGTGGATCCAGATGAGAGTGACTTGAACAACGCAGCCAGTGAGGCACTGAAGAATGCTAATCTTCCCGCAGACCAAGTTCGCTCTGTAGCGGTGATAAACATGGATGCAACGCTTCTCCCAAATTTCCTGATCCAGGGCAAGTTGGAGGACAAACAGGAGGAGTATCAAAACACCCTCTACGTGATGGACTACAAGAAAGTTTTGGTAAATGAGTGGGGCCTAGGCGATCATAACAGTGATATTGTGATTTTTGACAAGCAGGGGAAGGTACTCTTCAGCGTGGATGGTCAACTGAATGACTCACAGATCATGCAAATGCTTGCAGCTGTTAAAAGTGGGTTCAATTGATTGATATTCCGATCAGTCATTTTTGGGGGAAATCTGGAGGGGGCGCTTGAAAGATCATGCATGGATTTTCCACTCTCCACCCTTCACTGTTGCAAGTGGCCACACAGGCCTGCTGCATGATTCTGAGGATTTTCCAGTAATGTTCTGCGGCAGGGCTCTTCATCCTGACATAGAGCAAGTATTGAATTGATCCCAACTGAATCGCGCTCATTTCTACACTCAACTCTTCTAAAAATGGTTGTAACCCATTTTGGTCGATGAATAATCCAATCGATCTTTCAAATGCATTCGGCACGAGATACAAGCAGATCTCCTGGTGCTCAAGGCTGATTCCAAAACTTCCGACACAGGCAAAGGCACCCATCGAGAGATTTTTGATTGCTAGACTCAAATAATCACTAACCAAAAATGTTCGGATCATTTCTCTTGATTTGATCTGAACAAACTCTGGAGTTTGGATAACGACCTGACCAAACGTTCCATCTGGCAACAAAATATAGTCGTTTAAATTGGATGAAAACCAGGGTTCATCATCAGCTATCGGCTGAGAGATCAGCTGAGACATTTCGCTGAGAGGCATGCGCAACTCACCGCCCTCTAGAACCGGATTGACCAGATGGGAATATATGTTTATGGACTTCACCATCCAAGGCACACCCTCGTAAGTGACCATTTCCCCTTCTCTGACGGCTCCCAAGTTCAATAGGAGCTTTGCCTCTGCCAGAAATTGAGGTAGATACTTCTTCAGCCCAATCGCAATCCCAGCCAGAATCAACAAAGTTAAGCCTAATAGCAGCCAGTCTCCAGTGCTATACAGAACAATGAGAAATACGGATGTTGAGGCCATCATCATGAGAATTCTGTAGGTGTAGAAGAGCACTCGCGAGTATTGACTCCTGGTTTGGAATTCGTCAACGTTTTCCTTCGGAACCATCAAACGTAGCACACTCCGCATCCCAAACCAGACTGCCATGGTTGCAAGGACGGCTAACATCAGGTTTAGACCCCGACCTGTCAAGAAAGCTCCAAAAGCTGACCAAACACTTGTCCAGATTGATTCCTGGCGAATCTGTAGATTTCTCAATTGCAGCTGGAACAATTCCAGGTTTCGCTGTGCCTCTGCCTTACGCTCTCGCCAATCTTTCTGAATTGTTTGGATTTGTCTTCTTGTCGCAAGATCGACCTCAGCTTGAGACCACTCTTCAATCTTAAGAATCGAGTCTTCAATTTCTGAAAGATTTTGATGATAGAATTCTATGGTTTTCCGTATTCGCTCAATGGCTCTCGGCTGCTCCGTCAGATCCTTCAAGCTCTGAAAAATGGGCTGAATGATCTCAATCAGATCACTTTGCCAGTCAAAGCTCTGATCAGGCACTTCCTTGAAATGTTCTAGGTCTAGTCCTCCGGTGACAATTGACTCAAAAGCTGCCTTTGCGTTCTTCAGAATTTTCTCAGATTCCGCAACTTGTCCTTCAAGGGCTATTTTTGTCAACTGCGTTGGATTTTGATCTAGCTTTGCCTTCAGATCCTCGAGTATCTTCTGCTGCAAGCTGATGATTCCGGTAAATTCAATCAACTGAGCCTGCAGATCCTGCTGACGCTGATCTGAATTCTGCTCTACGCTTTGATGGATCTCATTCAGAGTATCAATCTGTTGTTGTTGTCCCAGCCCTTCTGAGACAAGAACGAAATAGAAAAGAGCTAAACAAGCGAGTTTGACAGTCAGTAGCTTGGTGTGATTGAGAAAATGCATTTCAGACTTTTCAAGATCAATCGTTTCAAGATTCAAATGAAAAAAATGTAATTAGATACTATCTAAAACCTTAAGAATTCATATTTCATTTTTTCAATAAGCTTAGTGAAACACCACTAAAGGCAACAATTAAGAACGAATCAATGAGTTTAGTCGTTTAGGATTCATTTGAAGAGAGGACAGGCCAAATTCCTGACGGAATTGGCCTGCTGGGCGGTGGGAATACTTTTTAGTCTTTTTAAAGCCTGTACATCGCTTCCACTTGGCCACAGAAGGAAGTAGAAGCCTTGAAGACCCTCCCTCCGTCTGGTTGATTTGCTCTATCTGCCGAATCTAAGTGTTCCAAAGCCGTAGTTGCTCTCAACTCGGAGCCATCTTTGCCACCAAAGACAGGGCAACTGACATTACTGGCTGTTAGCGACAATTCTGTTAGGGAGCTACCGTCCGGTCTAAACACCGCAACTTTGTAGGCTCCCCATAGAGCAATCCAAAAATTCCCGTCAACGTCTACAACCGCGCCATCCGGGCCGCTTCCTTGTTCAAATGTCAGGAAGACTTCCCGTTCACCTTGTGGTAGACCTGTTGCCGGATCCAATTTCACTCTCCAGACAGTACTCAATGCAGTATCAGCGAAATAGCCGGTTGCTCCATCCTCTGTGAAACAGGTGGCATTGGGTATGGTAATGTTGGGGTAGAGCAGTTGGAGCTCTCCTTGGGAGACATGATAAATTGACCCAGCCTCTTTTTCAGCATTGCGCCCCATCGTTCCAAACCAAAAGGAGCCACTGGGGTGAACCCGACTGTCATTGCTGCGAGTGATTGAGTTGTCTGCTTCCACATCCAGATAGAATTCCCAGCTTTTGGAATCCATGTCCAGAATATGGAGTCCGTCATCGACCGCAACCACCAAGCGTTTTTCATCAATTCGAGCTGCAGCGCTTGCGTTACCTGGACAATCAGTCACGTGGACAGGCTGATCCTCAACCTGCTCATAAAGCTTCTTGCCGAGGATATCAAACCAACAAAAGCTTCCCCGTTCAGGGTGCCAGAAAATCCCCTCACCAAGCTCACTGACTGGGACATTACAAACTTGCATCGAATCCATGTTGTTACTCCGATTGAGGATACAAAAATTGCCAGGCAGCCGTAAGGCCTAGCTGGACCAAGTCATCCCCAGAATGCCGCTGAACTTCTCTTTCAGCAAGGGTTAGCGCCTTAGCATACAATTTGGTCAATGAGGAACCACCTACTAAATGCGTCTTTTCCGTTTTTGGCAAATTTTTGATCGCAGATCGAACTTCTTCACCCAACAATCTCCCACTGAGAAAAGCAGCATTCGCCAAGGGATTTCTCTCAATTAGTAATGATCTGGCCCTGACACGAAATAAGGAAGTTAGTAATGGGGTGCTTTCACTCAAACCCACTTCCACTCCGTTTGCAAAGGCTGGGTGCTCTGAATTGAATTCCTCCGCACCCAGATCATGTCTCAAGATACTGTGCTGGCTTAGAATTGAGTAGAGTTCTCCAGTGAGGTAGGTGTCAAAAGAGTTTACAGCACCATTTTCTACCCAGACCCACTTACTATGAGTTCCCGGTAAGCAAATGACACCAGTCCAGCCTTCAACTCCAGCTCCAAGTCCAAGCAATTGGGTCTCTTCACCACGCATTACATCCGGTCGAGTCTGATCTTGGCAAGCTACACCGGGTAGAATATGAACTTTTCGGTTGAGTTCCAATGCCTGAACTTCAACCGCCCCAATAGCAACCTCTCTCAATGAGACTGGCAGGAATAAATAGGGGGCTTCCTGCCAACCCTGCCGACTGCCAACCATTCCACTCATTAAAACGGGTGCCTGATCAGCCCACCCATGAAGATGTTTGACCAAAGTTGATTCAAATTGATCTTGTTGCAAAGCTAGAAGTCCGCAAGAAGCTTCCCGCGCTTCGATGACATCGACTCCGCTCATTCGCCATACTCGAAAGTGAGTTGTCCCCCAGTCGACAGCGATCCACTCCTGCTGAAAATCGTTCATATCTGCTGTTGATTTTGTTGTGTATCCATGGTTTTCTCAGCGAATTCTGTTTGACATACTCATGCAGAGTCGTAACTTTGTCAACGATCCAGCCGAATGCCGACCGGAAACATAGCTTAAAAGTTATTTCTTCCGTCGAGCAGCTTGCAGAAGCTAGATGAAAAATTGCTTACTGCCTTAAACCTTAAATGATTAACACCCTCGAGGAGTCATGAGTCAGCCTAAACCCAATACCCGCTTTCGATCACAGGAGTGGTTCGATAATCCAGCCAATCCAGACATGACCGCTCTTTACTTGGAGCGCTACCTGAATTTTGGTCTGACTCGCGAAGAGTTACAGTCAGGGAAGCCTGTTATTGGCATCGCTCAAACTGGATCAGACTTATCCCCATGTAATCGCCCTCATATTGAACTGGCCAAAAGGGTCCGGGAGGGCATTCGAGAAGCGGGGGGGATCGCGATTGAGTTCCCCGTACACCCAATTCAGGAAACTGGCAAACGACCAACCGCTTCTTTGGATCGAAATCTTGCGTACTTGAGCCTCGTGGAAGTGCTTTATGGGTATCCAATCGATGGGGTTGTTCTGACCATTGGCTGCGACAAAACCACTCCGGCAGCATTGATGGCTGCTGCCACAGTCAACATTCCAGCAATCACTCTCTCTGGTGGACCCATGCTCAACGGCTGGTTCCGAGGCGAGCGAACCGGTTCTGGAACCATCGTCTGGCGAGCACGAGAAATGATGGCTCGTGGCGAAATTGACTACCCTGGATTTGTAGATTTAGTGGCCTCTTCTGCTCCCTCCCCTGGTTACTGCAATACGATGGGGACTGCAACAACGATGAACTCCCTCGCTGAAGCATTGGGAATGTCCTTACCTGGAAGTGCCGCGATTCCAGCCCCTTATCGCGAGAGAGCGCAAGCAGCCTATCTCACTGGCAAACGCATCGTGGAAATGGTCAAGGAAGATTTGAAACCATCAGATATTCTGACCCGCAAGGCGTTTGAGAATGCAATTGTGATCAACTCTGCGATTGGTGGTTCAACCAACGCCCCGATCCACTTGAATGCAGTTGCACGTCATATAGGGGTAAAACTGGAGGTAGACGATTGGGAAAAGCACGGTCACGACATTCCTCTTTTGGTGAATCTACAACCAGCCGGGGACTACCTAGGCGAGGATTATCACCATGCGGGTGGAGTCCCCGCTGTAGTCGCAGAACTAATTCGCCACGGAAAGATCCATGAGGATGCCATCACTGCAAACGGCAAAACCATGGGTAAAAACTGCAGAGATGCCAAAGTCGTCGACACCGATGTGATTCGCAGCTTTGAAACTGCTCTGAAGCCTGCAGCTGGATTCAAAGTTCTCCGAGGAAATCTCTTCGATGCTGCGATTATGAAAACCTCAGTAATTTCTAAAGGATTCAGAGATCAATATCTTTCAAATCCTGATGACCCAGATGCTTTCGAGGGCCGGGCAATCGTCTTTGATGGTCCAGAAGACTATCATGAGCGGATCGATGATCCTTCTCTGAATATTGATGCCAACTGTCTCCTATTCATGCGAGGGGCGGGTCCAATCGGCTATCCTGGTGCAGCTGAAGTGGTCAACATGCGGGCACCTGACTATTTGCTGAAGCAAGGCGTGAAAGAGTTGCCCTGCATTGGAGATGGTCGACAAAGTGGCACTTCTGGTTCTCCCTCGATTTTGAACGCATCGCCTGAAGCTGCTGCTCTGGGAGGTCTAGCCCTTGTACAAATGAATGACCGTGTCCGAATTGACCTAAAGAAAGGAAGGGCTGACATCCTAATTGAAGATGCCGAGTTGGCAAGCCGCAGAGCAAAGCTGGAGCAAGTTGGATTCCCAATTCCTGAGTCTCAAACACCCTGGCAGGAGCTGCAACGTCGCGATGTTGATCAACTGGCACAGGGCATGGTCTTGAAGTCTGCGGTGAAATATCAGCGAATTGCCCAAAGTAAAGGTGTTCCGAGAGACAACCATTGAGGAGCTTTTGATGCAAAAAACAATCAGTGATTGGCTGAATCCTTTCCCCTTACTAGCGATTCTCAGAGGGATTGTCCCTCATGAAGTTGACGAGGTAGGGGATGTGCTGATTGAGCTTGGATATAGAATTTTGGAGGTGCCTCTAAATTCACCGGATCCCTACCAGAGTATTCAGCAGTTAGCCAAACGCTACAGTGGTTCTGCTTTGATTGGCGCAGGGACAGTGTTCAAGCCGGAACAAGTTCCACAGGTAGCGGATGCTGGGGGAACCTTGATCGTCTCTCCGAATTTGAATCCAGAGGTGGTCAAGGCAACCAAGCGGATGGGAATGATTTCAATACCTGGAGTCTTTACACCAACCGAAGCTTTTCAGGCTTTGGATGCAGGAGCAGATGCTCTGAAAATTTTCCCTGGTGATGCGATCAGTCCTTCCTACTGCAAGGCACTCAGAGCTGTTCTACCAAAAGGAACTCTGCTTGTCGTCACCGGCGGAGTCAATGCGGCCAATCTTTCAGACTTTCTAGCGGTTTCCAATGGAGCAGGCATTGGCTCTGCTCTTTATGCTCCTGGCAAAAGTGTCAAAAAGATTCGTGCTGATGCTCTCAAGTTCGTTCATGCGTTGACGGAGGAATCCAATGGTTGACATCCTGTGTCTCGGGGAACCACTCCTTGAATTTAACGAACAACAGCCTGGACAATATGTTCGTAGTATTGGGGGGGACGTCTCAAATGTTGCTGTCGCAGTGGCTCGGCAAGGTGGTCAAGCTGGAATGCTGACTAGGATGGGTCAAGATTCTTTTGCCGAAGAAATTCTGCAACTCTGGGAGAGAGAAGGAATCGATACCAGCCGAATTATTCGAGATGAGGAAGCACCTACTGGAATTTATTTCATTTCACACGGACCTAGTGGACATGTCTTTGACTATCGGCGAGCAGGCTCAGCCTCCAGTCGTTTTCGTCCTTGTGATTTGAAGAAAGAACACTTCGAGGGAGTTCAGATTCTCCACCTGTCAGGAATTTCTCTGGCCTTGAGTGACAGCGCCTGCGAGGCTTCCCTAAGAGCAATTGAATTGGCCAAGGAAAACAGTGTGAAGATCTCCTTTGACACCAATCTTCGACTCAAACTCTGGTCGCTCTCACGGGCTAAAGCTCTTATCCAACATGTCGGATCCTTAGCAGATTTTGTCCTGCCTGGGCTTGATGATGCTCGTCAATTAACTAGTTTGGAGAATCCCCAAAACATTGTTGATGAATATTTGAAGATGGGCGTCGAAGTGGTCGCACTGACTCTAGGGGAACAAGGCGTGCTATTAGCTACACAGGACGGCATGAGAGAACAAATCCCTGGAATTCCTGTCAAATTAGTAGATGCCACGGCAGCAGGTGACTGTTTTGATGGAGGATTCTTAACGGAGTGGTTACGCACCAAAGATCTACTACGAGCAGTTCGTTATGGGAATGCCGCTGCCTCGCTCAGCGTTCAGCATTTTGGTGCGGTAGCTTCGTTACCCAGTCGAGAAAAAACTGAGTCGAGTTTAAGAAACGAATAGTTCTGTGCCAGCAATGCTTGACAATCCTGCTCCTTCCACTTATGACACGATAACAATTTAATTTTTTCATCAGACGTCTGCTGTCTGGTACGGAAACTTCCAACTTTTCAAAACTCTAACGGAGGCACCCATGCGTTGGAATCTGTTCATCTTCACAGGAATCCTCCTGCTTGCTCTTCCTCAATTCTTGTTTGCCCAGTCACGCACTGTGGCCGTGCTGACTCCATTTCTGGCTCAACCTGGAACACAACTGATGGTCGAAGGCTTTGAAGCAACTGCCAAAAGCAAAGGTTGGCAGGTGGACGTGATTGACACCTCCGGAGACGTGGCTGCCCTGGTCAGCCGGATGGAAGATGTCGCTCTGCAAAAGGTTGATGCGATGGTGATCAATGTCGATCCATCCCAAATTCGTAATGGGTTACTGGCTGCCAAAGACGCTGAAATCCCAGTTTTTGGAATGGACTCTGGCGCTGATCCGCTGCTAACAGCCAACGTCACCAGCAATGGCTACGTGATGGCGGCAGAGACAGCTACCTATTTGGTTGATCAATTGAATGGCAAGGGCAATGTGGTGATGTTCATCTTTGAGCCCTACCCTCCGGTGCAAAAGCGCGGAGCGATTGCTGAGTCGATCTTCAACAATGAACCGGACATCAATATCATGGAGAAGATCACTCCAAGCTTTGATCGTGGACCCTTGGAGGGCGCTCGCAACGCAATGGAAGCTGTGTTGACTGCAAATCCTGCGAAAGGCAGCATCCAAGCAGTCTGGGCCGCCTGGGATGATCCTGCGCTGGGTGCAGAACAAGCCATCCGTGATGCTGGACGTGAGGATGAGGGCATTGTGATAGTTGGAATTGACGCCACTGAGCAGGCCCGTGATCGAATTGCAGCTCGAGGTAATCTGAAGGCCACGGTTGCCCAAGACTTCACCGGAATCGCTAACACAGTTGCGAACACGGTAGAACAGTATCTGCAGTCTGGTTCCGTATCCCGCTCACAAATCTATGTCAGTGCCAAATTGGTCACAGCTGACGATCTTTGATTCCAACAGGGCGGAGCGTAGAAATATCACTCCGCCCTCCTCCTACCAGTGATTCCCTTTCTTCATCTAAACAAAGTTCAAAAAAGCTTTGGCAATGTCCCTGTGCTGCGTGGGGTAGAACTCGCTCTGTTTTCTGGCGAAATCCATGGGTTGATGGGTGAAAACGGCGCTGGCAAGTCTACCCTGATCAAAATTCTTTCGGGGAACCTGGTGGCAGATAACCTCACCTGTACTATGAATGGAGAATCTCTATCGTTGGCGGAGGCGCGATGGTCTGGGAAGCTGGCGATGCGCTTCATTCATCAGGAACTCAACAGCATCGCGCATCTCTCGATTGCTGAAAACTTGATGCTTGGGAAGCAGCTGCCAACTCTGGCAAAAATATTTGTTGACCAGCAGACACTTTCTGAACTAACCCAGGCGGCGCTTGCTGAACTGGGGATTACCCATATTGATCCCCAAGAAAGGATGAGCCAGCTTGGGGCTGGCGATCAGATGCTCGTTAAGTTGGGCAGCGCCTTTGTTGTTGAATCCGGCAAGCCAGTTGCCCAACTCTATGTATTGGATGAACCCACTGCCTCGCTCATGCCCTCCGAAACTGAAAAACTCTTTGAGGCTCTTGAACGTCTCAAGCAAAAGGGTTGTTCCATTCTTTATGTCTCCCACCGACTTGACGAAATCTTTCAGATCACCGATCGGATCAGTGTGCTGCGGGATGGAAGAAACACTTTGGTGGAAAAGACAAAAATGCTGAAACCACGAACTGTTGTGGAAGCGATGACCGGGCGGCAAATCAGCCAACACTACCCGGGTCGCTCCAACATTCTTTCAAAAGAAGTCTTACTTTCAGTCCAACATTTGCGAAACACTAAGTTGAAGTCATTGAATTTTACGCTTCACAAGGGAGAAATTTTGGGACTTGCTGGCTTGGGTGGATCTGGGCGTTCAGAAGTTCTTCGAACTTTATTAGGAATTCGAGATTTCAGTGGAACTTTGAGCCTGGAAGGAAAATCCTGGCGACCAAAACTCAAAAATTTCTGGACAGAACGCTTGGCCTTCATTCCCGAAGAGCGACGTTCTCTAGGCTTGGTATTGAACCAGACCGTAGCCACAAACAGTCACCTGCCTTTCATTGGCAATTTCGGCAACTTCTTGGGTTTACTGCCCAAACAAAAACTACGACAGAAATCAGAGGAGGCCTGGTCCCGCGTAAAAGTTCAAGGGACTGGCATCACCCAGAGAATTTGGCAGCTGAGTGGAGGAAATCAACAGAAAGTACTTTTTGCACGGGCTACCTGGAACCAGCCTAAATTAATGTTGTTGGATGAACCAACTAGAGGAGTGGATGTTGGCGCAAAGCAGGAAATTTACAGCCTGATTCGACAAGCTAGTCAGGAAGGAACAGCGGTGCTGATGGTCTCTTCAGAGTTGGGAGAGTTGATTGGGCTTTGTGATCGCATTCTTGTTTTGCGGGATGGGCAAATCTACCATGAGTTGCAGACTAAAGGCTTGAGTGAGGCTGATCTGCTCGCGTATTGCCAAGAAGTTCGTGCTATGGGGAATACTGAATGACTGGTTCCTTGCAGCTGGTTCCTCTGCTCCGACGTTACGGTACTTTTTTAGGCTTCCTATTGATTGTCAGTTTCTTCTGGAGTCAGCGCCCCGACACTTTCATGACGACCCGAAACTGGCTCAACATCACGCAGCAGGTCAGCATTTTGTGCGTGATTTCCTTCACAATGACCCTCGTGATGGTGGGAGGAGATTTTGATTTGAGTGTCGGCTCCATGGCGAGCTTGAGTGGGATGATTGCAGCAGTTTTGTGGCAACAGGAAGTCAGGTTATTCGGCGCTTTAGGAGCTGCTGTAATTGTGGGTGCTTTTGGTGGCGTTTTTAACGGGGTTCTTGTTGCCTACGCTGGGTTGTCTGCCTTTGTTGCGACTCTTGGCACACTGACAATTTTTAGTGGCTTGGCTTTACTGGTGAGCGACGGCAAAACCATTTTTGGTAGAGCGATTCCGGAAATAGTTGGGGATTTCAGTCGTGGTGGAATTCCATTAGCTGAGGGGATCCAGCTACCGAATTTGACCCTGATCGCAATTTCAGTTTTGATCCTTATGGGCATCGTCCTGCAGCACACGGTCTTTGGTAGAAATCTTCATGCTGTCGGAGGCAATCGTGAAGCGAGCTTGCTTGCAGGGGTGCCTGTAGCCCGATTACGCCTTATCGCGTTTGCTTTCAATGGTGTGGGAGCAGCAATTGCTGGCTTGATGCTGGTCAGTCGACTTTCTTCAGCAAATCCAACACAAGGAGATGGACTGATGCTAAACGCAATCGCCTCAGTTTTTGTGGGCATGACGATGTCCGAAGAGGGTGAACCTAACCTGTTTGGAACCTTGACGGGGGTGCTGATCTTGGGCGTACTCTCAAACGGCTTGACCCAGCTCCGAATCGACACTTATGTTCAACAGATCTTGACCGGCTTGATCATCATCGCGGCAGTACTGTTCAGCCGACTTTCCTTGAGAAAAAGATGAATTCAAACACTGCTGAAAACAAAGATGAATCAACTTGGTTAGTGGTTGACCTAGGTACAACCAGTATCAAAGGGAGCTTGTTCGACTGTAACGGCGACCTGATCGGTGAGTCCTCTCACCCAAACAAGCAAACCCAAACAGAAGAGGGTTTCCATCATCAGGAAGTGGAGACGTGGTGGAATGGATTTTCAGCTGTGGTTCATGAGCTGATGAAACCTGGGGTTCAGGGGCTTGTAATAACGGGTCAGATGCAAAACCTGATTTTCCTGGATTCGCAGTCTGAACCCTTACATCCCGTTGTTAGCTACAGTGATCAACGTGGCGCTGATCAAATCGCCAGTTGGTCTGCTAAGAAATCAGT
Organism: Deltaproteobacteria bacterium; assembly: GCA_002683655.1. Classification (GTDB taxonomy): domain Bacteria; phylum SAR324; class SAR324; order SAR324; family NAC60-12; genus JCVI-SCAAA005. The sequence goes on from NYTS01000088.1 coordinate 49,027, forward strand.
TCAGGAACAATTGCTCGAAACAGGTAACGAACAGGGCCCAACAAGCCTACTCGCAAAGCTTGCTTGGTTTCAGCAACATCAGCCAGAGGTCCTAAAAAATACAGAAAAAATCTTCATTGGATCAGCAGATTACATTGGCTACCGTCTGACAGGTGTTAGCCAAACGGACACTACCACTGCTGCGACCACCGGTTTAATGCAACTCTCCTCAAGAACCTGGCACACAGCACTTTTTGCAGAGCTTGGTCTGGATTCGATCCTACCCAGTTTACCAAGATTGGTTTCAGGTGGTTCATTGTTGGGTCTGCTCAAAAATGAAGTGAGTGAGCAGCTGAAATTATTGGCTGGTTTGCCCATCTACCTTGCGCCCGGTGATGCTGGTTCAACCACATTGGGAGCCGGTTGTGGAAAACTTGGGAAAGCTTACGCCTATTGTGGAACCAGTGGCTGGGTGGGACTGACTGAAAAACGACCAGCAAGACTCGAAAGTGGTGCATGGACCTTGGCTCACCCAGCTAAAGACTTGTTCATACAAGTCGCACCAATCCTCACCGCAGGAGACAACCTTGCTTGGGTCAAAGATCTGTTTGGCTTCAATGGATATGAAGAGATGATTCAAATCGCTCTTGAGCAACCAGTTGGAAAATTGCTGTATTTGCCCTATCTGCAGGGAGAGCGCTCTCCCTTCATCGATCCCCACGCTCGTGGAGTCTGGCTAGGCATGAATCGGCAATCTAACCGAGCCTCATTGACCCGAGCCGTTTTGGAGGGAACCTGCTTTGCCTTCCGTCATGCTTTACACGCTGTGTCTGAGATTCCAGTAGAGGAGCTGCTCCTAACCGGTGGAACCAGTCGCTCAGATTCCTTTTGTCAACTCTTCGCCAATGTGCTCGGTATTCCGATCAAGGTACTCGCAGAACCTGAATTGACCGGCCTCCGAGGCGCTTTGGCTGCCTGTCGACCAGAGAATTCTACCCCAGAACCACGAATTCAAAAAACGTATTTGCCGAGCTCAGACCTAATGCAAAACTATGACGGTCTGTTTGAGATTTTCCTGAAGAGCTATCCTGCGCTGCGGAACAGCTTTGCTCAATTAGCTCAGCTGTAATCTCTAAAGATTCAAACATGAAACTCAAAGGACTCCCATGGGAATGCCACCTTTTCACCTAGCTTTTGCAGTCAGAGATTTGGATGTCACTCGTGATTTCTACGCCAATCGTTTGGGCTGTAAGGTCGGACGGACGGATGAGAAGTGGATTGATTTTGACTTTTTTGGACATCAGATCTCTGCGCATCTGAAGCCTGAAGAAACCCAGCGAGTCGAGACCAATGGAGTAGACGGAAAGTCTGTTCCCGTTCGGCATTTTGGCGCAGTTTTGGAGTGGGATCATTGGCATCAGCTCGCAGACTCACTAAAGGATCAAGGGGTTGAGTTTCTGATAGAACCCTATATTAGGTTCCAAGGGGAAGTCGGCGAACAAGCAACCATGTTTTTGCTTGATCCATCCGATAATGCAATCGAACTGAAATCTTTCCTGAATCCTGATCAACTCTTTGCCAGCTAATTTGATCGGCTTCATTTCTTGTTCTAGAACCTTAATTAACCAGGATTTTAAATGTATAAAGAGAACTACAATTTAAAAGGAAAGAGGGCATTCATTACAGGGGGTGGACGGAGAATTGGGCTTTGCTCTGCAGATGCACTAGCAGAAGCTGGGGCGAATATCGTCATCAGTGGGCGTTGGAGCTTAAGGGTTGTTTAGTTTATGGATGAGCAGTTTCAAAGAAACTTCCAACATCGTTTTTGATTTGCTGTAGCAAAGCGTT
>NYTS01000089.1 GCA_002683655.1 Deltaproteobacteria bacterium
TCAAGTAACGATAGAGAATGCTCGTTATGCAGATGTGAATGCGAAGTCGAGCTCGCAGTTGTCTCAGCAGGCAGACGGGTTACTGGAAGCGACACGTCAACTCTATCTGTGGGAAGGAGATTCAAATGAATTCAGATTCTCAGAATCACTCGCAACAGAAAAAGAAAGATGATTTCTTCAAACAAGAAAACAGTAGCGTAGGATTTCCTATCGGCAGACTATTATTTTGGAGGAGACACAAATGTGCGGTTTAGTGAACAAGGCTATGGAAAGCCTAGTCTTGAGTAAATTTGACCAAGACACATGAGACACCATACGTCTATGTGGGACCACAGTCTGTCGTTGCCCCCCGTAATCCAATCAAATTATTCTCCCCATCTTCCACACGTTGGACAAGCACTCGTTGCTTGTGGATAGCTCCGGTGTCCTGCTTGATGATTCGAAATTCTAGAAGGAATTTCTGAGGTCCTTGTGTCTGAAGAATCTCTAGCCGTTTCTGCTCGCAATACGGCTGATCGTCCAGAAGTACGTAATTGAACAGAAAGTCCTCGTAGCTTGGTGGTTTCTCTTTGCTGATCCCATAAATCTCATAATTTTTCTCACTCATCTCTGTGAACGTCATGGTCTGCAGGTCAAGATACCATGTTCCAGTCGCGGTCAGGTCTTCGAGTAGGTCAACGTGATCTGGATTTTTTTTGACGTGTTTCATTTTCTTTGCTTCAAGCTTTTTATTTCAAAATTGTGACTTACGAAATTGTCGACTTAGTTTAAAAAAAGCGGATTAAGTGGGGATTAAACTATAATTTTGCAATTTTTCTTTATTTTAGTTTCAAAATTGTGACAAAATTTAAATAGATCGTGCTTTATAAATAAGTAAATTTATCTAAATAGTTGAATTTTTGTGAACTATTTTTTTAATCTGTCATAAAAATATTTGACATCAATATTTGGATTTGATAGTCATTTGTAGACCTTTACTGCGCAAAATAATTGCCTGAATGAGTAATATCGGAAATCTCATGGGATGAAGACAGCAGAAGCACAATTAACTAGTAGGATGGGATTTTTGGACTGATATTAGAATTGTCGAAAGCGGTTGAAAGCCCCGCACCCGGAGAGTTTGGCGACGCAACGGATGCGAAGGCTCAGGACAACATGAAATTCCGCAGGAATAACAGTTGAGCATATAATATATGAGAATCCTGCCGGTTTTTCCACCAATTTCTGTATACATTCCTCTCAGTTGCCTGGGTAGTTTTTAAAGCCCTCGTAAATTTCTTGGCAAGTATCCACTTTGACCATCCTCCTTTGCTTCAGTCTAACTATTCCGAATAGTGAACAGCTTGGTGTTTCAGAAGAAAGACCGCTGATTTAAGTCTGAGAAGCCTCCGATTTTGATGCTGATGTTTTTACATTTTGTGGCCTAGATCTACCCACGTGGTTGACTGCAGCCATTCTACTGCAGCTTTCTGAATTGCGTTAGCTGCTCAGAGAACATGGATGTTGGTTTTCTCCACCTATCCGAAAAAAGACACTATGACGTACGTTAAACTATTCTTCTCGACTAAACTAAAATCAATAGGACTGCTCTTTACGATACTTGTTGGTGGGGCCTGGATCCTTGGCTCCTGTTCTCCACCCTGTGGCGATGGTGATCCCTATGGAAACCTAGAAGAGTGTTCAGTCACCGCTGATACAACTTCCAGTGGAGGATCTGGTGGTGGAACTGGAGGTGGTTCTGGAGGTTCAGGTGATTCAACGGCTCCAACAGTATTGAGTGTAGTGCCTGCTAGTAATGCTACGAACATCAATGTAGGCAACAACATCACGGTTACCTTTTCAGAAGCCATGAAGTCTTCAACCATCAACACAACCAATATTACGCTGACAAACAGCGGAACCGCAGTCACAAGTGCTGTTACTTATAGCAGTAACGTAGCGACAATTAATCCCAATGCGAACCTGAATCCTTCCACAATCTATACAGTGACTGTAGGCACTGGCGTTCAGGATGCTGCTAACAATGCACTAGCCAGTTCATTTTCTGCCAACTTCTCTACTGCTGGCAGTGCTGGGTCATGGAGTTCATCCGTGCTAACAGCAAGAAGTAGATTAGATGCTGGATATCACACTACAGCCTACGTTTTTGATAATGGGTCTGCCGCAACTTGGGGTTCTGTTGCAAACACCACTGCAAATCTTCCATTGATTATTGACAATCTCAGTCGAGTAAAGGCGATTAGTGTCTTTGCTGTCAGCACATCAACTCATTTTGGTTGTGCCATCAAAGATGACGGAACAGGCGTCTGTTGGGGTGAAAATCAATATGGACAATTAGGAGATAACAGCACTACTGATTGCGGCAAAACAGCTAATAATAGCACTCCAATTGGCCCAACCGCTTGTGCTGTTCCTGTCTTTGATGATCCACTCGCACAGGGCGCTCTGGCAATGGTTGAGACTGGCCATAGCATGGCAATCTGGTTGGACAATAACGGCAAACTTTACAGTAATGGCTATTGTGACAGTGGGCGTTTAGGATTGAATTGTTCCAGCACTGATGTGTTGACTCCGACTACCGTGATGACCGGAGTAAAAGATGTTAAAGCAGGACAATCGATAGGTATGTGGTGCGCTCATAAAACAGACAACACCTTATGGTGTACTGGAGAAAACAGTAGTAATAATATTACGTTAGACAACACGACCGACATTGAAACTCCGATTCAAGTAGCATCAAATGTCGAGCATTTTGGCATGTTTGGAAGAACTTGGGGCGTGGTCTATGACAACGGAACTATCCATTGCGGTGATAACTATTTTTCCGCAGTTGCAGTTCCATCATCTGCATGTTCACAAAAATTTGCTGGCATCACAAATGTCAAACAGATTAGTGGGAATGCTCAAAATATCATGCTTGTATTAGATAATGGTTCAACAACATCATATGGATACAATTACGCTGGGACCATGGCACATGGTTCTGGCAACTCACCGCAAAACAATTACACACGGGCTAGCTCTATTTATCTTGACGGAACGCCAATGGATAATTTGAGTTACATCACTGGCGGCAACTCTCATACAATGGGGATTCTTGATAATGGCAGTTTAGTAGGTGTAGGTGGCAACTCTGCGAGAGAACATATTGGAGGTAACTACTTCTCAAGTCACCAATGTTCTTGGCGATCAAGTGGCGCACAAGACATGGCTGGATCTTCTCAGATCTGTGACAGGTGGATTTTTAATCCTGCCCAGCCTAGCGGATTTTGAGATGCCTAGATTCTCAATAGACAATCCATCAAAAAATGTTTGTGAATAACTGTGCTATCACAGTGCTTATCATGGAGTTGAACCAGAATATAGGACATCCGCTCCCGCTACTTTAGTGGAAAGTAATCAGTCACCAGAGATAGTGTTCACGATGAACACAGGCCCATCTGGTCGGTGATTTACGCAAACCATTAACTAATCCATAGGTTATGATGAACAAGCATGTTCCTACAAAGAAAACAGATACACTTCATGCAGAGCTACCACCGGTTTTGGTTCTGGTTGCTGTTGGTACCGCGATGGCTATGTTCCTGTTCTTTGCTCTCTTCGGACAGGTGTGAGTAACCACGAAGCATAAGTTGACACAGATCATCGTAGAATGTCTGTGAGGGTAGGCCTGTTGAGGTTGATTGTGTTTGGGTGTGAATACAGTGCCACTGCGCTACTAGACAGCAGCATAGTGGCACACTTTGAGGCATAGAATTGCATCGGATAATGATCTGCAAGCAACAGCTAAAATTCTGGATATTGAAATAGTTGTGAAGCTAGTGATTGGGGACAACTTCTGAAGATGCCGCGTTGTGTGAGTATCGGACTCCCTCAGTCTTCTTTCTCAACGAGTCCTTTCCGTGCTTCAACGGCGAGCTCATCAGCCCGTTCATTTTCAGGATGTCCAGCGTGAGCCTTGACCCAGTGCCACTGAACCTGATGGGTTTTTGTCAGGTGAATGAGTTCCTGCCAGAGATCCTGATTCAGTACCTTCCCCTTCCCGCCTTTGGTGCGCCAGCCGTTGCGTTGCCAATTCTCCAGCCATCCCTGTGCGAAGGCGTTTCGTAGATAACTGGAATCAGTGTACAGCTCAACGGAGCAGGATCGTTTCAGGGCTTGCAGGGCCCGAATCGCAGCCAGCAGCTCCATTCGGTTGTTGGTGGTTTCCGTTTCAGCTCCTGATAATTCCCGCCGGTTTTCACCCATGATCAGAATTGCTCCCCAGCCCCCGTTTCCTGGATTGGGAGAGCAGGCTCCGTCTGTATAAATCTCCACCTGTGTTCTAGAATCTTGCAAAATCCTCCTGAGGTTACTTGATTGTTCGCAGGTCCCGTAAGAACCTAGTTTTTGATCTTTTTCGCTGTATCTTGTGATTCAGTGGTTGGACCTTGTTCAGGTGACAGTCTCTCATGCGTATTCTCCACACCTCGGATTGGCACCTTGGTCAAAAGCTCTGCAACCTGGAGCGCTTTGCCGAACACGATTTCTTTCTCGAACATCTGCTGCAACTGATTCGAGAGCAGGAAGTCGATTGTCTGCTCCACGCTGGTGATATTTTCGATACAGCCAACCCACCAAACCAGGCACTGCGCCAATACTTCAACTTCCTGCGTCGACTTCACGAAGAGACCAACTGCCGACAGGCGATTCTAGTCGGAGGGAATCACGACTCTGTGCTGACCCTCCAGGCACCACAACGCTTGCTGGAAGTCCTACAGGTACATGTGGTTGGTGGACTTCCGGCTGACCCTGCAGAGCAATTGATCCCAATTCAGGGGGCTGATGGAGAGGAAGCCTTAGTCTGTGCGGTTCCCTTCCTACGTGATGCTGATTTGCGCAACATTCTACCCGGAGAAAGCTATGAAGCACGCCAACAACGTCTGCGAGAAGGTATCGCTACACACTACCAAAAACTAGCACAATTGGCTGCTCCCTGGAAGCAACGTGGTCAATTTGTCTGCGCAACAGGGCATCTGTTCGTGGCCAATGGTCAGTCTAGCGATTCGGAAAAGGAGATTCACATTGGCCTACAGGATCGCTTTCCCGTGGCAGACTTTCCAGACTTCTTTGACTACCTCGCGTTGGGGCATTTGCATCGACCTCAGCGAGTGGGAGGAATGAATCATGTTCGTTATTCCGGATCTCCGTTACCGCTGAGCTTCAGCGAGCGTCAGGATTCCAAGTCGGTGCTGCTACTGGAAGTGGAAAAAGGAACGCTGCAGCAGGTTCGTGAGCTACCTTTGCCAATTCCACGTCGACTGTTGCGTTTGCAGGGAACGGTGGAAGAAGTCTGTGAAAAGCTCCAGGCGCTGGAGGAGCCAGCAGGTGAATTTGAAGACTGGATGGAAGCCCGGGTCCAGCTGGAGTCTCCTGAGCCAGAGGTTGATCGCAAGTTACAGGAGATCGCCGAAGCCAAGCCTCGACTCCATCTGCTCCAGGTGCGCACGGAGTACACACGCCAGGCAAGTGGACTGGAGAAACAAGCGCCTGTCCAGAATCTGGAAGACCTGCAGCCCAGAGAAGTCTTTCAAGAGTTGTGCTTGTCTCATGAGCTGGCAGAGGATGCAACCCAGCGTCAGCTCAGTACTTTTGGAGAGCTGTTGGAGCGCCATGAGGAGGCAAAGAGCCAATGAGAATTCTGCGCCTGCACCTTCAGAATGTGCACGCCTTGCGCAACCAGTGGACGATTCAATTCGATCAATTTCCACTTTATGAAGCAGGTTTGTTTGCGATCACGGGTCCAACGGGTGGAGGCAAGAGCAGTCTGCTGGATGCGATGATTGTTGCCCTCTATGGCCGCGTTCCCCGGTATGGACACAACACTCCTACGGAGTTGATGACACGGCATACTGCGGAGACTCTGATAGAGCTGGATTTTGCCGTTCAACAGGGTCGCTTCCGAGCACGTTGGAACCTGCGCCGAGCCCGTGGTCAAGCAACAGGAAGAATTCAGCCGGCGCGTCATGAACTCCAGAATCTGGAAACCAACCAAACTCTGGACCTGCGCTCCAGTGATGTTCCCAAGGAAGTTGAGAAGCTTACGGGATTGAACATGGAGCGTTTTCTCCGCTCTGTCATTCTGCCACAAGGAGACTTTGCCGCGTTCTTGCGAGCCAAGGAAAAGGAACGTGGAGAGTTGCTGGAGGAGTTGACAGGCCTGCATGTTTACTCTGAGCTGAGCGAGCTGGCCTTCAGCTGTAGCCGGGAATCTCGAGAAGCGTTGGAAAAACTCCAGCAGCAACTGGGAACGCTTCCCCTGCTGGAAGAAGAAGCATTGCGCACCCTGCGACAGCGTCTTGATGAGTACATGCAACAGCGTCCGAAACTGCAGGCAACAGAACAACGACTGCAAGGTGAGCTTGGGTGGTTGCGTCAGTTACGAGAGAGCCGAGCGACTTGTTCTCGACTGGAACAGGAGATTGCGGCTGCTCAGCAGGCTCTGGAAGCCTTTGCTCCACAGCAGCAACGTTTGCAAAGGCACCATCAACTTCAGCCTTTCCAGCCTCAGTGGCAATCCCAGCAAAAGCAGGCAAAGCAGTTGGAGCAGCAGCAATTCAACCAGCAGCGCGTACGGGAGGAACTGGGCACCAAGCAGCAGGAAGTGCAACGATTGGAGGTGTCTGCAAAACAGGATCAGGAACGTTTGCAGGAGCAGGAAAAGCAATACCAACAGCTAATTGAACCCATCCGCTTGGCCTTGGAAGTTGATGCACAGATCCAAACCCAGCAGGTGCGTTGGGAGTCTCGTCAGCAGGAACAAGCCCGCCTTGAACAAACGATCCATCAACAACATCAGCAACTCCTCCAAGAAGATGCCTGGGTCCAGCAGGTTGTACTGCGTCAACAGCAACGCCAGCAATGGCTAGTGGAACATGACGACTGCCAGCAGTTAGAACTAGCACTCCCAGAGTTAGGCAGTATTTGGCAGCAATGGCAACAGAAGCAGCAGCAATGGCAACAAAGTCAGGCTGCTCTTGATCGATGGGAGAAACAACAAGCCGAAGACGCTAAGCAGTCCTCGGAGCTTCAGCAGCTGGAAAATGATCTTGCTGAAGAAGCCCTACCGTTAGAACAACGCGCCCAGTCACTCCGAGAGCAAGAAGAGACGCTATTGGAAGGTCGTCCTCTTGGAGATTGGCAGGCAACGCAACGGGAAGTACAACGGCTCCTCCGGTTGGGAGAGAAACTGACGGAACTGGCCCAACGCTTCCAGGATATTCAGTTGGAGCGTTCCAAGTATGAGCAACAGGAGCAGGAACTTCAGCTGAAACGGGGGCAGTTAGGAGAGCAACACCTTCATCAAGAGCACTTACTGCAACACATCCAGGAACGCTTGCATGATAAACAGCGTCTGTTGGAGCAGGGTCGACTGATTCGGGATTACGAAGCGGCTCGTACGCAACTACAGCCAAATCAGCCATGTCCGCTCTGTGGTTCAACCGAGCATCCCTTTGTGATTTCGAACGAGGTTCCTTCTGTGGAACAAGAAGAGGAGTTGGTGGAGCACCTGAAGCAGCGCTGCAAAGAAATTGAGCAAGAGCTGACAAACCTTCAGCGAGAGCAGACTCAACTCAAGGCCCGCTCAGAAATTGCTCTCGAAAGATCCGGACAACTTCAGCAGGAAATACAAAAAATTCAGTCAGCGTTTGATGATGTGAATTCACAAATTCCTGCAGAGAGTGTCAAGCTGCTGACGGACTTGGTAGGGATTCAAAAGCTTCATCTGTCTTGGCAAGAGCAATTCCAGGCAATGGAGCAGAAACTAAGCGCTGTTGAAAAGTTAGATGGAATGCGGCGTCAGCTTCAGGAAGAACAAATCGTCCTGCAGAATAAACGCGCTGAATTGAAGGAGAGACAAGCCGCTCTAAAAGAGCGTCGCCAGTTCCACCAACAGCAACAAGAAGACTTGGCAACACAGGTCAAAGAAGACCAACAGGCTATGCTTCAACTGGAAGAACTTTGGCAGCAGCAAGTGCAGGCCATTGGTTGGGAAGAGGAAGCCGCTACGGAGCCAGAACTTTTGCTAGCTAGATTACAAGAGAAGTGGCAAGCCTTCCAAAAACAACAGCAGGCTGAAGATCGGGAAGGTCCTGAACTGTCTCAACGCCAGCAACGATTAGAACGGGACCAAGCAACACTGCGCCAGCAAGAACAACAGCAGCAAAGCCTAGCTGGGGAGCAACAGCAGGGATTGGCGAAGCTTCAATCGTTGCAACAGCAGCGACTTGAGATCTTGGAGCATCCAGATCCCAAAGCTTTGGAACAGGAGCAGCTATCTCAACTCCAGGCTCATCAAGAAAAACAGGCAGCAAGTAGCCAAATTTTTGAGCAGAAAAGTCAGGCACTCCAGCAGGGGCAGCAACGTCTGCAGTGGATGGAGGAAGAGTACGCTCGTGGACAGCAGGAGCACACGCAGAACCAGGAAGAGCTACTCTTTGCGCTGCAGGCTTTGGGATATGCTTCGATTGCAGAAGCCGAGGTGGCTTGCCTCGATCCTGTCAAAGCTGAGGAATTACAGCAGCAAAGCCAGCAGTTGAATCAGCGCCTGTCGATCAGCCGTCACGACTTGGGTAATGAGCAAATGCGCTGTGTCTCTTTGGAACAGGAAGTACGCACCCAGCAAACGGAGGAAGAACTTCAGGCACAATTGGAACAACTGCGTTTGCAGCAGGATGAACTGTCACAGCAACTAGGAGGAGTGCAGGTTCAGCTGGAAAAAGATGCGGAACTGCGTCAAAGCCAGCGAGTACTTGCTGATCAAATCGAGCAGCAGCAGCAGGAGCACCGCCGCTGGGCGTCTTTATCTGAACTGATTGGTTCAGCAGATGGAACCAAATTTTCTCGCTTCGCCCAGAGCCTGACGTTAGCGCATCTGGTCAAGCTGGCCAATCGACACCTGCAGAAACTCTCAGATCGTTATCAGCTGCAAAAGCGACAAGGAGCCTGTGTCGAGATGGACATCGTGGATCGCTATCAGGCAGATGCAGTGCGTTCCTTAGAGAGTCTTTCTGGTGGAGAGACCTTTCTGGTTAGTCTGGCGTTGGCGCTGGGTTTGTCTGACCTGGCACGCCGTAACCATCCGATTGATTCTCTATTCATTGATGAAGGTTTCGGCACGCTGGATGCCGACACCCTTGATACGGCTTTGGCTGCGCTAGAGACACTACAGGCAGGAGGCAAGACGATTGGGATCATCTCCCACGTGGAGGCCCTCAAGGAGCGCTTGACGACACAGATTCAGGTGCGTAAGAATGATAGTGGTAATAGTACCTTGGCTGTGATTCCCAAACCATTAGCTGAAAATCAACCCAAACAATTTGTCTCTTCCTAGCTGGAATAAGGATGGACCCAGACGATGCAAATCCTGAATATCAGGGCTGGTGGATCTACATTGATCCTGATGAACACCTTGTTGAACTGGTGGATCTAGATTTGGATCTGGACACGTTGTGTGAGCTGCTCCGCTGCGATGCTACTGATCTAATCGAGTTGAACGAGCCATTTCTGGGTTATGTTGACGGCGAGGGAGAGTGGCAGGAACGTCAGACCCGTTGGTATCTGCAAGAACGAGAGTGCTGGGGACCGATGGTGGTGTTCCGCTATCTGTCCGAAGCGGAAGGGCCAGGCTCATGCTCTTACGAAGACCTAGAGCAGTTTGAGGAGTGGGTAGATTTTGACTGAATATATTGGTGATGGCAGACCAGATTCTTTTGAATTGCCTGCCATTAGAAGAATATTCTTAGCTAATATTCTGTTGTAATGAATCCATCAAAGTGAGCAAGCTTGTTCAAGCTGCCCAAGAAAACCGCTGGAAGTGACCGTTCCGCATTCCAGTAGAATCCTCCCAGTCGATGCCAAAGGCGTGAAATTCACTATTGGTCGCCTTAGCTAGAGCGAGTCTGGAGTTGGCTGGGTGAGGCACGTGCTCTATATAAATTGGTTCACCATCTTCGTTAGCTCCAGGCAACCCTTCTACGGACATGTTTACAAGTTCTCCCGCTTTGAGAGAAAATTTGAGACCTCCTCCTTCTATTGTTATTGCCCTTTTTTCGATGCCCGCCATTTCTCCAACCAAAGGTGCCAAAGCAGCCATTGGGCCTCCCACTGAGCCTGATGCAATCTGACCGATTGCGTCAGCCTGAGCTTCGTCAGCTTTCTCATCAATGATCAAACCAACTTTGATGTTTCCTTCTACCATGGGTCCTGGGGAGTGCAGTAGGACAACAAAAGATAATCCATTGAGACTAACACCATCTTTTTCACCGCTATCAATCCTCATCGCAATAGCAGCTTTACAATCACCTTCAGTTGGTTGTGCCGACAAGTTTGAGGTTATACACGGACAGAGGAAAGCACAATTACAGGTTTCCACATATTGTCCTTCAATATTCCATCCCATATTCTATCCTCTCTTGAAGATCAAACAGAAATCATCATCCAGCAGCCCCAGATGACTAACATGAAGCCAAATCCGTACCCAATCCAGTGCCCTGAGGACAAGGTCTTTTCAGCTAAAACATAGAGTGCTAAGCCCCCAATCCACCATAAATTCATGATCCCACCAAAAAAGAGCAGTGCCATCAGGAACCAACAGCAACCGAGACAAAATGAGCCGTGGTCAATCCCCATGATGAGTGCTCCTTTTAATCCCGGTCGCCAGCGTGTCATCAGAAATGTGAGTGGTGAACGACAATGTCGCAAACACGCGTGTTTCCAGGGTGTAAACTGCCATAGCCCTGCAGCAAGTAGTAGCAACCCCCCGAGTATAGGTGACGTCGAAACCATCATCTTATTCAAGAGTTGTACTCCTTCAAGGGCCCATTGAGCGATGACTGCAATTGCACTGAATACAGCCCAGGCAAGGAGATATCCTGAAGCAAAAACTGTTGAAGGCAAATGGGCTTTATCTGTCTCTTGCTTGTCATGTTTGGCACGAGCAAAGAGCAGAATAGTTGGACTGGCACTTGGCAGCATCATGGCGATCATCATGATCCACCACATGAAAAACATAATTGTCGCGTACGCAAATGTCCATGAGGGCATCTCAGCGGGCATTCGCATACCTCCTCCAGTAGCAAGATCGATCCCTGTCATCATAGTGGCAGGCATTCCCGTACCCGCACCTTTGATTACAAACAGCCAACTGCTGAGAGTGATGGCAGTCAAGAGCGCTACAACTATCCAGCGGTCATAACGCAGAACACTCTCAAGAGATTTTGCCATAGAAGCGTCCATCTTTGAATCTCAACCATGCTTTTTCAACGCTAATGCAGTAAACATTAGACATTAAAACACCAATTTAATCAACTAAATGGTAGCATTTGTCAAGCATTGCAGTATTTTTCTATTCTGGAGAATTCAAAATGACTAGTTCGTAGTGCTATTTGGACATGGACTTAGCATTGATTAGCAGAAATTTTTGCTGAGTAGGCAGCTTTCGGTTGGCAATGCTGCAGTGATCCTAGAAATTGATCACTGCAGCTAAGCCCGACAAAGCACCGTTGTGCACGTAGGGTGAGGTCAGAGCAACGTTTCGTAAGCTAGACGTGTGATATTTCCAGTGATCAGCTGGGATCTGAGTGATCTCATAGAGACCTAAATTACTGGTGATGGTTTGACCAAGAAATTTTTCTGTTTCCTACCATGAATTAAACTTATGATTGGGTCTTGGTTGTCTACCTGATGAAATCTATCGCGCTGCCACTTCTTCTCTACAATCGGGCTCTACGTCAACTCCTGATGGGCGTGGCTAGCTTGATGATCATTCTCACCATTCCACTAGGCTGTATCCTGTCATGGTTGCTACTGAACGAACCGCTCACCCCTCCCCTGCTATTGGGTGGTTCGCTGGTTGTCCTTGGAGCACTGATTCCCCAGATTAGAGGGTTCCGTTCAAGAAGGCTTGCTATATAATCCGCGGTTCACACTTGGTCAAAGCATTCTTGTTCCATGATCGTATTTCCACGAGTCCTGAATTTTGGGACGTTGATTACAATACAGAAAGGAATTCAGTCATGCTGGTTCAGCAGACGATTTTGGAAGACTGGCTATCCCAACTCTTCACCGTGGCTGGGTGTCCTGGAGAAGAAGCTCGCTTGATCGCAATTCACCTAGTGGACGCTGATACTTCTGGGCATCCAAGCCATGGAATTGTTCGAGTACCCCGGTATATGGACTATATCAAGCAGCAGAAAGTGCGACCAGTCTGCGCGTATACAACGTTGATGTCTTCCGGTTCTTTGCGCCTCTTTGATGGGCAATACAGCTTTGGTCAGGTGCTTGGGCATCGCGTGGTTCACGAAGCCTGTGAGATCGTTCAATCAGAAGGGCTTGCGCTGATTGGACTGCGCCACGCAGGTCATTTGGGCCGTATTGGTGGTTGGGCCGAACTGCTGGCAGATCAAGGGCTGATTTCCCTGCACTTCGTCAATGTTGCAGGCTCACGAATCGTTGCTCCATTCGGAGGACGTGAGGCTCAATTATCAACTGCTCCGATTGCGATCGGAGTCCCGAGATTCCTGGATTCTGGAGAGTCAGATCATTTCATTCTTGATTTCGCGACAAGTCGTGTTGCTGAGGGCAAGATTCTAGTCAGCCTAAAGACAGGAACATCTCTCCCACCGGATGCAATGGTTGATGAAACGGGAGCTGATTCCGACCATCCGGTAACGATCTACGGTGAAACTGCAACTTCTGGGGTGCCCAACCCAAGGGGAGGGACAGGAGCCATTCAGACATTTGGAGAACACAAAGGGTCGGGGCTGGGCCTTGCCTGCGAGTTGTTGGCAGGAGCGCTGACTGGTTCCGGCACCAATGCGCATGAGAGGTCTTTCTGCAACGGAATGCTCTCGATTGTTTTTGATCCCGCAAAGTTTGATCAAGGCAACGGAATGCGACAAGAGATTGAAGATTTTGTCACTTCAATCAGAAATTCAGCACCACGCTACCAGGATCAGCCTGTGCTTATGCCTGGTGACCCAGAGCGTACAAAGCGCAGGACTGCTCGGATGAATGGCATTGAACTCGGACAGTCAATTTGCGATCAGTTGATCGAGATTTCAACAGAACTCGGTGTGGTCATTCCCAATCCCATGAGTGGCTGAGTTTAAGATGAATGTTCCTTCAGTAAGGATAATCCCTGCTCCTCCCAGCGCAAAGGTCAAGAGATGAGCAAAATGCTAATCGTTGGCAAGGCCTTCCTTTGCGGAGTACTGGCACATGGGAGAAATCAGGGTCTGATTGTGTATCGTGAAGCTTTTCAGGGCCAATGGTTCGGCCAGAGGCTCCATGAGTTTTCCAGAATGAAAAAGATATTTGGATATAATGCTCATGGGGTGGTGGGAGACTTGGGAGGAGTCCGCTTGTTGGCGATATAATCGGCAATGTAGGCACGTAATCGTCGGAGGGCTTTATGCAACTGCCACTTTTCACGCAGAGTAGGTTCATAATAATTGGGCTGCTCCACGTGGTAGCCAAAGAAGCCGTTGCCAATCCAGATCTTCATGCCGTTGCGATGCATCGCATGAAACTGATCCAGTCGCCAGTGGTGTGGGTTCCGGTTCATGTCATTGATGATCACATCCAGGCGTTCCTTCTTGGCCATTTCAGTCCTCAGACTCTTTGTCAGATCCTGGAAAGCAGACTGCATTGCGTTCGAAAACACGCAGACGAGCACTACGACTCCGAGGATTTTGCTCTATTTCCTCGGCGCCTGCAACAATTGGCTTACGCTGCAGAGAGACCCCAAGAGCTTGTAGACCACAAACACAGAGTGGCAAGTCTGATGGACAGCGGCAGGGTCGCTCCCATTCCCGAAATCTCTGCTTAACGGGGCGATCTTCCAAGGAATGGAAGGAAATGACAGCTAGCCGTCCTCCCGGCCGTAGATTCTCAATCGTGAAGTCGAGCAAGGCTTTGATTTCTTCAGGTTCCTGATTTACTTCCATTCGCAGTGCCTGGAAGGTTTGAGTAGCTGGGTGAAAATTTGGCTTCTGGAATTTTCTCGGAACCACACGTTCTACTAACTCAGCTAAATCTGTGGTTGTGACGAGTGGAGCATTGGCACGATGCTTCACGATGGCACGAGCAATTTGTGGAGCAAAGCGCTCTTCTCCGTAAGTTTGCAGCAGTCGGCGGATCTCAAATTCACTTCGCTGCTGGAGGATCTGTGCGGCTGTTTCCACCTGTCTAAATGGATCCATTCGCATGTCGAGAGGCCCTTCCTGCAAAAAGGAAAAACCGCGCTCTGGAGCTGCTAACTGTTCTGAGGACATCCCCAGGTCTGCAAGGATGAAATCGAAGGACATGTTCCACCGCTCAGCCCAGTATGGCAATTCCAGGAAACTAGCCTGTTCAATTGCTGTGACTCCTGGAAATTCAGCGAGTCGGTGACGCGAGGCAGCTAGGGCTGTAGGGTCACGATCAATCCCGTACAGGGTGGCTTTGGAAAATTTCTTTAGCAAAGCCTGTGAGTGACCAGCCCCACCGAGAGTGCAATCAAGTAGATTTTGGCTATTTGCGGGCGCAGACGCCACCACTTCTGCCAGCAACACGGGGAGGTGTCGAAAACAGGGCTCGGACATGGTCAGGGGAAACGATAAAAACGAAGAGCTACCGGATGATATGGGAGCTTTTGCTGAAACAGCAGATTGTGTTGAGGAGAGAGATTTCGAAACAGAAAGCGTGGGTTAGAAGATTCAGCGTGATCAAACAGGCTGCGTAGCAGGTTATTCACCAAGCTGTCAGGAACAGTCTCGTGAACAACAAGTACTGGGAACTCTGCCAGCAACTGCAAGGCTGGTTGTCCTGCGTAGGTTTCTGCAGGGAGCGTATAAGAACGCGCCCAGGGAAGTTGCTGTGTCCAAACTTTCTGCAGAGTATCCTGGGCTTCTGTCAGGTAATATCCAGGGAAGTTCAGCAATGCTCGAATCTCCTGAAGGGGATAACTACCCCAACTGAGAAAAACATCTTCTTTGAACCCTTCAAGAGCCTCAATGGTTTCTTCCTGGCGGAACCAGTTTGTCTCCTGCAACAGTGAAACAGGTGACTGTTCGTCCCAAGCTCTAATGACTTCCAGAGCTTGTAACGGAGCTCGTACAGTACGTGCAGCTGTCAAGGGTACGATCTGAGGTGGCTGCAAGCGGCTGATCAGATACAGCACGTTCGGCCAGAGTGCACTCAGCACCTTCACTTGAGGATATTCTGGGAGCAAATGCCAAGCTTCCTGCCCATTGATAATCGCCAGATGCCCTCGCTGATCCCTCATCTGCTCCAGTCGAGTGGCTCCATCCATAACGGAAACGGGCTGAAGATCGCTTCCAAAGCTGACACCTGGCATACTCCAAATTTCTGCCAGATCCTCTGCAAATTGGTGAGAGGCTGTGTTTTCAGGACCACTGAGTAACAGGTATTGCTTCGTTTTCAGGCTAACCTGTGCCAGGGCTGGCAGGGCTGTCCACGCTAGAAGCATCAGAATTCCAAGACAACGCAAGAAGAGGAAATTCATTTTTGGCATCCGATGCAGAAGAAAGTACTGCGTTGCTGCTGCACGATGCGTTGCAAGGGAACCTCACAGCGTGGACAGGGCTGAGACTCTCTATCATAGACCTGCAGAAAATTCTGAAACTCTCCAGTCTTCTCATCTACCTGCCGAAAATCAGAAACCGAGGTGCCGTTATATTCGATAGCGGACAGCAGAATCCGACGGGTATTTTCTACGATAGCCTGCACCTCCTTCTTTTTCAGAGAATGTGAACTGCGTTGGGGGAGCACATTAGAAGCGAATAGGATCTCAGAAGCGTAGATATTGCCAATTCCAGCAACCAGCCGCTGATCCAGTAGAAACGGTTTGATCTCTTTTGAACTGGCTTTCAATCGAGGATACAGGTAACGAGTATCGAAATCTTCTGTAAGAGGTTCTGGTCCCAGTACTTGCAGCTTGGGGATTTCAGTTACTGAGGGAAAAAGTTCTAAGGTCCCAAAGTTACGCATATCGGTAAATATCAAAACCTGACCATTGCCCAACCAGAACCAAGCTCGATCATGAGGGGCAGGTTCCGAAGGAGAGTCTGCAACCACGAATTTCCCTGTCATTCGTAAGTGACCTAGCAACACAGATTTGGGCTCCAGCTGAAACAGCAGATATTTGGCTCTACGCGTCACGCTCTCAATAGTGTGTCCCTGAATAGCAGCAGCAAAGGCTTGGGGAGTAGAACCTGGAACTGTTTTTTCACGATAGATCTTTGCCCGCTGGATTGTCTGGCCAGTGATCAAGCTACGTAGACCACGAACAACGGTTTCGACTTCAGGTAATTCGGGCATTATGTTGCTGGGGAGCAGATGAAATGGGGCAGACAAGCTTGCCCCAAGGCAAGATTAGGCGATCGTGATTTGATCACAAAGATATACGTCCTGCACGGATTGCAGTAAGGCAACACCTTCACTCATTTTTCGTTTGAAAGCCTTGCGCCCTAGGATCAAGCCGGAGCCTCCAGCACGTTTGTTGACGACAGCAGTGTAGAGTGCTTCGCCTAGATCACTGCTGCCCTTGCTGTCTCCACCCGAATTGATCAGGGAAGCTCGGCCAGTGTAGCAGTTGAGTACTTGGTAGCGGGTCATGTCGATAGGGTGTTCAGAGGTCAGTGAGTCATAAACTTTCTTATCCGTCTTACCAAACTTGACAGTACCGTAGCCGTTGGAAACTTCAGGGAGCTTCTGCTTAATGATGTCTGCTTCTATCGTGACACCAAGATGATTGGCCTGTGAACTCAAGTCGTCTGCTGTTTCGTAGTTTACTCCATCCTTGGAGAAGCCAGAGTTGCGCACGTAGCACCAAAGCACAGTTGCCATACCGAACTCATGTGCTGCTGCAAACATCTGTGAGACTTCCCAGAGTTGGCGACGTGAATCAGGGCTGCCGAAGTAGACAGTCGCTCCGATCGCCACAGCACCCATATTCCAGGCCTGTTTTACACTGCCGTAGAGCGTCTGGTCGTGTTGGTTGGGATAGCTCAGTAATTCGTTGTGGTTGAGTTTAACCAAGAACGGAATGCGATGAGCGTATTTACGAGAAACAATCCCCAGCACACCAAGAGTGGAAGCGACAGCGTTACAGTTGGCTTCGATCGCTAATTTTATAATGTTTTCAGGGTCGAAGTAGATCGGATTGGCGGCAAAAGAAGCACCCGCTGAATGTTCGATTCCTTGATCCACTGGCAGAATGGAGAGATAGCCCGTATTTGCTAGACGTCCAGTACCATATAGCTGCCCCAGAGATCGCAAAACCTGTGGATTGCGATCACTTTGTTGCCAAATCCTGTTTGTCCAATCAGGACCGGGTAGATGCAGGCGCTCTTTGCCAAATCGGGGATTTTCAAATTTGACCAACTCTTCGACTGGTTGGCCCCCTTGGCTTAAGATCACATCTAATTGTGCCATAGAACGTCTCTCGATAAATTTGAAAAATGAATATGAGGATTTGGTTTGTCTTCAGACAGAAAAACAAACCGTAGTTATGAGGAAGAATCCAGTCAATTTCGGTAGAGATGTGTTTTTGCTAAGAATGTAACTGTAACTTCTAGAGTCTGAATTTCGAGTGTGTTGATGTGATCAAAAATCTTTATTTCTATCGAAAAAATTAGGAAAAATTGATGATCTCATAAGACTGTAACTTCTAGTGAAAAGTTACATAAAGAGAGATTGAAGTAGTGAAATACAACAGGCTTTCTCAATAAAAAGAATTTAAATTATCTAAATTGGTAAAATCAATCTAGGATCATTCCAGTGGTGATCAGTTGAGCAACGTGCGCAAGGTCCTCTGGAACATCCACTCCAATGCTGTCCACTGGAGATTCTACGCAAAGGATCGAGTATCCATTTTCCAGAACCCGCAATTGTTCTAACTGTTCTTGCTGTTCAAGAGGGGTTGAGGGCCAGTTGGCAAATTCCAGCAGGAAGTCACGATGGTAGAGGTAGACCCCAAAGTGTTTCCAGCAACCACGAAACACCTGATCGCGGACATGAGGTACAGGTGATCGTGAAAAATAGAGAGCTCGTTGATTTTGTGCAAGTATGGCCTTGACTACATGCGGATCTCGCCAGGTATTAGGATCATCACTGCGAAAAACAAGAGTTGCCATGGGGCAACTGCCATCTGCAAGTGCACGCTGGATGAGTGTTTCTAAAACATCAGGTGCAATGGTTGGTTCATCTCCCTGAACGTTGAGCACCCACTCACAGGGCTGATTCTGAATCACCTCCACGATTCGATCTGTCCCTGTTGAGTGGTTAGGCGAAGTCATGCAGGCTTGACCACCGAAAGCCTGGACAGCTTTGATGATACGTTCATCATCGGTAGCTACGAGGACCTGACCTACTGAGGGAACTTGTTGAACTCGCTCGTATACATGCTGAATCATTGGCTTCCCATGCAGGTCAACCAGTGGTTTTCCAGGGAATCGTGAAGACTCATAACGAGCCGGGATGACAGCAAGAATTTTCATGGGAAGGTAATCAGGTAAACAGCTTCGTAGGCCCAACGTAGTCCAGCTTTCTGGAAGTTGGGAGATTCAGGGAGAATGTCTTGTTTTCCCAGCAATTCGATGTTGGCAGCGAAGGCAAACAACTCGAAGATTTCATTTTCTGGAACTGAATGTGGCGGACCACTGATCACACCGTCTTCATAAGCGAGCATCACCAATAACAGCTTCGTGTTGGGAGACACCAGACTACGGAGCAACGCTACATAATTTTTCCGTAATTCATTAGGTAGAGCAATCAGGGAAGCTCGATCAAAGACCGCTTGTATAGGTTGATCCTCCAGATGTTTGGAACTCATTTGGAAGATATCACCCTGTAGCAAGGTTAGATTGCCGTATTGGTAAGTTGCGAAGGGATCTCTTGAGGAGTGAGTCGGAGTGATTTGGTTTTCTTCAAAAAAAGCCTTAACAGCCTGAGGAACTAACTCCACCCCGATGACCTCATGAAAGTGTCTTTGAAGCCAGATCAAGTCCTTTGATTTGCCACAGAGTGGGACAAGAATACAGGATGTCTCATTGGGGTGAGTGTCGGTTGCCAGGGAGTGTACATGGCGAATAAGTAGAGGATTGACTTCTGGAAGATGAAAGCCGATACGTCTCTCTTGCCAGCGAGCCCACCATTGCTGTTGTTCTTGTTGTAAATCCATCGGCTAGCTACTGAAAAATGTCATCTGCGATGACTTTTAATCCTGAAACGGAGAGGGAAATTGAGTTAGAAGAGTTGTAGAAATAAAAAAAATCTGAATAAGTCAGATTTTTTTCTTGCAGTCCGAACCCTTTTTGCATAGGTTTTGTGCACTCCCTATCGGCGGGAGTGCTTAGTCTGAGCTATCCCATCAGCGACTGATTCATCTAAAACCTGTCGCATAATCCACCTGCCATCGGAGGCAGGCTAGTCTCAAGAGAACAGCAAGATGCTAACAAGTCTGTCATTGGATACGACACGCTTTGATCGACCCTGCACCCTCCCAATTGGTTTATTCTCGCCTAACGAATTCTCTGAAACCAAAGTTTCTTCCAGAATCGTTCAACACAGCATTGCTAGCGGCATGGAGCCAGTAGCTCGAGTTTTTGCTGTGTTCTGACTCCAGATGTTGGGATCAGAGAGTTAGTCTGGTACTTCCTTTGGCAGGGCGGGGGCGTACCCAATGTACGGTTTTCAGGATGAGAACCGAGTAGTCATGGAGTGACGAAAATGCAGAGCAACCCGTTGCAATCGCAACAACAAGAGTGGTTGATTGGTCTGAACAACCGCCTGATCGACATGAATGAACGTCTGATCGAGCAGCGCGGCCAAGACCAGCGAGAACGTGAACTGCTGTTGCAGATCGTTCAAAACACCGAGAATCATCGTCTGGTTACTGCCAAGACGAAGGTTCGTTTGATGTCAGGTAAGGACTTTCAATCAGAGGAAGATCCAAAGCCTGCGCTGTCCCAGTTGTTTTTGCGATCACAACTCCAAGCGGTGCCATTGAGCCTGATGCTTCATCGGGAGTTGATGTCGGGCGCTGATTTCCGAAATGGACAGCCTGCTCCTCGGTTGTCCAGTCTGTTCATGTGAAGCGTCACTGTCTTCAACGCAGTGGCCAAGACGTTCCATCCACATTGGGATCTTGCAGACGATAGAGTCGAATCAACTCGTTTGCATGATCCCTGCTCACCAACTTTTCCACTAGATCCAACTGTTCTGTGATCAAAGCATTGTCATACGGGCGTTTGCCTCGTTTGACAGTCTCCAGACTCAGTACCTTAGAGGCTTGCTGTACAATTAGGGCGGGAGATTTTGCGTCCATGCTGCCTGCGTGAAAATCAGTGAAGATGCCTAGCCATAGATAATTGGGCCATTACCCACGTTACGTTGAGCATATACTAATTCTATGCGACGTTTAAGCCATTCTCGGCATAGAGTTCGGGTTGCTGGAATGAGCAAAAACAATCCTGCAGCGTCAGTCAAAAATCCGGGTGTGAGCAAGACAATCCCAGCGATGGCGATCAATAGGGCGTTAAGCAACTCTTCTCCCGGAACCACTCCCTGTTGAAAAGAATCCCGAATTCGTCCCAAGGTCTGTAGTCCTTGACTGCGAGCAAGACTAGCTCCTACAATTCCAGTTAAAATGACCAAAGCAATGGAAGGCAGAATTCCAATCTGCCCCCCGATTTTGATTAGAATATAGATTTCACTGACAGGAATGAGTGTAAAAGCCAGAAACAGTTTCCAGAGCATAGTTATAACCTAGAGGTCAGGAAAAATGGGATTGTTGCTAATATTGATGATATTCGTGTCGATGGTCATCTTGGGCATCATTGAACGGCGTATCTCAAGAAGACGTTTTGAAGCATCTCGCCAGCGACTCCAACAGTTGCAGAAAAACTCTGCTGATGATGTAGAGGAGGCAATTCAACTCAGTCGGAACTCTTCTTGAGTTTCTCTCGGAGTGATTTGAGTTCCTGCAAGACAACTTTGTGTTGTGTTTTTTGCCGAGCCGGTTCTTCTGAACGATGGATTTGTTTCAATAAAGCTGCGATTGCTTTTGGACGTGATAAATTACGTTGATTAGCATATTGATCCAACTCCTGCAGCACCGACTCAGGCAAGCCCAGCAGGATCTTTCGCACTGGTTCAGTGTATTCCTTCTTGCGCCCAGCGCCTTCTCGAAATCCTCCCCGCGGCATATTACCTCATCATTCTACTAAAGTTCTGTGATCTCCTGCCGATAACAAACCCGTGTTATCTATGAGTGCTCGTCGCAATCTCTTGTATATGGGGATCTATGAAAACGCCCAAACGTTATTTGCTTCCGACCCAACGGCTTTATATACGTCGGAAGTGCCGTCATCGATTGACGCCAATGGAAGTGGCCGTCCGCAAGGGCCTCTAACTTCTCTTCAAGATGCTACGAGGTACAGGTTATCAAGTACCTCGTTGCCACTCCCCTTCCGATTTATTCCCACCAGTATATAGTATTTCAACAAGTTTTGTCCAAAATGTCTGCTTATTTCAAATTTGAAGGTGATCTGCGCCTTGCCCTGCGTGCTGAAATACAAGGAGAGGAAGTTCGGCATATCAGCCAATCTAGACGTTTACGACCAGGAGATGACTTTCTATTGCAGGATCGGCTTGGACAGCGATTTCGTGTGAAACTGCTAAACCAGATAAGACAGCGACTAGAGTTTGAGGTTCTGGAAGCTGTAGTTGTGCCGGAGTCATCGCCGTTATCGCTGGAGTTGTGGTTGGCTCTGCCTAAAGAGAAAGCTTTGGAGTTGATACTCCAGAAAGGTGTGGAACTGGGAGTGAGTCGTGTGGTGCTCTTTCAAGGAGAATTTTCGAGCGGTCGTGCAGAAACTCCTACGATAAATACTCAGCAGCGCTGGGAACGCATCATGAGTGAAGCTTGCAAGCAGTCAGGGCGTCAGTTTTCGCCAACCTGGACGTGGTTTCAATCACTCGAAGCAGCACTGTGCCAGACGACTGCCACAGATCAGCATTGGATCTTTGCCCCTTTGCTAGATTCTTCGGATTGGCCGATTTCCGAAGAGGAAATGGTGGGGCAAAAACACACTCTTTGGATTGGCCCTGAGGGGGGATGGCATGCTTCTGAGCTTGAACTGGCACATCAGGCAAAGGTTAGATCACTCACGCTAGGTCCTAGAATTCTACGTACAGAAACGGCAGCCATATCTGCGATGACAATCTTTCAGCATCGATTTGGTGACCTGAATTGATGTGTCAAGGAACGGGCACATGCTGCAGTAGTTTTTGAAGGACTTGATCTGCTGTCCAACCATCTGCCTCAGCTTCATAGCTCAGTAAAATACGGTGACGTAGCACGTCTGCGTAAATTTCCTGCACATCATCTGGACTGACAAAATCTCTACCCTGTAACCAGGCTCGTGAGCGTGCACAGGCATCTAAGGCGATTGTCCCTCTCGGACTGGCTCCCACCTGAAGCTTTGAAGCCAGTTCTGGTAAATATCGCTGTGGTTTACGGGTAGCTAGTATTAATTCCACCAGATATCGCTCCAATTCTGGCGCAATATAGATTGAGAGTACTTCCTGTCGGGCTGCAAAGACTACTTCTTGAGGTAGGGGCGAATAGCTCTTGCGTTGCTTAGAGAAGTTTTGATCTGTTTCCTGCCGAGCCAGTTGGAGAATCCGTAACTCGTCCTCAGCCTGAGGATAATCGACCAGTACCAGCATGAGGAAACGATCCAGTTGAGCCTCTGGAAGTGGATAGGTACCCTCTTGCTCAAGAGGATTCTGAGTCGCCATTACTAAAAACAGCTCTGGTAGCAGGTAGGTCTCCCGCCCTACGGTAACCTGCCGCTCACCCATCGCTTCCAACAACGCGGATTGAACCTTGGCAGGAGCACGGTTGATCTCATCTGCTAAGACAAGATTGTGGAAAACCGGTCCTTTTTGGAAATGGAAGCTCACATCTTGAGGTCGATAAATTTCTGTACCGGTGATGTCGGCTGGCAGTAGATCGGGAGTGAACTGGATTCGATGGAAATCACATTCCAGTAAATCGCCAACTATGCGAATTGCTCGGGTTTTGGCGAGTCCAGGAGCTCCTTCGACCAAGAGATGACCGTTAGCGAGTAGGGCAATCAGGATGCGTTCGGTCAATTGAGCTTGCCCAATGATAGCTTCGTTAAGGTGTTGCTGAAGTTTGGAGAATTGTTGCTGTAGTTGGCTCATGACAACGTTTGAGGAGCAATAATCGTGGCTGGTTACTCGTTGGTGGGCATAAAAAAAGGTGGTCCGCCTCTAGACGAACCACCTTTCAAGGCTTTCAGCTAGTTGACAGTACCTAAATACTGTCAAGACGTCTGGGCATGAATTACATCATTCCGCCCATTCCGCCCATTCCGCCCATTCCGTCCATTCCCCCTGGAGGTCCTGCAGGTGGCTCTTCCTTTGGGATTTCATGGACACTAGCTTCTGTTGTTAACAGTAATCCTGCTACAGATGCTGCATTTTCCAGGGCCGTGCGGACAACCTTGGTGGGGTCAATGATACCGCTATCAATCATGTTGACATAGTTGCCTTCGGCAGCATTGAAGCCGTAGTTGACATCACTGTTACCTTTAACTTTGTCAATGATTAGCGCACCTTCTAGGCCAGCGTTGCTGACAATCTGACGCAGTGGTGCTTCAATAGCTCGTAAAATGATTGCGGCACCAACTTTCTGGTCTTCGTTAGCTTCGCCATTGATTACTGATTGAACAGCGTCGATACAGCGAGCCAGGGCAACGCCACCACCAGGAACGATGCCTTCTTCGACGGCAGCACGGGTTGCGTGCAGTGCGTCTTCGACTCGAGCCTTCTTCTCCTTCATCTCAATTTCGGTTGCGGCACCAACATTGATGACTGCGACACCACCAGCCAATTTGGCCAAGCGCTCTTGCAGCTTCTCACGATCATAATCTGAGGTGGTTTCCTCAATCTGTGCACGAATTTGATTGATGCGCCCTTTGATATTCTCCTTTTCACCGGCTCCATCTATAATGGTTGTATTGTCCTTGTCAATGACGATGGACTTGGCTTGGCCAAGGTTGTGCAGTGTGAGGTCTTCTAACTTCATACCCATATCTTCAGAAACAACTTGGCCTCCGGTCAGGATGGCGATGTCTTCCAACATGGCCTTGCGGCGATCGCCGAAGCCAGGGGCTTTGACGGCAGAGCACTTCAATGTTCCACGAATCTTGTTGACAACCAATGTGGCTAGTGCCTCACCTTCTACGTCTTCAGCGATGATCATGAAAGGCTTGCCAGTCTTAGCGATTTGCTCCAGTACGGGCAGCATATCTTTCATGTTGCTGACTTTCTTCTCTACCAAGATCACGTAAGGATCTTCAAGGACAACTTCCATGCGCTCAGAGTCAGTCACAAAGTATGGAGAGAGGTAGCCGCGATCAAATTGCATTCCTTCAACAACGTCCAAACTCGTTTCAGCGCTTTTAGCTTCTTCAATAGTAATGACACCGTCCTTACCAACTTTCTCCATTGCTTCTGCGATGATTTCACCAATGGTTTCATCACTGTTGGCAGAAATGGTTCCAACTTGAGAGATTTCTTTAGAACTGGAAACTGATTTGGAAATTTCGTGCAGGCGTGCAGTAGCAGCAGCAACTGCTTTGTCAATACCTCGCTTCAGATCCATAGGATTGGCGCCAGCAGCCAAATTTCGATTGCCTTCATTGACGACTGCTTGAGCCAATACGGTAGCTGTTGTGGTTCCATCACCAGCCACATCAGACGTTTTGGAAGCTACTTCCTTAACCATCTGAGCACCCATGTTCTCCAATTTATTTTCCAGTTCGATTTCTTTAGCAACGGTAACACCGTCTTTAGTCACCAAAGGAGCACCGAAAGATTTTTCAATCAGTACATTACGACCTTTGGGGCCCAGTGTGACGCGGACAGAGTTTGCCATCTTGTTCACACCAGCGAGCAGTTGGTCACGGTTGTCCGCGCCAAAAATAATAGTCTTCGCCATGGTTCCTTTATCCAGAAAAATTGGTTAGCGGGAGGATTGA
>NYTS01000090.1 GCA_002683655.1 Deltaproteobacteria bacterium
AAAAGGATTTTTCATTGGAGGTTGCCTATTTGATCAAGTCACCCCCGAGATGGAGATTTACAAGAACGAGATCTTCGGTCCTGTTCTCTCGACGGTACGTGTCCCAACCTACGAAGCTGCAGTGCAGTTGGTTCACAACAATCCCTATGGAAATGGAATCGCAATCTTCACACGAGATGGTGATACTGCACGTGATTTTGTCAGCAAGATCGAGGTAGGCATGGTGGGTGTGAACGTCCCAATCCCGGTACCAGTTGCTTTCCACAGCTTCGGTGGATGGAAACAATCTTTGTTCGGTGATCATGATATTTATGGTCCTGAATCCATCAATTTCTACACCCGCCTTAAAGCTGTTACCTCTCGATGGCCAACAGGGATCAAGGAAGGTGCGAAATTCAACTTTCCTACGCTCTGAATTTAAAGCTGGTTGAGTCAAGAAGTCTCCCAGAAAAGACTCTTGGCCCAAAGAATCTGAAAATTAGTTCTTTAATTTAAAATTTGGAAATTAATTTCTAAAAATCTTGCTCTCTTTCAGTTCAGATTATATTTTAGTGTCGAACATGCTTCATCTATGTTCGGCCTAGTCTGTACTATCATCATCTAAACATTGAGGCCCAATGCGTCCAAATCCACTGATCAAACTGCTCAAGGAAGACCGTGCTATCGTTAATGGATGGCTTGCGATTCCAAATTCTTTCTCCGCAGAGGTGATGGCGCACCAAGGATGGGATTCACTGACAGTGGACATGCAACATGGTGTCTCCGACTATCAGAATGCAGTGACGATGTTCCAGGCAATCTGCACGACTAGCACTGCTCCATTGACTAGAGTCCCTTGGTTGGAAGAGGGGATCATCATGCGCATGTTAGATGCGGGAGCCTACGGAGTGATTTGTCCAATGATCAACAAAGCGTCTGATGCAGAGCGCTTTGCGCAGGCCTGTTATTATCCCCCCCTTGGACAACGCAGCTTTGGGCCCATCAGAGCCCTCTTCAGTCTAGGAGCAGACTATCCGTCTCACGCCAATGATGAGATTCTTCCAATCGCTATGATTGAAACCAAGGAGGCACTGGATAACCTGGATGATATTCTCAAGGTAGAAGGTATTCGCATGGTCTACATTGGTCCTTCAGATCTTGGAAACTCCCTAGGAAGAGTCCCAACTTTTGACCAGGAAGATCCGATCGTTGTAGAAGCGATTGACATGATTCTTCGAAAAGCCAATGAGTACGGCGTCGCAGCTGGTATTCATAACGGGACACCGGAGTATGCTCTACGAATGATTGAAAAGGGGTTCCGCTTCGTGACTATCGGTTCGGACTCCCGTTTGATGGCTGGCGCCGCCAAAGGTGTTTTGACCAAGATGCGAGCAGATATGCCTGAATCCCCCAGCTCCAGTACTTACTGATCGTGGAAACTCTCCGTGGGCACGTACTACTACTTGGCAAAATTCATGAGGACGCAATGCAGTTACTGCGATCCCATAATGAGTTAACCCATGAGGTCTTGGAGAAACCCGCTAGGGATGAAATCTCCAGCAGGTTAGCACAAGCTGATGCCTTGATCGTGCGGACTGCTCAGCTATCAGCAGAAATGATGGATAAAGCGCATCAACTTAAAATTGTAGCCCGTCATGGAGTGGGATATGACAATGTGCCGGTTGAGGTGCTTTCCAGAAAAAAAATTCCGTTGGCAACCACTGGAAATGCAAATGCCATCACAGTTGCCGAACATGCGCTGTACTTGTTGCTAACTCTGGCGAAACGTGGGAGCGACTTCGATCGTGCAATGAGAGAAGGAGATTGGGAATCTCGTAATCGTCTTCAGGGTTCAGAGATACTTGGAAAGAATCTCCTGCTAGTTGGTTTTGGCCGGATCGGTAAAGAAGTGGCCAAACGTGCCCTCGCTTTCGGAATGCAAGTTAACGTCTTTGATCCGTATGTGAGTCCAGAGCAAGTTAGCAAGGCAGGAGCAAACCATATCAACAATCTTGAAGCTTTTCTGCCTTATACGGATTTCCTCAGCTTACATCTCCCATTCACTCCTCAAAATCGACATATTATTGGAGCAGCCGAGATCAAGGCTCTTCCAACTAAAGCTTATGTTATCAATACTGCGCGTGGTGGGTTAATTGACGAACAAGAGCTTCTCAAAGCTCTAGATGCTGGAGAATTAGCTGGGGCCGGATTAGATTGCTTTGAGCAAGAACCTCCCCCAACCAACATAGAGTTATTGAGGTCTCACAAAGTAGTATTGAGTCCCCACAATGCCAGCTTAACAGTAGAATGTACTCGTCGACTTGGGTTGGTCTGTGTTGAAAATGTGGTAGATGCCCTGACAGGACGATTGCAGAGGGACCGTGTGGTCAATTGGGAGGCCGTTTACTCTTGAGCTACCTAATGGGGCTCAATTCTGCTCAAAATGATATGGCTTGGAGGGGGAAATTCTTTGCAATACCTTAGGGTCATTTGTTCCCAGAAGGTCCTGTGGGTTGAGTTCCTCCTGGGAACCTTCAATCTGGAGTCGGCTGGCCATGCTGATAATGATGCTTTGTGCTAGGCACATCGTGGCAGCCAATGAATAACTGAATTTGTGACCTGCACCCGGTACGACAAGCGAGCAAGTGGCATGTTTATGCAGAGGGCTCAGTTGACTATCCGTAAAAGCCAGAATCGGGATGTTCTTGCGGGATGTTCCCTCAACGATATCTACAACTTCACGAGCGTAATAGCGGAAAGAAACGGCAACTAGCAGGGATTTCTCACTCATCAATTCTGCTTCCTCAGTGGCTAGTCCGCCGGAGCTATCGAGGAGCCGAACATTTTGTCGGAGATAAAGTAACAAGTAACGAATGTAGTAGGCTACTGAGAGCGAACGCAATTGCCCCAAAACATAGATTGTGTCTGCTTCCTCTAGCAATGAAACAGCCTTTTCCAGCACTTCGGAAGAGATACTGTGCTTGATGTCATTCAAGGCAGCAATATCATTACTTACCAAGGATTGCAGGAATGAGGCGGTCGAATTGCTCGACTCTGGTGAGACCTCGTTACTAAATGATTCCAGGCGTTCTTTCGAACTAGCTGTGGAAATCAGGTGAGATTGAAAAACACGCTTCATTTCGCTGAAGCCATTATAGCCCATGTGCTTTGCGAAACGTACCAATGAGGAAGGTTGAACCCCAGCCTGGTCTGCAATCACTTTGACGGACTCAACAGCCATCGCATTTGGGTTCTGAACCATAAAACGTGTAATACGCTGAAAACTTTTCTTCATCTTCGGAAACTGCTCGGTCACCTGTGTGATCAACCGTTCATAGGTATCAGGTAGCGGGAGGTTCGTCATCAGCATCCTTTGAAGGTTGTTTTCATGTCGCTGTCAAATGTGTTGGCAAAGCAAATGAAATCTAAGAAAATTGAATTTTTGTTCAACAATTTAATAAAATAGACTTTTTGAGTCAATTAGCAAGAGGAGTCCTAATGAAAACGATTCGATTAACGATGGCCCAAGCACTGGTTCGCTATCTTGTAAACCAACACACGATAATTGATGGCAAGAAGGAGTCCTTGTTCCCAGGGGTTTTTGCAATTTTTGGCCATGGCAATGTTACGTGTCTGGGTGAGGCTCTGGATTCAGTTCGCGATGTGATGCCCACTTGGCGGGGTCAAAATGAGCAATCAATGGGTTTGGCTGCTGTTGCTTTTGCCAAGGCAAACCGGCGACGTCAGATCATGGTTGCTACCTCTTCAATTGGCCCTGGCTGTACAAATTTCCTAACAGCTGCCGGAACAGCCCATTCTAATCGGTTGCCTGTTCTTTTCATCTCTGGAGATACCTTCTCTAATCGGCTACCTGATCCAGTCCTGCAGCAGGTTGAACATTTCCAAGATCCAACTTTGACTGTCGCAGACGCATTCAAGTCTTGTACAAGATTCTGGGATCGCATTACCCATCCAGCGCAGTTAATGGTCTCCCTCCCACAAGCAGTTGCGACAATGATGGATCCAGCTACTTCTGGTCCAGCCTTCATTGCCCTACCCCAGGATATACAAGCAGTTGCTTACGATTATACAGAGATCTTCTTTGAGGAGAAGATTCACCGAAGTCCACGACCCAGGCCAGATCAGGATAGTATTGCAGAGGCAGCAGCAATCTTGAAGTCAGCCCGAAAACCGATGATTGTTGCTGGCGGAGGGGTATTTTACTCCGGTGCAGTCAATACTCTGACCAGTTTTGCAGAAAAACACGGTATCCCAGTGACAGAGACAATCGCCGGTCGATCACAGATGCTGCACGACCATAAACTGAATGCTGGGCCACTCGGAGTGATCGGTTCAAGCTCTGCAAATGCACTTGCTGCAGAGGCCGATATCGTTCTTGCTGTGGGAACTCGTCTACAAGATTTCACCACGGGTTCCTGGTCTGTCTTTGGTAATGAGTCAATGCGATTAATTGCGATTAACGCAGCAAGCTTCGATGCTCACAAGCACCGAGCGCTTTCTGTAGTTGGAGATGCCAAGGTTGGCTTGGAAGATCTAAGCAGTGCTTTGGGTAATTGGACAGGCAGTCCAGCTTGGATCGAAACAGCGCAGGGCCATTATGCAGAGTGGAACCGGACTGTAGATCAGCATTCTGGGCCATCAGATGCTGTTCCTCCAAGCTACGGACAAGTCGTTGGTGCCATCAACAGAATTTGTGATAGCACTGACTTGGCCCTGACTGCAGCAGGTGGATTACCCGGTGAACTGTGTAAAAACTGGAAGACACACTCAATTGGCACTTTTGACTGCGAGTTTGGCTTTTCCTGTATGGGTTATGAAATCGCAGGTGGTTGGGGAGCCAAAATGGCAGACCCATCCCGAGACGTCATCGTCTTCGTTGGCGATGGATCATACTTGATGTTGAACAGTGACATTTATAGCACTGTGCTGACAGGACACAAGATGATCGTCATTGTCTGCGACAACGGAGGCTTCTCCGTGATCAATCGCTTACAAAATTTCAAGGGCAGCGCTTCTTTCAATAATCTCTTGCAGGATTGTAAAGTAGAAAATCTTCAAGG
The DNA here is from genome assembly GCA_002683655.1 of Deltaproteobacteria bacterium. Lineage (GTDB taxonomy): Bacteria > SAR324 > SAR324 > SAR324 > NAC60-12 > JCVI-SCAAA005. The sequence continues at coordinate 5,061 of NYTS01000090.1, forward strand.
GGTCGATTTCGTACAACATGCCACCAGCATGGGAGCCCTGGGTGAGCAAGTGGAGAGCATTGCAGAGCTGGAAGCTGCATTCAAACGTGCGAAAGGAGCTGATCGCACTTATGTCATCTGCATCAAAACACAGCCATCACAATGGACGCCAGGAGATGCTTGGTGGGATGTCGGAGTCCCAGAAGTGAGTGATCGAGAAGAGGTCCGTCAAGCAAGATCCGATCATTCGGAGGGCCAGAAACGTCAACGCCTGGGCGTCTAAAATAGAAAGGAAGAATTTTAATGAAGACACTAGGAATCGGACTGATCGGTTCCGGATTCATGGGGCGTTGCCATGTCAATGCCTACAATTCCATAGCCAGTATCTTTGAAGTCTCTCAGAAACCAGTACTGAAGATGCTCGCTGATGCATCCTCTGAGCTAGCCAGTCAACAAGCAAAGGCTCTACAATTTGAACAGAGCACTTCGGATTGGCAGGAGTTGGTGCAAAATCCTGAAGTTGATGTTGTTGACATCACAGCTCCAAATCATTTGCACCATCCAATCGCAATCGCTGCGATGAACTTGGGTAAACCCGTTTACTGTGAGAAGCCACTGGCTTGTACACTTGCTGAAGCCCAAGAGATGGCTAATCTGGCCGAGTTAAAGCAGATCCCGACACTTGTGGGATATAACTATCTACAGAACCCCCTTATGAGAACAGCCCGAGAGATTGTTCAGAGTGGCGAAATCGGGGTACCGATTGCTTTCAGGGGAGTACATGCAGAAGACTACATGGCCAATCCCCTCTCACCATACACCACTCGATTAGAGGCTTCTCAGGGAGGAGGAGTGCTGTATGACTTGGGAAGTCATATCATCTCTCTAGCTCGCTCCATTGCAGGACCAATTCAAGAAGTTTTGGGAAATCTGACGACTGTCGTTCCCGAAAGGCCTAGTGGAGAAACAACTCGCCAGGTTCATGTTGATGACCAAACTCACTGCTTGGTGAGGTTTGAGAACGGCTGTGTTGGTACACTGGAGGCTAGTTGGATGGCCTGGGGGCGGAAGATGCACCTTGCTTTTGAGCTGACCTGTACGAAAGGGACTCTTGTCTTCAATCAGGAACAGTTCAATGAGTTGAGACTTTATGATGCCAACCAGAAAGCGGGTCGAGATGGTTTTAAAACATTGTTTTCCGGACCAGACCACCCTCACTACAGTGAATTCTGTCCAGCACCTGGCCATCAGCTTGGCTTCAATGAACTCAAGGTGATTGAGCTTCTACAACTTCTACGTGCGCTGGAAGGGGGGGATGCCTGCTGGCCAGATTTCACCGAAGCTTTTGAAATTCAAAAAGTGTTGGAAGCAGTCAAGCTTTCATCAGAAGAAGTAAGATGGTGTTCCCCACAGTCAATGATTACAAATTGATTGGCTGACTTCAGAAAACATTCAACTTCAGGAAAAAAGATGAGCGTTCAACTTGCTGTCGCCCCGATTGCTTGGTCTAACAGTGATCTCCCCCAATTAGGGGGAGACACTCCATTGGAAACATGTTTGCGGGAGAGTCGTGAGGCGGGGTTTACTGGAACAGAAAGTGGCGCGAAGTATCCGATGGATCCTGAAAAACTTGGACCACTGCTCCAACAGTTCGATCTCAAGCTTGCATCCGGTTGGTTCTCTGGAACCCTACGCGAGTGCAGTGTTGATGAAGAATGGGAAAATCTTCAGGAAATGCTCCACACCTTCAAATCTCTGCAAGCTCCTGTATTGGTTTATGCTGAAACCAGTGGAAGTGTTCAAACAAAGCAGCAAATTCCAGTCTCCCAACGTCCTGTCATGCCCGACGAACAATACCCTGAATATGGGCGAAAATTGACAGAAATCGCTGATCGCATGGCAGAGTATGGGGTGCCAATGGTCTATCATCATCACATGGGAACGGTCATTGAGACGGAGCGAGAAGTCGACCTTTTGATGGCCAACACCGGGCCCAACGTGAATTTATTGATAGACACAGGGCACCTTACTTTCGCTGGTGGCAATGTGGAGGCAACCACCCGTCGTCATGGGCATCGGGTGAAACATGTACACTGCAAAGACATCCGGGCAGATGTCTACAAAAGAGTTCAGGCTGAAGACATGAGCTTCCTCGATGCTGTGCTGGAGGGAGTCTTCACCGTCCCAGGAGATGGCTCGATAGACTTTCACAACTTCGCTAAGGTACTCTCAGACATCAACTACATTGGCTGGATTGTAGTCGAAGCAGAGCAAGACCCAGAAAAAGCCAATCCCCTGGTTTACTCGCGGATGGGGCATCTGCACTTGACCGATGCACTTCAAAAAGCTGCCATCGAAATTGAGGCCTAAGTCAGTATATTTTCTGACAACCCTGCACTAAAGTATCTTTTTATCATTTCATCCTCACTTTAATCCCCCAAGAGCCTGAAATTTTGCTGGGCTTTTGGGGGTTCATTTTTTCTAAAAATCCATGCTTTCTTCCTAGGGCGTTTCCTCATTAAAAGGAGTACCTATGCGCAAAATGTTCATTAACGGAGCTTGGTCTGAATCTCCCAAAAGCTCACCAGTGATTCGCTCTTTCAATGGAGAAACTGTGGATCACATTCCAGATGCTACAGATGAGCAAGTAGAACAGACCCTCGAGGCAGCCCAAAAGGCGTCAAAAATATTGGCACAAATACCAGCCCATGAACGAGCCAGAATCCTTAACAAGGCTGCGGCTTTGATTGATGAGCATGTGGATGAGTTGGCTAACTTGGTCTCTCTTGAAGTTGGGAAACCCATCTCAGAAGCCAAAGGCGAAGCAGGACGTGTGGGTGAATTGTTGAGACTCTCTGTGTTTGAAGGCACTCAAGTGCGTGGGGAGAGTCTTCCTTTAGACGCACAAGTCGGTGCTGGCAAAGACAAATTGGGTTTCACTATGCGAGTACCCTGTGGAGTTGTGTTGGCCATCACCCCCTTCAATTACCCATTACTACTCGTAATGCACAAAATCGGACCGGCCCTAAGTGCAGGTAATGCAGTGATCTTAAAACCAGCTAAGCAGACCTCAATCTCAGCTTTGCGGATGACGGAACTCTTTTACGAGGCAGGCCTTCCCGAAAATGCTCTGCAAACCATCACAGGTTCTGGTTCACGATTGGGGAAGTTACTCTGTGCCGATAAGCGAGTGCGCAAAATCAGCTTCACGGGAAGTACCGATGTTGGCGAACAGATCACCCGAATTGCAGGGGTCAAGAAGCTCTCCCTAGAGCTTGGTTCAAGCTGTCCCATGATAGTAATGCCAGACGCTGATCTTGACCAAGTAGCAGCTGCGACAGCAACAGGAGGCTTTGTCAATGCTGGACAGGTTTGTATTTCCCTTCAGAGAGTAGTTGTCCATCAAAAGGTCTATTCTGACTATTTAGATGCAGTAAAGAGTGCTGTGGAGGGGATTTCCTTAGGTGATCCCATGAAAGAATCTACCAAGCTCAGTGCGATGATCAACGAAGCGGAAGCAGCACGTGTGTCAGATTGGCTCCAGGAAGCAGTTCAGGGAGGAGCTCGTCTGATTACTGGAGGAGATCGTGAAAAAGCCGTTGTTCAACCGACAGTCATTGCTGATGTCAAACCCGGCATGAGAATCGCCACGCATGAACTCTTTGGTCCTGCAATTGGTGTTGCGCCTGTAGAGAGCTTCGATGAGGCGATGGAAATTGCCAATGGTGTGAATTATGGACTTGGAGCCAGTATTTTCACAAAAAATGTCAACACGGCCTTACGCTTCGCTCAACAGATTGAGAGTGGGAATGCCATGATTAACTGGTCCCCACTTTGGAGAGCTGATCTGATGCCCTATGGAGGCTTCAAGGGTAGCGGTATTGGCAAAGAAGGTCCTCGCTACGCTGTAGAAGAGATGACTGAGTTAAAGACTGTAGCGTTCCACGGTTTGTGATCCATCCAGCAGGCTCACAGGAGCCTGCTTTTTTCCTTCCTAAAACATCTTCACCAAACTTCATTGCAAAAAAAACACCCCTCATTGATTGGTCTTTGACAAATAAGCATTGAATATAAATCAAAGATATTCATGCTCTAATGATCAGAACTCATGTCTGGAATGTTCTCCCATCAGTATTCATTCAATCTATCTTTCCAAAGCAATTCTTGAATCTTAAAAAATTTAGAGAGAATCCAAATCAAATGGGGATTCTCTACATGGTGCTGGCAATGGCAGGCTTTGCAATTGAAGACCTAGTCATCAAGCTAGTTTCTGCCCGATTACCAGTCAGCCAGATCCTAATTATGTTGGGATTGTTGAGTTTGATCTGGTTTGTGATGATAGCCAAGTGGAAGAAAATCCCTCTACTAACTAGGGAAATGCTGAATAAACCCTTTATCATTAGAACTCTGGCAGACTTGTTTGCAGCACTCTTTTATGTAATTGCTGTCGTCAATTCACCCCTCAGTTCAGCCTCGGCAATACTCCAGTTTTCTCCATTACTTGTGACCTTGGGGGCAGCTCTTTTTCTGGGTGAGAGAGTCCGCCTAGGAAGCTGGGTCGCGATTGGCTTCGGCTTTGCTGGAATGATGCTGATTATCCGTCCTGGTACTGAAAGCTTCACCCCTGCATCAATTTTCGCAGTTTTGTCTGTTGTCATGCTGGCTTTGCGAGAAATCGCAACGAGGGTGATGTCAGTTTCTGTGCCCTCTCTTGCAGTCTCGAGCTGGGCTTTTGCTGCTTGTGCGCTAATAGGTTTCATCACAATCCCCTTCTTCCCAGATCCAGTCATACCTATAAGTGAAGACCTATTGCTGATGCTCGCTTCCAGCGTGGTCAGTTGCATTGCCTATTACGCATTGGTCCAGGCAACCCGAGATGGAGAAGTCTCCGTGATTGCTCCATTTCGCTATACTCGACTACTCTTTGCGTTAATTCTCTCCTCTTGGATTCTTGGAGAGCAGCCAGATACGATAATGTACATTGGTTCCGTCTTGGTTGTTCTTTCAGGGCTCTACAACCTTGGTTTTGGGCGCATGTCTTATGCTGCCCAGTCTGCATCGTCATAAACTCCAATCAGGCCTTTCGACCAAGAGCAATCCAGCCTCCAAAAATTATGAAACAAGCGCCCAGTGCAGTTGGCCATGCAGGAATTTCCTCAAACAACAACCAACCAGCGACTGCTGAAGCAGGAATCTGGATATAGATCCAAGGGGCAATTCTCGAAGACTCCATTCTTCTGAAGGCAAAGAAAACTGTGATCATTGCCAGAAGATCAATTCCTACCATTGAGCCCATCCATAAAAAGTGTTGATAGTCTGGTAGATTCCCTCCAGTAGCCCACAATAGTATTCCAGCGACTATTGAACCCGATAACTCCTGATAAAACACCCAGCGTCCCTCAGGTTCTTCGGGATATCGACGAATCCAGGCGTTACCCACAGCATGACTTATTGCCGCCAGCAAGGGTGCCAACAAATACCAACTGAAGCTCTCCCATCCTGGCTTCAGACAAATCATCACTCCCACAAAGCCCAAAGTAATGGCCAACCAGATTCTAGGCGTTACCGGCTCTCGCAGCCAAAAAATTGCTAAAATTACCAAGAAAAAAGGACTGGTATTCAACAAAGTGCTATAGAGAGATAGGGACACAAAATGAAGTGCATACACACCGCCTAGAAAGGGCAAACTCATGATCACCCCTCTGATCATGTGGATGCTGATGATCTTGGTTTTGAAACCACTCCACCTGCTGCGCCAGTAGATCCAAGCACCCATCACTAGAGTGTTCATTGCTAGCCACGGAGCTATGAGACTAAATGGCTCTAAATCCAATCGAAGCAATTTGATCAAAGCGCCCAGTATCGCAAAGCAGATAAAGCCTGTGAGGCCAACCCCAAGCGGGGAAATCGAATACGCCATAAATATATTTTGAAATTCAAAGTTGAGTACCCCTGTCAAATATCAATATAAGCTCAAAACATAGCAGCTATTGAATAATAAGTTGCATTCCTGAAATTAGCATTTGTTTGACATATTTGATTTTTTTTAAAATAATTATAAGATTAATATCACAATTATAATTTAATGAAACAATCTCAAATTACTGAATTCTAACCAACAAGCATTCAAATCGTTTAACAAGTAAACTATAAATTTCACTCATTAAATTAATTTCTTCTAAAAAAATCATTCTTTGGAAGTCTAAAATTTTATTTAGAATTTTATCTAACAAACATCCTCAGGTAGTTATGTTGATTTTTTCCGCCCAGCAGGTTCGTAAAAATTTATTTTTACTTGCCCTCTCGATCATGTTGCTTTTCTCATTCAAAACAATTGCATCAGAAAGAACTCTTTTGTTTTCAGGTGGTCCTGACGGAGGTACATTTCAATATTTTTCTGCAGGAATTTCTGAGTATCTTTCTAAAGAATTGGATGGTTATAAGGTCCTTAATGAAGCATCAGCCGGATCTGTTGAAAATTTGCGTCGTCTGAATAAAAGAGAATCTGACTTTGGGATCACATATTCTGGTGACTTATATCTGGGCCGAAATGGCAGGCTAAGCAATAACGCACGACAATACAGAAACGTTCATGCTGTGGCCTATCTTTATGGAGCACCGGCCCACTTGGTTGTGTTGGATGACAAACGGATCAATAGCGTTTCAGATCTTGTTGGGAAAAAAGTTGCGGTTGGGGCTGTAGGCTCAGGTGCAGCGGCTTCTGCCAAACGCTTTTTTGAAAGCATGGGAGTTTGGGGAAAAATTGAGCCCCAGTTTCTTGGATACAGCGAGGGTGCAGTTAGTCTGGGCGATGGGTTGATTGATGCCCTGTGGGTTTTTGCAGGATATCCCAATTCTGCAGTGATCCAGGCCGCTTCAGCCAATAGGATCAAATTGCTACAAACTTACACAGAAGCTCAGAAGAACGGAAAACTGTTTGAAGATTTTCCCTTCTACTCAAAAGTAGTGATTCCAGCAGATACGTATCCAGGTGTGGACTATGATGTGGTTACGATTCAAGATTCCGCTCTTTGGACGGCGAGCAGTCGACTTCCCGGAGATGTTGTCGAGAAAGCTGTCAAACTGATTTATCAGTCTGAGGGGTTGGATCACTTGGTAAGTGTGAAATCGACTGCAAAAGCAATGAGTATTGATTCTGGACTGACAGGTATCGTTACTCCTGTTCACAAAGGAGCCCAGAATTTCTGGAAATCAAAAGGAAAGACACTTACAGAGGTGCAAATCCGATAGTAGTGTTTTAAAGCTGCCTAATGCAAAGCGGTCATTTGATCTAGATTTTAAATTATTACCTATCCATTTCCATGGATACATCAATCCTTTTCAAAATGAGGGTAGACAAAACGAAGAAATCAACGAGGATGTTTGTGAACGCTAATGGAAACTTTAAGGATAAAGAAAATCATCATGCTTCTTTTGAATATTTTCTCTGAGCTAGCATGCATCTGGTTCTGAAAATCAAAATAAACCAAAAAAGTACCCTACAGAGAGTTTTTGAAAAGCCTCCCGTGTACTTACTCCAAAGACCTCCACCACCACTAGGTAGAAATTAGGATGATTTCCTAATTTTCAAACTAAATTCTCCAATTTTACACAAAATCTATAGGTTCCCATGAAAATAAGAAAACTTGTAAGCCAGGCACTCACTTTCCTCGCAGCAATTTTCCTTCTATCAACACAAATTCAAGTTTGGGCTGCTGACAAAGACTATGTATTGAATACTGCCTCTACCGGAGGAACGTACCACCCTGTAGGGACTGCTATCGCTACTTTGACAAAGGTCAAACTTTTGCCAAAGCAAAAATTTAGTCTCACTGCTGTGAACTCAGCTGGTTCTGGAGCAAATGTTCAGGCTCTTGGTGCAGGGACAGCTGATTTTGCGATATTGCAGGGTTTGTATGGATCTTATGCAGCAACAGGTACTGGCCCCATTTCAGAACCCCAAAAAAACCTGCGTTCTGTAACGATGCTTTGGCAAAATGTTGAGCAGTTTCTGGTAGCTAATGAAAAGGTAAAATCTGGGACCGTGTCTGATTTGATGGGGCTCAAAGGGCAAGCCGCTGGCATGGGCAAGCAAAATTCTGGAACATTGGGCTCTAACAAAGTTTTGTTGTCCGGTTTAGGCATAGACATAGGTGGTGACTATGATCTTGTCTACGCAGGGTATGGACCCACTGCTGATGCACTTGCCAATGGACAGATCGTGGCCGCTGGCATTCCATCTGGACCCCCGACAGGGGCAATTACAAAACTGATGGCGGCCAATAGTGAAAAATTCACGATACTTGATGTCACCTCTACTCAGGCAAAACAGATGGATGGTGGCAGATTGCTCTGGACGCCATACGTCATTAAAGCTGGTACTTACCCAGGACAGGACAAGGATATCAACACGATCGCACAGCCAAATTTTCTAGGTGTGAATGCTAGTGTCGATGAGAATCATGTCTATTTACTGACAAAAACGATGTACGAGAACTTGCCTTTCTTACAAGCTATTCACCCTGCAACTAAAGTCATGGCAGTTGAAAAGGCGATGGCAGGTTTACCAGTTCCTCTTCATCCAGGAGCTGCTAAATATTACAAAGAAATGGGTATGGCTATCCCTTCACATTTAGTTTCGAAATAAGACTCGTGATGGGGACAGATTTCCTCTGGCCTCATCTTACTGAGCCACTTTATGATTCCGTCACTAAAGAATGATGCTACAGAGTACCAATCAAGGGATGAGTGGCTAACTCTCAACTCACATAACAAAACAATAATCCAATGGTCATTTGCTATCTTTGCCGTCGGTTTTGCTATCTGGCATGTGGCCACAAATCTGCTGATTAATGAATCTCCCCTTTGGCAAAACACTATTCATTTTGCTGGCTTTGCTGTCCTAGCATCAGTTATTTACCCATCTAAATTTCTTGGTCGCCCAAACTTATTCTTGGACCTCGCTTATGGCTTCCTTGCAGCCTGGGCAGCATGCTGGGTTGCTGCATCCGAATCCCGCATTTATGAAGATACTTTAGCGCTTACCGGACAGGCCTGGCAGTTCAACGTGTTTGATTGGACTGCTGGATGTGTACTCGTTGTAGCAACTATCGATTTCTCCAAGAGAGTTTCCGGTTGGGTAATTCCTATTCTAATCATTCTTTCAGTGTCCTATATTCTTTTCCTTGGTGAGCATCTACCAGGTGTATTTCGGGCAGCGAGCCTGCCCTTAGATGATGTCTTGTTTCGAACAATCTATAATGATGAAGGACTATTCGGCATTCTGGCGAACATCTCCTCATCCAATATAGCTCTTTTCATGATATTTGGAGGGTTTCTAGTAGTATCTGGTGCCAGCGATTTTGTAATTGAAGTCTCAAAAGTTGTAGCTGGTCGAATTCGGGGAGGAGCAGCATTTGTTGCCGTTATATCCTCTGCGTTGACCGGCACTATAAGTGGATCTGCAGTCGCAAATACTGCCTCAACAGGGGTAATCACAATACCTTTGATGAAATCGAACGGATTCAGAGGACAATTTTCTGCAGGAGTTGAAGCCGCGGCTTCAACTGGAGGTCAATTGATGCCTCCGATTATGGGAGCTGGAGCATTTGTCATGGCGAGTTACACCGCAATTCCATACTCCACAATTGTTTCGGTATCAATCATACCAGCCTTTCTTTATTTTTTGTCCGTTGCTTTTGTGGTTCGCATTGAAGCAGTAAAGCACCGGGTGGGTGAGGGCATCGATATGAGCGTTAGTCGTGCAAAAATTTTAGCAGGTGCATTGACTTTTATTGTTCCACTGGCGTTTATGATTGGTTTGCTGATGTCTGGTGTAACTCCAAGCTTTGCAGCTTCAACTTCAATTGCAGTTTTAATCATTGTATCATGGTTATCGTGGTTCCTAGGTCAAGCAACTGGAATGATCGAATTACAAACCAATGTCATGAACATCAAGCGGATCGTTGAAGCTTGCTTAGTGGGAATGCGAAGTGGAGTCTTGACTGCTATCCTTCTCGTCTCAATTGGGGTGATCAACAATGCAATTGTGACTAGTGGGATTGGAAATGGATTTTCATTGATGATCGCTCAGTGGTCTCAGGGTTCTCCAATAGTCGCAATCGCATTAATTGCACTTGCATCTCTAGTTTTGGGCATGGGGTTGCCTGTCACAGCCTCATATATCATCCTTGCAATCTTATGTGCACCAGCCTTAGCAGGAATATTGGCCGATACCATCATCATAGAAAAATTGATGGTAGGCTTGACCGATCCAATGCAATCAGCTTTGTTTATGTTAGTGGAAAGCCCTCACATAGCAAAAGTTGCGACCGGTATGAGTCTCCAAGAAGCCTCTAGTCTGATGGCAGATGTACCGTTTGAAGTCGCTATGACAATGCGGCCAATGCTAATAGACGCAGAAGCGATGATGGGTTTTTTGCTTGTAGCTCACCTGATCATTTTCTGGCTCAGTCAGGATAGCAATGTCACTCCACCTGTCTGTCTCGCGGCATTTACTGCAGCAGGAATCGCGAAATCTCCACCAATGGCAACTGGCTTTCAATCATGGAAAGCTGCAAAAGGCTTATACATCGTTCCACTCCTATTTGCTTACACACCGCTTGTTAACGGATCTTTGCTAGAGATTTTGCAGATTGGTTTTTTTGCATTGTTTGGAATTTACGCCACCAATGCCCTGATTGCTCGATTTGCAGAAGGACCAATGACTAATTGGTATTGGCCTACGCTTGTAGCGGGAATAGTATTATCATTTTGGCCATTGGATCTCATGCTGAATATGTTGGGCGCCGTTTCTGTTCTAATGGTAATCATTCATAGCCATCGCAGTAATTTAGCCATTATTTACTCCCATTGACCTAGTAAAATCATATTGACCACCTTAAACGTAATGCACAGTTTTCATAATTTCCATAAAACTCAGTTGAATCAACATTCCCACTTACTCAATCCTAGATTGCAGGAACTACATCTACCAATGGTAGTTCTTGAAAACTTTCTAACATCTACCAAGGAAATCAGTGTTCAAGAGCTAGAATACGTTCCATATCAACGGCTTGTTTTGGCCCATCTCTTAGATGAAGAATGTGGTGGCTCACTCAAAAAAGTTCTTGTGGAAACGTTACATGACCGAGCAACCGGAGCTTTGGAAATTAGTACTCCTCCCGACCTTAACAAAGACGATTTGATCAAAATTTCCACTGCGGTCAGTCACTTGGTTGGCTTACCAAATTTCGACTCCATGAGTGGGAAGTATTACGCCTGCTTTGATGTAAAGGACACCGACAACAGTGACTCTTACCTAAGGCAAGCCTATCGTCTCTTCACCCTGCACACTGATGGGACTTATGTGGAGGAGACAACCGACTGGGTCCTGATGCTCAAGCTCAAGGAAGTAAATGCAGAGGGAGGAGAAAGCAGACTATTGCACCTGGACGATTGGGAAGAAATGGAAATCTTTGCGGAGCACCCTTTGGGACACACTCCCATGGAATATAAATCTCCACCAAGCAAAAACGTTTCAGTTTCTGTAAAGCGTCAGACATTTTATCAGCGCAATGGTCGCCCCTGCCTCTGTTTCATTGACCAGTTCGCGTATCCACATACCATTGAACAAGCCCTTTTTCTGAGGGATATGTCGAATTCAATGGAAAATTCTCCAAAAACCCTCTCCATTCCATTACCAACCGGGCACATCCTATTAATGAATAATCACTTTTGGGCACACGGCAGAGAGTCCTTCAAAGAAAATCCTCAGCTTTATCGGGAATTGTTGCGCCAGCGCGGTGCTTTCAACGAACAAGTTTAAAAAAAATAAAATATAATCTGGTTCAGAAAAATCTCATCCTCAACTAAACCAAAGTACTCTGACTCTCTTCCAAGCTTTACTGATTCCTACCATCTGGCTCGCACCAAGCCTAGTTTACTTGGCAAAGCTATGGGTAAAAAAAAGCCCAAGTAATTAAAATTAAAAAAATTAATTTTCTTATTGAATTTCTATATTTTGACCAAAATCCCTTGTGTCAGTTGACTCTCTCCATTTTACTAGGTAGAAGTTCTTTCGAATCATTAATCGAAAAGAATTAGAATTTTTTCTTTAAAATAAAGATCAAGCTTGCTAGGGAGATTTCTGATGATCAAGCTAACCCATATCAAAAAAAGTATTTTCCTCTTCATTCTATCTAATCTAGCAACAATCCCTGGAATTTACGCAGGCGACACTCCCTCAGTTGAAGGAACAAAGATTTATTTTGTAAATATTCAAGATGGTGATGTCTTCAAAAGTCCTTTCAGTGTTCAATTTGGACTGAGTTCTCAGATGGGAATTGCTCCAGCCCTTGTAGATTGGCCTGACACAGGACATCATCACCTAATAATAAATTCTCCAACTCCTGATCCAAACAAAGCCATTCCTAGTAAAAGCGAGAATCATATTCACCTAAGCGGTGGTCAAACAGAATGGGAGGTTAATCTCCCATCAGGCCAGCACACGTTGCAACTTATCTTGGGAGATTATTCACACATCCCGCACGACCCTCCTGTAATTTCGGAAGTCATCACTATCACTGTGGAGTAAAGAGATGAAACTCTCTGTTGGCAGTAAATTGCTCCTACTCATTACGATTGGGGGAGGACTGGCTCTGACACTGATGGCGGTTGTTCTGATCGGGATGGAACTAAACAGGGCAGACCAACGTTTTGTTGAGCGTTATCAGGGTCTTTCAGATTTGATGTCAACTGAACTAGCCCCTGCGCTGCACCTATCTGATGAGAGAATCATAGGGAAACGCATCCAAACCTTTTTGAGTGTTGCAAAGAATGACTTAGAGTTACTTCGAGCATATGATCTCGAGGGAACTCAAATTTATGAGTATGGGGAAGCAGACTTTGAAACCCAACTTAATCAACTGATCATTAATCGATTGCCAACTCTTCAGACAGGGCAAATTGTTATTGAGCAGAATGAGGCAAACCTGATCCTACTTCAACCAGCTCGGCTCGCTAGCGATGAAATGGCCGGCTATGTGGGGTTGATTTGGAGCCGTCAGGAGCTACAAAATCAACGTGAGGAATTAATAATTACCTCAGCATGGTTGATTCTAGCCATGCTCCTGGGAACAAGTTTGAGTTTACTAGGGGCAGTGTACCTCTTTATTACTAGACCAGTTGGACAAATGCTTCTTTCGCTTGATACAAGTTCGCGGGGAATTGCGGATTCAAATGTAGAACTTTCAGAACGGACTCTGAGGCAAAGCTCTTCACTCGAAGAAACCGCAGCTTCCATGGAACAGATGTCAAGCATCATGGAAAATAATGCTGAAGAATCCAAGAAAGCTGCGCAGTTGATGCGTGGGACTCGTCAAACTGCAGATCAAGTTCGTGACAACCTTTTGGCCGCTGTCACCCAAGCTATTTCTTCAAACGAAAAAACCCTGACACAGTTGCAAGGAACCAACGAACGTGTTGTGGGAGCAATGTCAGCAATATCCAGTAATTCTCAAAAAATTGAAGGTATTATAAGCTTGATAAACGAGATCTCTTTCCAAACTAACCTCCTTGCTCTAAATGCGTCCGTGGAAGCTGCCAGAGCTGGGGAGCATGGAAAAGGATTTGCGGTAGTTGCCACAGAGGTACGCAAACTAGCGCATCGCTCTGCAAGGGCTGCTGCTGAAATTGGGAATCTGATTGAGACCAGCAAACAAAGTATTCAGCAAGGGAGAGAGTTCGTCAAAGACAGTGACGAATCCTTGAGCGAAATGCGAACTGAATCCCAAGCAACCCTTGAAGGCCTCCACCAACAAAGTAGTGAGAATCTGGAAGCAATTCTTCGAGCGGTGATTGAATTCTCCGAAGTTATGGAGAGCATCGAAGTCGCCTCAGCGGAGCACGCTAATGGGATCAACCAGGTCAACAAAGCTATTATGGACATGGACCAACTGACTCAAGAAAATGCAACGATGGTCGAGCAAAGTGCTGAAGCCAGTGAACAAATGGCCTCGCAGGCCGAACGCTTACGTCAACTCTTTGTCCCGGGACAACGCCGTAACAACCAGAAAAACTCCTCTACCAAAAAAGCAATTGAGGTAAACCAAAATCTAAAAGATTCCAAATCACTACCAGAGCCCAACTACAAAAAATCACGCTTTACAAATCGATCAAACACTGAAGATGATTTTTTTGAGTAGTCCCTAAACGTTCCCCTTCGAGGGTTCGAATCTTTGACCTCTCAAGGGCACATTTCAAAGGAGGAAGCATGATCGAATTGACTGTAAATGGACAAACCCACCAGTTGGATGTAGATCCAACAACTCCACTTCTCTGGGTCCTCAGAGAGCATCTCAAGCTCACGGGCACCAAATATGGCTGCGGCATTCAAAACTGCGGCTCCTGTACAGTCCACGTCAATGGAAAGGCTGTCCGCTCCTGTGGAGAAACCCTTGAAGAAGTAGCCGGGAAAAACATCATTACAATCGAGGGACTCTCTGAAGATAATCAACATCCTGTTCAGCGCGCTTGGGCAGAGATTGATGTTCCTCAATGTGGGTATTGTCAACCAGGATTTATCATGGCGACAGCAGCTTTTCTGAAGATGATGCCAGAGCCCGAGGATCAAATGATTGACCGCCTCCTAACAAATATATGCCGCTGTGGAACCTACAACCAAGTACGGGCTGCCATCCACCGAGCTGCTGAAATTCAAAAGGAGGACGCATGAAAATTATTGCTCTAAATCGACGAGATTTTTTAAGAAGCTCAGCACTTGTTACAAGTGGACTTTTATTGGGATTCGAGGCATCTGCTGCCGCTAAAGTCCAAAGTGTTTCTTCCCAGTTAGGACCCTTCCTTCAAATGACTAATCAAGGAAAAATTCGATTGGGGGTTCCCGTGGTGGAGATGGGCCAGGGGATCTATACTTCCCTAGCCATGAGTGTAGTTGAAGAACTGGAGATGACTTTGGACCAAGTTGAGGATATCCAGACAATTTTTCATCCGGTCTTCAAGAACCCTATCGTGTCTTACATGACCAGCAATAAGTTACAGTTGCAGATGACTGGGGGCAGTACATCTCTTATGGGGTGGGGCAAAAATTACCAAAATATCGGTGCCACTGCCCGAGAAATGATAGTTTCTGCAGCAGCAAATGAATGGGATGTCTCACCAAGTAATCTCACAGTAGATGGTGAGTATGTAATTAATACGATTACAGATAAAAAACTTAGTTACGGTGAACTTGTTGAGAAAGCAGCAAAATTAAAGATCCCTGAGAATCCCAAAATCAAGGAATCGATTGAATTTAAAACTATTGGCAAGCCAATTAAGAGGTGGGATACATCATCCAAAATCAGTGGGAAAGCGGTATTTGGTGCTGATATTCAATTACCTGAAATGCTTTATGGAACTATTAAAAACACACCCATTCTTGGAAGCAAAATTATTGGGATTGACGAATCCAAAGCTAAATCGATTGATGGCTACATCACCTCTATACCACTTGAGGACATGGTTATTGTAGTAGCAAATTCAACTTGGTTAGCAATGAAAAGTGCTTCAAAAATAATTATTAACACTGAGGGGGGAAATGTAGATCTCAACAATGAATCAATAAAATTGCGATTGCGCGAAGACTCCAAGCTAGAAGGGGTACAAGCTGGAAATAAGGTGGGCAACGTTGAAGAGGGATTTTCTACATCTTCAACTATTGTTGAACGTGAGTATGAACTTTCTATTCAAGCTCAAGCGGCAATGGAACCATTAACCGCTACCGCAAATGTTACAGAGGATCACTGTGAATTTTGGGGGCCAATTCAGATCCAAGACATACCTGTTATGGTAGCAACACAAGTGACTGGCCTTACTCCAGATAAAATCAAAGTAAATACAACTTTTTTAGGCGGTGGTTTTGGTAGAAAAACAGAAGCAGATTTTGTTGTGCCACCGATTGTAGCATCGAAGGTTTTGGGGAAACCTGTTCAAATCACATGGAGTAGAGAGGCAGATATGCGTAGTGGTTTTTACAGACCACCATCGCTGGTAAAATTGAAAGCCGGACTTAATCCAAATGGAGTACCACACACTTTTGAAGCTAAAGTTATCTCACCATCACCTTCACTTCATCTTGCCAAAGATCTAGGCTTTTTCTTCCCAATTTGGATTGATGAAAACGGTTATGATTGGGCTGCACTAGAAGGAATGCCACAGCAACCAATCAGTGATATCGAAAACGAATATGCAATACAAAATATTAATGTCAGATATGTGCCTTCAAACATTGATATTAAATGGGGATTCTGGCGAAGTATAGGTGCCTCAGGAAACAAATTCGCAATTGAAAGTTTCATGGATGAGATAGCTCAAATTAGTAAGGCAGATCCATTAGAGCTTAGGACAAAGTTGTTAAAACATAACAAACGTGCATTGAACGTTCTAGAGAAAGCAAAACTACAAAGCAATTGGGGCAAACCACAGAAAGGCCATTTCCAAGGTTTTGCTTATGCGGATTCACTAAACTGCATACAGACGCAAGTTGCAGAAATTTCAATAAATCAAAGAGGTCAAATTGACATTCACAAAATCACTTGTGTCTTAGACTGTGGGCCCACCCATAATCCTCACTTAGTGCATCAACAAGTTGAAGGATCTATAATCTTTGGACTCAATGCTGTAATTCTTGGTGAAATTAACGTTCAAAATGGTCAGATTGTTGAGAGTAATTATGATGATTATAAAATGCTAAGATTGAAGGACACACCCCCAATTGACGTACATCTAGTTGCAAGTAGCGCCAAACAAGGGAGAATTGGAGAAATTGGTACTCCAGTTATTGGACCTGCAGTAGCCAACGCTGTGTTCGCTGCAACTGGCAAACGTGTCAGAAGACTGCCAATCCGAAAGGAGGACCTGGCTTAGTTATTCCTCGAAGCTGATTCAGGTTTATATTGAAATGACCTCATCAATAGTCATTGTTGATGATTCCCGGAGTATTCGAGGACACATTCGGCGTGTCCTCGAATCTGCTCCAGAAACTTTTAAGGTAGTCGAGCATGAGGATGGACTGAAGGTTCTCCACTGGCTCAGCAAACTAACACCTAAAGAACTTCCTGATTTAATTCTCCTCGACCGGAACATGCCTCATGTCACTGGAGACGAATGCATCCGAATCCTCAAGGCTGATTCCCACTGGAAACACATTCCTGTTCTTTTTCTAACTGCTCAGGTCTCCACAGAGAACCTTGTCCAAGGTCTTGTTCAACTTTCTGCAGATGACTACCTACCCAAACCATTCGCTGCAGATGAGTTGATCGCTAGGA
>NYTS01000091.1 GCA_002683655.1 Deltaproteobacteria bacterium
ATGATGCGGAGTCTGGGCAATGTTCCCAAGCGGCTCTGGGTCAATCCAAACGACTACCGGGAATCCGATGATCTACTCCGCTTGGACATTAACACCTATTGTAGTTATGCACAGAATGGCAACTGGATCGTCACTACTCACAGTCGACAACACCTAGAGCAACTGGTCAGCGTTATCTTTACAGAACAACAACGGGTTCAAGCAGTCAACCGACAGCGAGAACAGGCGCTGGAAGGCATCGAACGCTCACTGCAACAACTTCAGCAACGCAAGGAGCAACTGGCGTTGCACTGGCTCTACGTTTCTTTGCAACAGACCCTCAGCCCACATCTGACAAACTAAGTATGAGAGGCTTCTGCAAAGCGGTTTTCATCCTTAGTTCGTCTCTCCGCTCAACCCTGCTTCTGTAGACCACTCCAACTGCGGACCTACCACCTTGCGATAGAAGCAATTTTGTCTCCCCGTGTGGCAAGCTGGGCCCTGCTGCTCCACTAAGTACAGCAGCGTATCCTGATCGCAGTCAATCCGGATCTCACAAATTTTTTGAATGTGTCCCGACGACTCTCCCTTTTGCCAAAGCTGATCACGAGAACGAGAATAGTAGTGAGCCAGCCCCGTTTTTTGTGTGAGTGACAGGGCCTCTTGATTCGCATAGGCCAGCATCAGAACTTCTTGAGACTGGGCATCCTGAACCACCACAGGCATCAAGCCGTTCAACTTGGCAAAATCTGGCTGAAAATCGAGACCCTCGTCCAAGTGCATTGTGTCATTCCCCAAATTGTTCGGGACGTAGGGTTGGGAAGAGGATCACGTCACGGATGTTGTTCTGTCCAGTCAGTAGCATGACCATCCGGTCCATGCCGATACCAATCCCACCCATCGGAGGCATCCCGTATTCCATCGCTCGTAAAAAGTCCTCATCCAGCGGATGGGTTTCTGCTTCTCCACCTCGGCCCCGCTCCACCTGCTCTTCCATCAACTGCCTTTGACGGATTGGATCGTTCAATTCCGAGTAGGCGTTCGCGACCTCCCAACCCATCACATAGGCTTCAAATCTCTCAATCAATTCTGGATTCTGCCGATGTTGCTTACAAAGTGGGCTGGATTCCTTTGGATAATCCGTGATGAAAGTAGGCTGGACTAACTGGGACTCACAGCTTTCCTCAAAAATCAACTGCATGGCACGACCGCGACTGAAGCTCCCATCCAAATGCCAACCCTTGGCAGCTAACAATGCCTGCACTTCTTCATCACTGAGCGTTGTGAAAGAGATCCTGGCAAACTGCTCGATTGCCTCCAACATCGTCAACCGAGGCCACGGTGCCTTAACATCGATCGTTGTTCCCTCAAATTCAAACTGCGTAGAACCATGAACTGCCAAAGCACAGCGTTCAAAGATACTCTCACAGTGGCGCATCATGTCATGATAGTCCGCGTAGGCCTGATAAAATTCCAATGCGGAAAACTCAGGATTGTGCGTGCGGTCAATGCCCTCGTTGCGGAAATTCTTGATGAACTCAAATACTCGATCAAAGCCACCAATCACTAGGCGTTTCAGGAACAACTCGTTTGAAATCCGCAGGTAAAAATCGATCCCCAGGGCCTTGTGCCGGGTCACAAAGGGAGTCGCGTTTGCACCACCGTAGACCGACTGTAGCGTTGGGGTTTCAACTTCAAGAAATTGCTGCTCCAGCAAGTAGGTTCGTACTGTCTGGAAGATCAGCGAGCGCTGCCGGAAGACCTGAGCCACTTCGGCGTTGAGGGCTAAATCGACATAGCGCTGGCGATAGCGGAATTCCTTGTCCTTGACCTCATCATAGACAACGCGTTCACCTGCTACCTCCTTGACCTTGGGAACCGGCATTGATCGAATCGCCTTTGACAACACTTCCAAGCGATTCGCACGGAGTGTCAGCTCCCCTGTCTGCGTGCGCATCATCACCCCCTGCAAACCAACAAAGTCTCCTAAGTCACAGAGGTTGAAGACTTCGAAGGACTCTTCACCAACCTCATCTTTGCGCACATAGACTTGTAGCCGCTCATGGGCTGCCTGAATGTTGGCAAAGATCGCCTTGCCCTTGCCACGCACAGCCATTAGGCGGCCTGCGAGTGATACTGGCGTTGCATCCGCCAGCGGTGCATCTGCCTGATCACGAAGCTCTTGGATCGTATGAGTGCTCTGGAAGGAATAGGGATAGGGCGAAGCGCCCTGGTCACGCAGCTGTTGCAGTTTTTCCAGACGAATACTGCGGCTGTCTGCGGTTGAGTCGGGTTGCATGAATATTTGAATCAGTCAGCGTGAAAAGGAGGGCGAAATAGTCGTGTTACATCTATCAAGCGTCGAATCCCTCGACTCAACGTCGGCGGGATTCAAACAACTGTTGTGAGAAACCCAGCATCTGCTGCTGGATTTGCTCGTGAGAAGCCTCGGGATAGGCCTCCTGGAACATCGTGAAGCCAAGCATGTTCCAAGCAACCAGTCCTTCTTCTAGGGTCAAGTGGTGCTGATCAAGAACCATGAAGAAGTCCCGCACCACCTGTTCGACCTTGATCCTGCGCTTTGCTTCATCAAGAGGTTGTTCTGACACCTCAGGCTCCAATCGTATTCTCAACAGAAGGCAAACCAGCCAAGGCCATCGCCAGTTCTTCTTCCGAATAGCTCATATCTTGGAGCTTTCCAGCAAAGTAATCGGTATAGGCCTGCATATCGAAGTGACCGTGTCCACAGAGATTGAAGAGAATCGCTTCGCTCTTTCCCTCTGCCTTGCAGCGTAGTGCCTCAACAATTGCACCCTTGACCGCGTGATTGGCCTCAGGAGCTGGAATGATTCCCTCTGCCCGGGCAAACTCGACACCCGCTTCAAAACAATCCAACTGTGTATAGGCCGTGGCCTCAATCAACCCAAGTTCCTTGATGTGACTGACGAGTGGAGCCATGCCATGATAGCGCAATCCACCTGCGTGGAAGCCTGGAGGTATAAAAGTCGAACCCAACGTGTGCATTTTTGTCAAAGGAGTCAGGTGACCGGTATCTCCAAAGTCATAGGCATAGCGGCCCTTGGTCAGTGAAGGGCACGCAGCCGGTTCCACCGCAACGATCCTCACATCTTTTCCACCCCTCAGTTTCTGGCCAAGGAAAGGGAAGACAATACCCGCGAAATTGGAACCACCACCGGTACAGCCAACGATCACATCTGGATAGGCATCTGCCATCTCCATCTGCTCAATCGCTTCCTGTCCCACTACGGTTTGATGCATCAATACGTGATTGAGAACACTTCCCAGAGCATACTTCGTGTCCTCTCGTTGAGCAGCCATTTCCACAGCCTCCGAGATTGCAATGCCCAGGCTGCCTGTTGAATCGGGGTTGTCTTCAAGAATCTTGCGTCCCGACATTGTCTTGTCCGAAGGAGACGCTGTGCAGGTTGCACCATAGGACTCCATCAGCGCTCGGCGGTAAGGCTTCTGCTGAAAACTCACCTGGACCATGAAGACCTCAATCTCCAAATCAAACAAGGCTCCTGCAAAAGCTAATGAAGAACCCCATTGTCCTGCTCCAGTCTCCGTCGTGATGCGCTTGACACCCGCTTCCTTGTTATAGAAGGCCTGAGCCACTGCAGTGTTTGGCTTATGGCTTCCAGCCGGGCTGACACCTTCGTACTTGTAATAGATCCGTGCCGGTGTATCGAGGGCCTGCTCTAGGCGCCGTGCTCGATACAGCGGAGTAGGTCGCCATTGTCGGTAAATATCTCGGACCTGATTGGGGATCTCAATCGTCCGTTCCGAGGCAACTTCCTGCAGGATCAAAGACATCGGAAAGAGAGGTGCCAGATCGTCTGGCCCAACTGGCTGGTGGGTGCCTGGATGCAGCACCGGAGGTGGAGGAGAAGGTAAGTCAGCAATCAGGTTATACCAATCGCGAGGAATGCGGTCTTCAGACAACAAGTACTTGATCGAATCGCTGCTCATGTGGCCTCCCAAATTATTCGGTGTTCACCAGAAAAAGGAAAAACCGTAGCGAATTCGCAAGACAAGCGCAAATCTTTCAGAACGAAACGCTCTCCTGCTCAGAAAAGTTGGCTGCAGAGGAGCGTTTCATTCAATGCTGTATCTCAATCACCATACTCACAGCACTCATGATCCTGCGAGATCCATCACCACCTCCATGGTAGCGACTGTGGATTGGGCAACTCACGACAACTATCTGTTTGATATTTCCGTTTTCGGACTCGCTTACGAGTTCACAGTTTTTCTGTAAGAAGAGTTGCTGCTTCTAAATTCAGCATTCTCTCCTCTCCATTCAGCATCTGCTTTTACCAACTGACCAGTTTTTCGACTCTTTGCATAAAAAATAATCATAATACAATTGAAAAACTGTGTGAATTTAATTTTTAATGTTTAATTATTAAACATAACATCAGTAACTTGCCATTGATTTGAAAATAGTTTCAGCACAGGCACATCCCCTGCTGAACGTGTAGAAACATCCCCTACATTCTTCACCTTTGTTTAGCAGAGAGGACATGATGGAATTTCAAGCTGAGATGAAATATGTGCTGGATACAATCTGGCTGCTGATCAGTGGCGCACTGGTTATGTGGATGGCTGCTGGATTTGCGATGCTCGAAGCAGGAATGGTGCGCACGAAGAACGTGACTACGATTCTGACTAAAAATATAGCACTATACTCTGTAGCCTGTATCGCCTTTTATCTGATCGGTTACAACCTGATGTACGGTGAGGGTAATGCGGTCTTTGGATCTGGCTTTGCTCTTTCTGGCACTTCTGCAGATGGTCACAGCTTACTCTCAGACTTCTTCTTCCAAGTTGTCTTCGTCGCTACCGCTGCCTCAATTGTCTCCGGTACGGTTGCAGAACGGGTGCGCTTCTGGCCCTTCATGACCTTCACTCTCGTATTGACAGCGATCATCTATCCTATTCAGGGACACTGGACTTGGGGTGGCACCTCACTGGGTGGGCTCATCGAGGGTTTCAGTGACTTTGCGGGCTCGACCATTGTTCACTCTGTCGGTGGATGGGCGGCTCTTGCTGGCGCTTTGCTCCTTGGTGCTCGCAAGGGCAAGTACGACAGCCAGGGCAATGTTCATCCAATCCCTGCATCCAGCTTACCGATGGCAACGCTTGGGACTTTTGTGCTCTGGCTTGGTTGGTTCGGCTTCAACGGTGGATCCCAGCTGGCACTGGGTTCCAAGGATGATGCTGATGCGATCTCCGCGGTCATCGCCAACACCAACATCGCGGCCTGTGCTGGAGCTGTTGTTGCCATGATTCTGACGCAGCTTCTCTTTAAGAAAGTAGATTTGACGATGGTATTGAATGGTGCACTGGCAGGCTTGGTCTCCATCACAGCAGGACCAGATTATCCCTCGATGGGTCTGGCGATGCTGATCGGTGGAATCGGTGGTGCGTTGGTTGTCTTCGCAGTGCCTTTCTTCGACAAAATGAAGATTGATGATCCTGTAGGTGCTCTTTCGGTTCATCTGGTTGCTGGAATCTGGGGTACGCTGGCTGTTGGCCTTTTCAAGGAAGATGGTTCCTTAGGCGCCCAGATCATGGGCATCATCGTGATTGGACTCTTCACTTTCGTCTCCAGCACCATCGTCTGGTACATCCTCAAAGTGACCATGGGCATCCGTGTCTCTGAGGAAGAAGAGTATATCGGCTCTGATGAAGAAGAGTTCGGTATGCACAGCTACCCCGAATTTGTCTCCCGCTCGGTTTAAATCCCCTCCCCAGGGGGTCCGATGCGGGCTGCCTCCGCATCGGGCCTTCGGCGACTCTGTTCCTCCCCACAGTGTCGCCACTCCTCACCTAGTTCAAGAGATCTCCCGCACCTGCAGTGAATTGACAAAGCCTTCCGCAGTCAGGATGTTCGCCAACACCATGAACTGCTCCCCACGTTGGTAGCCCTCCCGATCGCGTAGTGTCCTTAGTGCCTGCTCCAACGTAAACTCCGGATTGCTCGAAAAGTCTTCTAAGAGGAAAGGATAGACCGAGCGGCAGAAGAGCAATGTGCGATAGGTTCGCGCGCTGTTGGTGAAGGCATAGATCGGTAAGCCCCGTGGACGCATGTTCGAAATGTACTCAGCTCCACGCCCAAACTGGGTGATTGCGACAAAGCCTTTGAACTGTAGTTCACTCGCCATCTGAGCTGCTGCTGCTGCAAGGTGCATTCGAGCGCTGGACAAGTTCATCTTGCTAGCGTAATCCACCCCCGGATAGCACTCTGTTCTACGGACAATCCGATCCAGTGTCTCGACCGCTTCCACAGGAAACTTGCCTGATGCGGTCTCTCCGGAGAGCATCACGGCATCGGCTTGTTCATAGACTGCATTGGCCACATCCGTCACCTCAGCCCTGGTGGGTACCGGGAATTCGATCATGGATTCCAGCAGATGTGTCGCCACGATCAGACGCTTACCGTGGATTGCACAGAGATAGGCCATCCGACGTTGTAGCTGTGGCAATTCCTCCATGTCGACTTCCAAGCCTAGGTCTCCTCGGGCCACCATGATCCCATCAGCCTCCTCCAGGATCTGCTCCATGTTTTCCACACCTTCCTGGTTCTCGATCTTGGCGATGATCTTCATCCCCTTGCTCTCATCCCCAAGGATCTCCTTAGCTTCTCGCACCGCGTCCGCGTTCCGCACAAAGGAGAGCGCAATGCCGTCCAGGTCCATTTCCTTGGCGAACAGCAGGTCTTCCTTGTCCTTGGCCGTGACGGAAGGCAGCTGCACCGCTACTCCCGGTAGGTTCACATGTCGACGCCCCTTGAGGAAGCCCCCGTGGATCACCTCACAGCGCAGATGATCCGCTTCCCGACTGAGCACCTTGAGCTTGACGAGGCCGCTATCCACGGAGAGTGATTGACCCGGTTTCACTTCATTAATCAGGTACTGGTAGTTGACGTGCAGCGTCTTGACAGGTGGATCCGCTTGTTCCTCTGTTGGAGGCATCGTAACTCTAAGTTCATCCCCCACGATTAGATCGACTTCATTGAGACCAGTTCGAATTTCAGGTCCCTGGGTATCCAACATCACTGCTACCGGATACTTGAGGGTCTGGTTCAGGTCACGAATCCGGCGTACGACTTCTCCGTGGGTGTTGTGGTCGCCATGGGAAAAATTCAGTCGGGCGATGTTCATGCCCGCTTGCTGCAGACGTCGCAGCATTTCCGGTTCACGGCTGGAAGGGCCAATGGTACAAATGATCTTAGTACAACGCATGGATTCTCCGAAATGATGTTCAGGAGCGGGTGAAGGAACGGATCAGCGTCTGTAATTCCGTGGATGATGACGTAACTAGGCAATCGGCTGCCGGACGGGCCAACTCACAGAGTTGGCGATGTGTTTCACTATTGGGGGTGACCCCGAAGCCAATCACCTTGACCTCAACCTCCTCGACCTGCTTACGTTTTTGCAGCACCTGGGTGCGATTGATCACCGAGTAGCCATCGTCCTGACCATCGGCCAGCAGCACCACGACAGGGAAGCGCTTTACATTCACTTCGGGAACTTGGTAGCTTGGCGAGCGGAAATATCGCAGAGCCTCAAAGATCGCCTGGTAGAGATTCGTTCCACCACGAGTCTCTAGTCCAGCGATCTGCTGCTGCAGGTGCTTGCGGACAATCGAACCGGAAGGGCCAATTTCTTCAAAAATGATCTGCTTGCTCTTGGCTGCTGGAGAGTTTGGGTGCTGTCTCAAGCGGGCGTTGAAGCTCCACAGCTGAAAGCGGGTGCCTTGCAGCATGTTCTGCGCAAAGAAATCCAGGGCCTCCTGGGCTGACTTCAGCTTGCTCTGCTTCTGTCCTGGCAGAAAGGCATCCATTGAGCCGGAAGTGTCCAACAGAAAGATCACATCAGAAACTGAACGATCCGCAGGAGGTGGTTTCGGAGCCGGAGGTGGAGGGGTTGGCTTGGGTTTTGGTGGTGGTCGAACCGGAGTCGGAGGTGGGGGTGGGGCTTCCTCCTTTTGTACCGGGGGCTGCTTCTTTGGCACACGGAAAAAATTCGTACCCTGGGCGTCCAGCATTCCGGGCAACCAGAGTCCCAAGAGCAACAGTAAGCAGCAACGTCTCCAGCAATTAAACAACATGCAATGAACTCAAACGAACACTATCTGGATTACAACGCCACTGCTCCGCTACTACCCAAAGTATGGGAAGCAATGCAGACTGTTCAGGCCACTAGCTACGGCAATCCCTCCAGCCCACATAGCCCCGGACGTCGAGCCCGGAATCGTCTGGAAGAGGCCCGTCGACAACTGGCCTCGCTGCTGGGAGTGGAATACCAGGAGCTGTGTTTCACCAGCGGCGGCAGTGAAAGCAACAATGCGATCCTCCGACAATTTCTGCAGGCGGACAAGCCAAATCATTGGATTCTCTCCCCACTCGAACATCCTTCACTGCTGGAAACCGCACAGCATTTAGCTGAACAAGGGCGGGTCTCTTTGGATCTGTTGCCGGTTGACCGTGGAGGTCGTGTGCTGCCAGAGGCACTGCCAGAGCTGATTCGTCCAGAGACCTGCCTCCTCAGCGTGATGGGTGCCAACAATGAAACTGGTGTAATTCAGCCAATTGTGGAGCTCCGGGCAATCACCGAACAACATGGAATTCCACTGCACACTGACAGTGTTCAAATCTTGGGAAGAATACCTGTCTCTTGGCAGGAACTGGGAGTGAACTACGCCACCGCTACCGCCCACAAGCTTGGAGGGCCCGGTGGCATTGGCCTGCTCTATGTGCGAGACGGTTCAACCTTCACCCCATTGATTACCGGAGGCAAGCAGGAACGGGTTCGGCGGGCTGGAACCGAGAGCGTCGCATTGGCTGTTGGTTTCGCTTCAGCCCTAGCCTGGGTGCTCGAGCAACAGCCCCAACTCTCTGAGCGATTACGAAGTTTTCAGCAGCAGGTTC
>NYTS01000092.1 GCA_002683655.1 Deltaproteobacteria bacterium
CCACTTCCAAGGACAGCGACCTTCATATCGTTTCTCCAACTTCATCAACAAAATGGACAATTTTATCCTTCAAGTAGAATCCTCCCTCGCTCCAACGACCTACAGTCTTGGGAAGAAGGCTGTGCTCTGCTACGTGAATTCTTTTGGCAAGAGTTTCTGGGGTGTCAGCGGAAAAGATAGGAACAGATTCTTGAGCGATGATGGGCCCAGTATCTACGCCTTCATCGATAAAGTGGACGGTACATCCGGTTAACTTGACTCGATGCTGAAGGGCATCATAAATTGATTGCTGACCAGGAAATGAGGGAAGTAGGGAAGGATGGAGATTGATGATGCGGCCCTGCCAGTGTTCAAGTAAGGTTGGGCCAATCAAACGCATATATCCCGCTAGAACAATTCCATCAACCTCTTGTTCTCTTAGGACTAGGTGAAGTGATTTTTCATAATGGGTTTTGTTATCAAACTCACTTGGAGATTGAACCCAAGTCTTTAATCCCTTGGAACTAGCTTTTTGAATGACTGGTGCGTCTGGACGATCACATGCTAATATTGCCCAATCAACTAAAGGGAGGTTCCCAGCTTGTTTTTCTGAAAGGAGAACTTCTACATTGCTACCTGCACCAGATGCCATAAGGGCTAGCCGCATTACCAATTTCCTTCTAGTCGTATGGCTCGCTCACCCTTTTCGATCAAGCCTAAAGGAAATACGGTCTCTCCAATTTCATCACAAATCTGTTCAACCACAGATGCATTACCTGCATCGATGACTGCAATCAGTCCGATTCCCATATTAAAAACTTCAAACATCTCTTCTGGTGGAAGAACTGCCAACTCAAACAACCATTTAAAGAGTCCTGATCTTGGCCATTGATCCAAATTAATACATGCAGAAATATCCTTTGGAAGAATCCGTGGTAGGTTCCCAATCAGTCCACCACCTGTTATGTGAGACCAGCCTTTGATCAATCCTTTTTCATTGAGGGAAGACACGAGACCAGCATAAATTCTTGTGGGGTTTAGAAGAATATCTCCTACGGATTTTTCAGAGTCTGGAAAGGATTGTTCAAGAGAAATCTCTTTTTTTATCAGTAGCTTTCTTACCAAAGAAAAACCATTGCTATGCAGGCCAGATGAGCCAAAACCTATCACCAAATCTCCAGGAGTAATCCTTTCACCTGTGATTAGTTTGTCTTTCTCAACAACCCCTACAACAAAGCCCGCAAGATCATATTCATTTTGGGCATACATGCCCGGCATTTCCGCAGTTTCCCCCCCTAATAACGCACAGTTGGACTGCCGACAACCTTCCGCAATACCGCCAACAATTTTTTCAATTTTTTTTGGTTCGATTTTTTCACAAGCAATGTAATCCAAAAAATAAAGTGGCTCAGCCCCAGAGACCAAGATGTCGTTGACGCACATTGCAACCAAGTCAATGCCGATGGTCTCGTGATGGTCCAGTTCAAAGGCAAGCTTAAGTTTTGTGCCAACACCATCTGTCCCTGATACAAGGATTGGTTCTCTATATTTTTGGATATTTAGCGCAAAGAGCCCACCGAATCCCCCCAAGCCTCCAATAACTTCCGTTCGATTAGTAGAGCGAGCATGAACTTTTATTCGTTCTACGGCCTCATCTCCTGCACGAATATTCACTCCAGCCTTTTGGTATGCTTGGCTCAATGTAGTTCACCAGTATCATAGGTTGGAGTCGGATAGTTACCATTGAAGCACGCTAAGCAGTGTCCTCTGTTTGGAGAAGAATCCTCTCTTCCGATGGCTTCGATCATTCCCTGTTCTGAGATAAAGGCTAAGGAGTCAGCATCAATTTCTTTGGATATTTCTTCGACTGAATACTGCGCAGCAATCAATTCAGAACTCGTAGGTGTGTCGATTCCATAAACACAAGAATGACGAATTGGAGGAGCACTAATTCGCATATGAATTTCTTTTGCACCAGCTTCTCTGAGTAATCGAACAATACGACCACAGGTGTTTCCCCGCACAATCGAATCGTCAACTAGGACAACCCGTTTGCCTTCAATCACTTGCCGAACGACGCTAAGTTTCATTTTCACTCCTTGCCGCCGCATTATCTGATTCGGTTGAATAAATGTGCGGCCAACGTAGCGATTTTTGATCATACCCACCTCGTATGATAAGCCCGAAGCTTCTGCATACCCAATTGCTGTAGAGAGACCGCTGTCGGGAACACCAATGACAATATCGGCTTCTACGGGAGATTCTTGGAAGAGTTTTGCTCCGAGTTGCTTTCGGGCAAGATGGACACTCACTCCCCCAAGGTCACTGTCGGGTCTGGCGAAATAGATGTATTCAAATGAGCAGAGGGTTCTGGGTAATTCTGGAGCAAAACGGGTGGAATGGGGACCTTGCACATCAATGACGAGCATTTCACCAGGGTGTAAGTCACGCACAAATTCAGCATCGATGACATTAAAAGCACAACTTTCGGAGGCAACGACCCAACAATTCTGACCTATTTGTCCCAAACAGAGTGGACGAAAACCACGAGGATCTTGGGCCACAATCAGTTTGTCAGGTGTCAGTAGAACCAACGCATAGGCCCCTTCAATTGCTACCAAAGCGGTTTGAAGAGCTTTTTCAACACTAAGTCCTGATTGTGCCATCAGGTGAGAAATTACCTCGGTATCACTGTCGGTTTGGAAAATAGAGCCTCTTCGTTCCAGATCACTACGCAACTTTTGAGCGTTTACTAGGTTTCCATTATGTGCAATGGCGACTTGACCACCGGTGTAGCGAAAGCGTAGGGGCTGGGCGTTGGTGATAACACTGGCACCGGCGGTAGTGTAGCGGACATGGCCAATTGCATGACAGCCGGGAAGTGTTTCCAGAGTTTGTTTATTCAGTGCTTCTGTAACTAGGCCCATCCCGCGACGAAGGTTTAGAACCCCTTCATCACTCACACAAATCCCAGCGCTCTCCTGGCCTCTGTGTTGAAGGGCATGCATCCCATAGTAGGCTAATTCTGTGGCATCAGGATGATTGAAAATGCCAAATACTCCGCATTCTTCGTTCAGGCCATCTTCGTCAAACCAAAATGACATGGATCCTTTGGTTGAATTTTTTGGGATTTAATCAAGTTTTGGTGAAGTAGTCTCGGAAGCCATTGCGCCAGCATGCTTTCAAAGATTGAATTTGATCTTCAATCAAAAGCTCATCATTGAAAGAAATACTAAACTGATCAGAAACAACCTCACCAATCATCATGGAAGGGATCTTGTGCTCGGCCATTATGGATTGGAGTGATGCTGAAAACTGACTTGCGATACTAATGAGGATCCGGGATTGACTCTCACTGAAAAGAAATTCATCTGCCCGGAGAACTGATTCAAAACTTACACTAGCTGTGAAAAATTCAGAAGAAGCTTTCACAAGTGCAACGGCCAATCCTCCAAGAGATAAATCATGAGCAGAGGAAACCAAGCCGCTTTCAATTGCAACGAGAACAGCTTCCTGAAGACGTTTTTCTTGATCCAATGCTAGTTTGGGAGCGTTGCCGAAGATCTTACCTGACCGGATCTCTTGGTAACAAGAGCCTCCCAACTCTGCGAAAGTCTCACCAAGAAGCCAGATTTGATCACCCCGACTCTGAAAATTTGAGGGGGTTATATGATTAAGATTTTCAATTAATCCAACCATTCCAATGATTGGTGTTGGGTAAATTGCTTCTCCTCGAGATTCATTGTAGAGGCTGACGTTTCCACCTGTAACCGGGAGTGATAAAAATTCACAGGCTTCAGCCATTGCTCGCACAGATTCCTGCATTTGCCAGAAAATTTCTGGTTTTTCAGGTGAACCATAATTTAGACCATCGGTCAAAGCCAGCGGTCTGCCTCCAGCACAAACAACGTTGCGGGCGGCTTCTGCTACTGTAATCATTCCTCCCAAATATGGATCTAGAACAACGTAGCGGCTATTACCGTCCATGCTGATGGCCAAAGCTTTTTGGCATTCTTCTAAAATGATGACAGCAGCATCCCCTCCGGGCCCCTGAGCGGTCTGTGTCCCCACCATCGAATCATATTGTTGATAGACCCAAGATTTATCTGAGATATTTGGATGAACAAGGAGTTGCTTTAGAGCTGCGAGGTAGTTCTCCGGTTCTTTTTCTGGAGATGAATTTTTCGGAAGTGTCTCCTTTTCTGGAGGGTTACCTTCCCTCTGATAGACTGGTGTCAGTTCACAACATGCATTAAGCGGTAGATTTGCCACCAGTTGACCGTCTTGGAACAAGCTTAAATGCTGACTGTTGGTTACCTCTCCAACAATCGCGTTTGGCAGCTCCCACTTGTCACAGATCTTTTGAACTTCTGACTCGCGACCTTTTTCAATGACAAAAAGCATTCTCTCCTGGGATTCGGAGAGCATGATTTCATAAGCGGTCATTGATTCAGCTCGCCTTGGAACTTTATCAAGGTTTAGGTCAATACCAGTTTTTCCCTTAAAACCCATTTCTATGCTGCTGCAGGTTAATCCTGCTGCCCCCATATCCTGGACACTCACCACAGTTCCAGTCTGGTAAATTTCCAAGCAGGCTTGTAACAGTCTTTTACCAGCAAAAGGGTCACCAACTTGAACAGCAGGACGTTTACTGGCAGACCCCTCACTCAGTTCTTCCGAAGCGAAGGTTGCACCATGGATTCCATCTCGGCCTGTCGCATTACCGAGGTAGAGTATGGGATTCCCCTGACCGCTAGCTTTGCCATGCTGAATCTGGTCATGCTTTACAATTCCCAGACAGAAGACATTGACCAGAGGATTTTCATCGTAACAAGTCTCTAGAAAAATCTCACCTCCAACAGTTGGAACACCAATACAATTCCCATATGCAGCAATGCCTGAGACGGCATGGGAAAGCAGATACCGGTTATGTGCTTTGTCAAGCGTGCCGAATCGAAGAGAGTTCATCAATGCAATCGGCCGTGCACCCATGGAAAAAATATCCCTCAAGATGCCACCAACACCAGTTGCAGCTCCTTGATAAGGTTCGACCGCCGTGGGGTGATTGTGACTCTCAACTTTAAAAACAACTGCCCACCCATCACCGATGTCAACAATTCCTGCTCCTTCCCCAGGACCTTGAAGTACTTGTGAACCTTCTGTCGGAAATAACTTCAACAAAGGCTTCGAGTTTTTGTAGCTACAGTGCTCAGACCACATGACTGCAAAAATGCCAGTTTCGGTATAGTTTGGCTGGCGGCCTAAGAGCTCTACAATGCGGTTGTACTCGTCCGGGATCAATCCCATTTCACGATAGATTTTTTGCTCTGAGATTTGCTGAGGGGAGGGCTCCTGAGGCATTGAGTCAGGCTGTGTGGTGTTCAAGCATGGATTGAAAGAGTCCAAGTCCATCAGTACTGCCAAGCCACTGCTTCACAGCTCTTTCCGGGTGCGGCATCATTCCTAAGACATTCCGTTGTTCATTAAGCAAACCGGTGATCCCAGCATCGGAACCATTGGGATTGTTTTCTGGGGTAAAAGAGAATGCGATTTGACCGTTTGACTTCAGTTCCTTATGGGTGGCTTCGTCACAATAATAATTTCCTGAACCATGCGCTATTGGAAGTCTCAGGATATCACCTAGTTGATAGCTAGAGGTAAAAGGTGATTCCGACTGAGTTACTTTTACGGGGACTACATCACAGATGAACTGCAAACTTTGATTCGGAAGTAAAGCACCGGGAAGCAAGCCTGCTTCAATCAAGATTTGGAATCCATTGCAAATCCCCAGAACCAATTTCCCTGAATTGGCAGCTTTTTTCACAGAGGCAATCACTGGAGATACTCCAGCCAAAGCACCAGGTCTCAGATAATCACCATAACTGAATCCACCTGGTATCAAAAGTACATCGAAGCGGTCCAAATCTGTGTCCGTGTGCCAGACGTATTCCGCTGTTGCTCCCTTTATTTGCAGAATTACCTTGTAGAGATCAACATCACAATTTGAACCAGGAAAAACGAGAACGGCACAATGCATCAAGCTTCCTTGATGTCGATCTGGAAATATTCAATCACTGGATTGGCTAACAATTTCTCCGCCATTTCTCTTAGTTGGAGACGTGCAGCCTCTCGGTCTTCTGTAGGTAAGATCATTTCAATTTGGCGGCCGATACGAACCTTCTCCACGGACTCGAAGCCCAAATGTTTCAAAGCACCTTGAACAGCCTGGCCCTGAACGTCTAACACATTTGGTTGTAACATCACTGTGATGACTCCCTTAAGCATCTTTCACCATGTGTAATCGGTTCCAGACCTCTTGATACGCTTCCAATAAACCCCCAAGGTTACGACGAAAACGGTCCTTATCCATTTTTTCATTGGTTGTTCTATCCCAAAGTCGACAGGTGTCTGGGGAAATCTCATCGGCAAGAATCAAAGATCTATCAGGCTGACGACCAAATTCGAGCTTGAAATCAACTAGTTGTAGATCAGTCTTGCTGAATCTTTTGGTGAGAAAATCGTTGATTTTTAGAGCCTGTTCTCTCAATTCCTTGATTTCTTGGGTTGTGGCCAACTCAAGCAGGTCAATGTGATTTTCAGTTAGCAGGGGATCCCCAAGGTCGTCATTTTTATAGTAAAATTCTACGATTGGCTGCTTTAAGTAACGTCCTTCTTCCCAACCAATTCTCTTTGCGAGAGAACCAGCTACTACATTCCGGACGACCACCTCCAAAGGGATGATTTCTACACGACTAACCAGTTGTTCAATATCAGAAACCCTATCGATGAAATGGCTAGGAACACCAAAGTTGGCGAGGTCTTCAAAAATTTGGGCACTAATCAAGTTGTTTAAAACACCCTTACCACAGAGCCTGTCGAATTTCTGTCCGTTAAAAGCTGTTGCGTCATCTTTGTAACGAACCCACAGAACTTGAGGGTCATCTGTCAAAAAAAGCTGCTTGGCTTTTCCTTCGTAAAGAAGAGTGGAGGGCGATAGATGGGTGCTCTGCATCGAAGATCGATTGATTTGTTTGTGGGAGAAGTCTGAAATAGTTATCGGACTCCTCTAAAATGTCAAAGGGTTATCCGATTGTGGAGCAAGGAGTTTTGAATTCTTCAGCGTTGGCGATTCAAATAGTTGCGGCGAGCTTTTCGAAAACCTTGGATATCCTGCGGAGTACGGGAAAAACGATTGGATTTCCTCGTCATTTCAGCAGCTTTGTAAGCAGAGTTGATTTCGGCCTCACTTTGGCGAATCTTAGGAATCGGCACCATTTTGTTGACAGTCTGACTTGTCAGGAAGTGCCGTTGGTAGAGGTTGGGATCACGTGCCCCTCGGTAGGGGGGGGACTTTAATTCATCGACAAACCAGAGATTATTGCGGATCATATGTTCAGCAGCATAGCCTGACTCTCGATCTCTGGTTCGCGGTCTTGGCTTGCCATAGCGGTTCTGCTCGGCCATAAATCGTTGGTAACGTAATTGATCATCTCCTGCTAGCACATTGGGGAGAAGATCTAGCCAGATAACCAAGGTTGCCAAGCTGAAGATAAAGAGGGTTGGTCTAATTTTCGCCACTCTTTCATGAAAGATACCAGTTCGCATCACTTTGAGTTGCGAAGTCTTTTGTTTCAGGAACAACATTTTTTGCCCTTATCAACTTGCCGTGGATTCTAGTCAATAGTAATTCCACCTCGCAGCCTGTCAACTACAGGATTTTTAATGGATCAAGAAGAAGTACTCCTTGAAGAGCAGGAAACGGTACTGCAACTTCCAACCGGAACACCAGATCAAATGGCCAAGGCCCTGTTTGAAGGCCAAATGGGTGTGACTGATTTCCACATGCATCAGGTATTGCAAGCTGCGCTTTGCCGAGGAGGTGACTACGCAGATCTGTACTTTGAATACGCTTACCGAACCTCAGTGGTAATGGAGGAGAGTATCATCAAAAACTCCTCAATTTCGATCTCCAAAGGAGTAGGTGTGAGGGTCTTGAAAGGAGATCAAACAGGTTATGCCTACAGTGAAGATCTTAGCTTGGATGCGATGCAACGAGCGGCCCGAACTGCAGCCTCAATTGCCACCTCAGCTACTGTCAAAGAACATGAAGGCTACCGATTTAATAGGTTAAAGCCCTCGAATTATTATCCAGTGACGCGGACGGTCACTGATCTGCCTCTGGCAGACAAAATCACGAAAATTCAAGATGCAGAGCGAGCAGCCCATAACTACGATCCACGAATCAAGCGAGTCACCGTTTCAATGGTGGATACGGTGGATATTGTTAGAATAGTGACCTCTGATAGACGTTTTGTGAGTGACGTCCGGCCGATGTTCCGAATGAATGTACACTGTGTTGCCCAAGAAGATAAAAATGTTCAGACAGGTTCTGCCGGTGTTGGAGGACGGGTCGGTCTGCCCTTTTTGGAAGCGGAGGATCATCCCAATCAAATCGGTAAAAAAGCAGCAACAGAAGCAATTCTACTATTGGGAGCGGAACAAGCCCCATCAGGTTCAATGCCAGTGATTCTTGGCCCAGCGCAATCCGGGATTTTGTTGCACGAGGCGGTTGGTCACCCACTTGAGGCAGATTTCAATCGGAAGGGATCTTCAGCCTACAGTGGGCGGATTGGTGAACAGGTAGCGTCCCCACTTTGTACTATCTACGACACGGGTACTATTGACCATGACCGGGGAGCCCTGAATTGTGATGATGAAGGATTTCTGCCAAGCCAAAATCTCTTGATCGAAAACGGAATTTTACGGGGCTACATGCACGATCGGATCAGTGCTGCACACTATGATCTAGTGCCCACAGGCAATGGCCGAAGGGAATCATATGCGCATTACCCCATGCCAAGAATGACGACCACCTACTTAGCCAATGGTGAAACTGATCCTGAAGAGATTCTTGAGGCAGTGGATCA
Organism: Deltaproteobacteria bacterium; assembly: GCA_002683655.1. Lineage (GTDB taxonomy): Bacteria > SAR324 > SAR324 > SAR324 > NAC60-12 > JCVI-SCAAA005. The sequence continues at coordinate 8,907 of NYTS01000092.1, forward strand.
GGGAATCTACTGTGTTTCCTTTAGTGGTGGGCAAGTGGATATTTCCAATGGGGATTTTGTCTTTGTGCCAACAGTGGCCTACTTAGTTGAAAAGGGGAAAATAACCAAACCTATCAAGAATCTGACATTGATCGGTAATGGGCCAGATGCAATGTCACGGGTTAGTCTTGTGGGGAATGATTTTGCGTTTAGCGAAGGGATTTGGACTTGTGGAAAAGATGGGCAGAGTGTACCGGTCGGTGTGGGCTTGCCAACCGTATTGATCTCAGAAATGACTGTAGGAGGAATGTGATTGATCAGTACAAGCAGTTGGCTTCAAATATTGTAGAATACGGAAAGAAACTGGGGGCTGATCAGGTCTCAACTTCGCTTGTCAACGCAGTTTCCTTTCAGGTGGAAGTTCGTGATGGGCAAATCGAGTCTTTGAAGGAATCTGGCTCTGCTGGGATGTACGTGACACTATGCCGAGATCAGCAACGTTCAACAATTTCTTCGAATGACCTCCGGTTAGAAACTCTTCGCCCATTGATGCGTTCAGCCATGCAGTCTTTGCCATTCATGGGCAAAGATCCTTTTTACAGTCTTCCTGATCCAAAACTACAGGGACGTGCAGAAGTTACCTTGAAATTTTCAGATCCTGATTTTCCGATTCATCAGTCTGAGAAAAAAGTAGCAATGGCCATTGAGTTAGAGGAGAAGACCCTTGCTTTGGAATCTAGTCTTCGTTCTGAACAGGCCTACTATTCGGATCTGGTTTCTCACACAGTGCATGCTGATTCAAATGGGTTCTTGGACGGTTATTCTAAAACTCTCTACAGTGTTGGCATTTCCGTAGTTACTGAAGATAAAGCGACTTCAGGTCTCAATACTGGAAGAAAGCAAACCGATGGCTGGTTCAGCAGCGCAAGATTCTGGGAGAAATTAGAGTCCCTTGAATCAATTGCGGACAAAGCATGTCAACGGACGCTTCGCAAGTTGGGGGCAATCAAACCACCTACCTGCGAAGTGCCTGTTGTTTTTAGTGCGGAGATGGCTCGTAGTTTCTTAGCGAGTTGTAGCTCTGCGATGATGGGGGATCATGTTTTTAGGAAACAGTCTTTTCTGATGGACAAGCTAGGCGAGTTGGTTGCGAATCCACAAATCCAATTGTCAGATCAACCACTGCTTTTAGGAATGTTAGGCAGCCGTTATTTCGACAGTGAAGGGGTAATCGCCAAACCGTTGACTTTGATTGAAGATGGTAAGCTAGTTAATTACATGCTTTCCACTTATGCTGGAAACAAATTAAAGATGGAATCCACCGGCCATGCAGGCGGTATTTCTAATCTAGTTCTAGAGCCTGGTAAATACACAGAAGAAGAGTTGATCAGTAGCGTGGATAATGGTCTTTATTTGACCTCTATGAGTGGACAAGGAGTAAACGTTACCACAGGGGATTATTCCCGAGGAGCACAGGGGCTTTGGATTCGTGATGGTAAGTTGGCGGAACCTGTCAGTGAATTCACCATTGCCAGCACCTTCCAACAGATGTTGCACAATCTTGATCTGATTGGCTGTGAAGTTGATACAAGAAACCCGATCCTAACTCCTCCCTTCCGTATTAATAAGATGAGCATTAGCGGCACCTGATTTCCCCCTCATGGTAAAAACCGATGAACGATGGGTGCCCCTAACACCACTAATATCAAGCGAGTCAGGTGGTGAGTAAGTACATAGGTTAAATCCGCTCCAGTAATAACTGCTATCATCATCATTTCTGCCTGTCCCCCTGCCAGAAAAGCCAAGAGTGCATTCAATTCTGATGTGATCCCTAGTTTGATGATCATAATGATAAAACAGCCACTTATTGTGGCTAGGATTAAACTGTAGACGACTCCAGCGAATATATCTCTACGTACTTCCGCCAGGGTAATCCCTGTGTAGTGAACTCCTACTGAAAGTCCAATAAAAAACTGTGCACACCACAGGATTTCTGCTGGTGGGCGGTTATGAATCAGACCCGATAAGGAGACGATTGCTGTCAGGATCATTGGACCAAGGATGGATGCTCCAAAAAAACGAAAGCGTTCCGCTATTTTCCAGCCCAACAAACCACAAATTGGCATCAGCAGAAGCTCCAAACCAGTAACAGAATAAATAGGAACCCCAGGTGGTTTGTGTAAATCAATCTGCCAGACCATTGACATTAATGTCGGTGCTACCCAAATGATTCCCATTACGCGAGTGGCGTGAATCAAGGAAAGTGCTCTCGTGTTGCCCCCTGCTTCCTGACCAAAAATCAGCATGTCCGACAAGCCTCCTGGCATGGAAGCGTAATATGCTGTGGCCTTGTCGTAATTAAACACTCGACGAAAGAGGGGATATCCTACGAGCCCAGTTATGAGTACAAAGATTGGGATGAAGAAAATAGACTTCAGGTAGCGAGGGAATTCATGCAGCAATTCAGGTGTGATGGAAGATCCGATCGCAACTCCAAGGAAAGTACGCATGAAAACGCTGAACACTCCCATGTCCTCCATGGGTTTTCGACAGAGTGCTGCGATCAGGCATCCTGCCATTGGGCCAAGTAGCAGTGGAAGAGGAATTCCCAATAAAAGGAAGGCAACTGAACCAACGGAGGCCGCGATCAAGGCAATCCTCCGTTTCCGATTCAGCCATTTGATGAGAACAAAGTTCACTAGGAGTGAATCTTTTTCTGAATGGAGTTGATCAGGGTTGGTGCCAACAGGCTCACCGCAGCAAGAATCCAGAGGGTCAAACAGATATTGGATTCAAAAAAGATGATTACATCACCACCACTGTAGATCATGGCTCTGCGGAAGTTAGTTTCGATCAGATCTCCCAAGACAACTCCGAGAATCAGTGGAGCTAGTGGGAAATCTGCTCGACGAAGAAAGTAGCCGATCAGTCCAAAGATCAGAATTAATAAAACATCGAATTCACTGCCATTGATGGTGTATGCACCGACCACACAAAGCATGGTGATCAGAGGCATTAAAATCCATCGGGGTGTCTGAAGGATTTTAGCAAACAGGCCGACAAGGGGAAGGTTCAGAATGATCAGAAAGAGATTGCCGATGAACATGGAAGCTGCCAGTCCCCAAAAGACATCTGGGCTGGTTTCCAGTAATAGAGGGCCTGGTTTGATGCCAAAACTGATCAATCCACCTAGCATCACTGCGGTTGTTTCGCTTCCAGGAACTCCCAGAATGAGCAGAGGGATAAAAGATCCAACGGAGGCTGAGTTATTAGCAGATTCTGGAGCAGCTACCCCCCGAATATCTCCACTCCCGAATTGGTTGGGTCGCAGGAGTTTCTTCTCTGTTGCATAGGCGATAAAACTAGCAATGGTTCCTCCTGCCCCAGGTAAGACTCCAATCAAAAATCCTGAAACACAGCTCCTCAATGAGGTAGCCAGGGAACCTGTCATTTCCTTAAAAGTGATCCACAGGCTTGTTAGTGGCTGCATCTTTGATTGATCACTTTCCTTTTGTCCAAGCATGATCAGAATTTCACTGACAGCAAAAAATCCGATCACAACTACGATGAAGTCGATTCCATCGTACAGCTCCATCATTCCGAAGGTCAATCGACTGACACCGGTTGTGGAGTCAATACCAATTGCAGCAATGGCTAACCCTAAGAATGCCGAAATGATAGCTTTCAGCAAGCTTCCTTGGCTGAAACTTGATAGGGCAATAAATGCGAAGACCATCAAGACTGTGTACTCAGCAGGGCCAAAATTGATCGCAAGTTCAGCTAATTTTGGCGCAAACAAGGCAAGAAAAAAGATGGAGATAGTACCGCCAATGAAAGAAGCGATCGCCGACATAGCAAGTGCTTTTCCACCCAGGCCTTGTTTGGCCATTGCGTAGCCATCAATGGTCGTGACGGCTGCTGCAGATGTGCCCGGAACATTGAGCAAAATGCTGGAGATGGAGTTCCCGTATTGTGAACCGTAGTAAATGCCTGCGAAAAGGATCATCACGGTAGCTGCTGGAACTTCCAAGGTGTAAACAATTGGAAACAGCACTGCAATGGCGTTGACGGGTCCAATTCCTGGCAACATGCCAATCACGGTTCCAAGGAAAACGCCTAACAAAACAAACAGGATATTTTGAAAAGTGAGGGCAGTTGCAAAGCCCGCAAAGAGTAGTTGGATGGATTCTATGTTTCCTCCTAGCTTTATTTCAGCCAGAGGCCACGACCGAGGGAAATCCCCAGCAGGTGGTCAAAAAGTAGTAGGCAGAGGAGAGAAAGGATAACAGAGCAGAGAATGGCCTGCTTCCAATTTGCTCCGAAAAGTTTGGCAACAACAATCATCATGGCAATCATTGCCCCAAGAAACCCGGTGTAGGGTAGGAACACTGAATAAATGATGATCACACCCACAAGAGGTAGTCGCTTACGCCAATCCTCCCAGACTTCGGTTTCAAACTCATGTTGTGTTGGCCTAAGAACTAGTCCAAAACCAAGCAAAACCATTACGGAAGCAACCATATAGATCCAATGATGAGGACCAATATCCCCATTATAGAATCCTACTTGGATGAATTTACCTGCGTATCCGTAGGCCAAACTAAATCCCAGTATGATCAGGGCAGATAGTCTGTCTGCTCCTCCCTCTCCCCAAGACTTCATTATTTCATAAAGCCAAGATCAGTGGAAATTTGGGCAACTTTTCCAATTTGGCCACCTACAAAGTTCTCAAAATCTTTACCAAAGGATTTGAATGGCGCGAGGCCGTTCTTAGCACTCAGGTCAGCCCATTGGCTTGAATTGGCAACTTTTGTGACAATGTCCACCCACTCGTTGTAGCGAGCATTGGAGATATTTTTGGGTACGTAGAACCCTCGCCAGTTAGCTCCAATCACGTCATACCCTTGCTCCTTGGCGGTTTTTGCTGAAGGAACAGCTGGAATTCGATCTGGAGCGAGGATCGCAAGGATTCGGATATTACCCTTCTTCTCGTATTCTACTAACTCTGAGATGTCACCGGTGAAAGCATCTGCTCGCTTGGAAAGGATTTCCAACATTGCAGTACCACCGTTGTCGAAGGAGATGTAATTGATCGCCTTCAGATCCGAGATTCCAGCTTTGTCAGCTAAGATAAGAACTTTCAAGTGATCCCATCCTCCTGCAGAACTGCCACCAACAATTGCAGTACGACGAGGATTGTCTTTCATTGCTGTGATAAGATCGCCCAAAGTCTTGAATTGAGAGTCTTTATGAACAGCAATCGCTCCGTAGTCTGCTCCTAGGGCACCGACCCAGCGAACATCAGATGCCTTGAAACCAGAATAAACATTCTGTCCCAGGCGTGCTGCGGTAGCCATACTAGCTGCGACAATCAGATTCTCATCATCACCTCGCTTTGTTACAACGTGGGCATAAGCTTTTCCACCACCGGCACCAGACATGTTTGTTACCGCCATTGTGCCGTTAATGAGACCCATGTCTCCCATTACTTGTGCAGCTGGAACACGACAGGTAAAATCCCATCCGCCTCCAGCACCTGCTGGTGCGATGCATTCAGTGTTGCCAGGCTTAGCCATCGCAACCCCAAGCATCGTGGTTGCCGCAATTGCGGTTCCAGTCAAGATTCCCAATATTGATTGCATTGGTTTTCGCATGCCATCCCTCCTAATTTTCGTAAAACATGAATTGAAAACGAAGTTAGCTCCGTTCCTGATGTCGAAAGTCCTTGGATTCCGTCAATTGTTGGAATTGTCACTTCGACCTGATTGATGCTTCAGGATAAACTCCTTTGCACTTTCGCAGCAAAGAAATATGTTGAACCTCTCTTCAGGTCAATCTTCTGGGTTTAAAATTTTTTGATTCTGTTTCGTGCATACTGTTCATAAAGTTCACATCAACCTGAGGAGCTTAATGTTGCCTAACCCCATACTAAGTTATTCCGCATTTCAAAAATGGCTGCCACGTTCACTTGGAAAAAGGATGTTGTTGTTGATGATGGGTTTGTTGGTCCTCTTAGTTTGTGCGACGGGGTTCATCGGGAATCAAATTGTCACAGGAATCCTCAATGAATATATTGGTCGAGTAGCACTAAATGTTTCCCGTTCAGTCTCTCTTTCGCCGATAGTCTCTCAGGGTCTTATTCATTTGGAGTCGGATGGGATCCAGAGATACGCAGAAAGTGTCCGGGAGTCAACAGGGGCAAGCTTTGTTGTGGTTGGGGATTATGAAGGCAAACGCTACAGTCACCCCGTGCCTGAGCGCATTGGTAAGTACATGGTTGGTGGGGATAATGAGAGAGCTCTTGTCCAAGGGCAGTCCTATGTCTCGATTGCCGTTGGAACTCTGGGGCCTTCTCTCCGTGGTAAAGTACCCATTTTTTCAACCGAAGGAGAAATCCTTGGAGTTGTTTCTGTGGGCTACCTTATCGAGACCGTCCAGGATGTAATCCAGCCATATCAGCAGAGACTTCTTTTCTGGGTTCTAGGTTTGTTCTCAGTAGGAGCATTGGGAACCTGGTTCATTGCACGGGAAGTAAAGCGTTCAATCTTTGGTTTGGAGCCTTACGAGATCGCGGGTCTGTATAGAGAGCGGACAGCGTTGTTGGAGTCGATTCGTGAGGGGATTATTGCAATCAATGAGAAAGGGGATGTGACCGTGATGAATCATCAGGCAGCCCAGATTCTGGGTTTCTCTCCAGAAGATGCCTTGGGACGTCCCATTGAAAAACTCCTGCCAGAAACGAGAATGCTGGAAGTTCTTAAAACAGGTAAAGGGGAGTATGATCAAGAAATGTTGATCGAAGAGGAGGAGGTGGTGGTAAACCGAGTCCCTATTTTGGAACAAGACCATGTGACAGGAGTGGTTTCCAGTTTTCGTCGAGCGCAGGAGATTGACCGACTTGTTCAAGAGTTGACAAGTATTCGAGAATATTCTCAGGCATTGCGGGCACAGACACATGAATATTCGAACAAATTACACACTCTTGCAGGGCTGATTCAGATTGGCGCAACTCAAGAGTCGCTGGACTTAATCGGCCGTGAGTCTTCAGGTTACAATGCCCTGTTGCGTCAACTTTCTGACCAAATCCATGACCCATTTCTCTCTGCGATCATTGTTGGTAAGTATCATCGGGCTCTGGAACTCAAAACAGAGCTGGAGATTGATCCAGAAAGCTCAATGGGCAACATCGGCCATTCCAGTCGCAGTGAAAAAATCATCACAATCATAGGAAATCTGCTAGAAAATGCGCTGGAGGCATCGGCCTTGGTTGAAGGTAGAAAAAAAGTGTCCCTGTCGATGACAGATGTGGGTAATGAATTGATCTTCGAAATAGAAGATTCTGGACCAGGGATCAGCCAAGAGCAGCAAGAGACAATTTTTGATGAGGGTTTCACAACAAAATCAGGGATGGGACGAGGAATTGGTCTGAGACTCGTGCAGAAAAATCTGATTCAAATTCATGGGCATCTGACGATTGGGAAAAGTTCCTTGGGCGGTGCTCGTTTTACGGCCTACATCCCTAAAACCACTACGAATGATAAAGATGGTCACCAGAGTTCTGATTGCGGATGATGATCCTCGGATTACCGAGATTCACCATCACTACGTCAGCAAATTCGAAGGATTTGAAGTGATTGGTCTATCCAACACTCTGGAGGATACCAAGCTTCAGATCGAAGTGATGGAGCCACAGTTGCTGCTCCTAGATATTTACTTTCCCGATGGCTCAGGGATTGAGTTACTCAAGGAAATTCGTCTTCGTTCGCAAGCACTCGACATCATTCCAATCACAGCAGCCAAAGAAGTGCGTCTGCTTCAGGAAGCCCTGCGTGGAGGAGTCTTTGATTACATTTTAAAGCCCGTGGTGTTTTCTCGCTTTGAACAAACTCTTCGTCGTTATCGCACTCACCATTCCAATCTACAATCCCTGGATAGTCTGAATCAGTCTGATATTGATCGTATTATCCATCAGGAAAAACCTACTGATTCACCGCGAATGGATTCGGGGCTACCCAAGGGAATTGATCCGGTAACTCTAGATAAAATTCTTGAAGAAATGAAAGAGGGCTCAACGATGTTTACCTCAGAGGAAATGGCGGAGCGGGTTGGAGCGAGTCGGACGACTGCACGTCGCTATCTGGAATATCTAGTAAGCCGAGGTAGTGTGGAGGTAGATGTTAGCTACGGTGGAGTTGGCCGTCCAGAGCGCATTTATCGAATGACTCGGTGAATGGAATTATCAACTTTCGTAGTAATTGCAGAATTGAGGTTAGTCTTAACGTTACTCATCCCAGTCCTAACTCAAAGACATTCGTTCTGAGGAAAATGAGCAAGCGTCTCACACGTGAAGATTATGGAAAATTCAACTCTGTTGAGCCTGATTTTCGTCTGAGTTACGGAACAGAATCCGATCAGTTCGGAGATCTCTATCTGCCTTCCGGAGATAGACCGCATCCTGTGGTGATTATGCTTCATGGAGGTTGCTGGAGAAATCGTTTTGGCCTTGAGCCTTTAGGTCGGGTTGCAGGGCACCTGCAGCAAATGGGGATAGCAGTTTGGAACCTAGAGTACCAGCGGCTTGGTCAGGGTGGCGGTTGGCCCACAACGATGCAGGATGTAGCCAGAGGTGCTGACCATTTGCGCTTGCTGGCAAGGATTTATCCGCTGAATCTTGAGAAGGTGATCGCAGTGGGTCATTCCGCTGGAGGACATTTAGGCCTCTGGCTTGGAGCACGTTCTCATTTACCAAGTAGCTCCGAACTTTATTTCCCAGATCCACTTCCACTCACAGGAGTCCTTTCGCTTGCAGGAGTGGCTGATCTAGTTCGTGGAGTTGCCTGGGATGTCTGCCAGGGAGCATGTGCCGAGTTGATGGGAGGATTGCCTGAGGAGGTTCCTGAGCGCTACCAACAGGCATCACCCTGCCAAATGGGGCCAGTCAAAATACCACAGGTTCACTTGATTGGAGAATATGATGAGAATGTCCGTGCGAAAATGGTTCAGGAGGATGTGTTTGAACTTCAGAAACAAGCTTTTGAAGTATCAATAGATTTGGAAGTAATTCCTGAAATTGGGCACTTCGAACTGGTGGATCCAACGTCTCACGTCTGGCCTATTGTGGAAAAGGCTCTTAAGAGACTGCTGCTTACGATGTGAACAAGTGACGCTCGAAACCAGTGTGTTTCAGCAATGAATGGAAAAAATTAGACAATGCAAAAGTTCCTAAAAACCTTTGGGTTACTTTAGTAGTGGTCTGATTTCTAGTCAGGTGGAGATTCACCAAAGTGACTTTTAATGGTAGGGCAACTCCACTTCTGATTTTTTTTGGTGGGAACAGGAGTAGAAATCTCAGCACATCCTGATGAGTCGGGCCTAAGCTAGGAATCTAGCTTAGACGGTGTTAGCTGCTTTGCGCAGTGAATCCAGATTTTTCTTGTAATCAGAGGGGGTTTCACCCTGAAAGACTGCGGAACCTGCCACAACTACATTGGCCCCTGCCTCGACAACTTTTCCAATATTTTCGGGTTTAATCCCTCCATCGACTTCCAGTGCAATCGAACGATCACCGATCATCTTTCGAATTCTGCGGATTTTTCTCAATTGAGATTCCAGAAAAGTTTGTCCTCCAAATCCTGGATTGACACTCATCACCAGAATCAAATCCAACTTCTCCATCAGATACTCTAATGAGCTCTCAGGGGTTGATGGATTTAGGGAAACGCCGGCTTTCTTACCCACAGAACGAATCTGTTGAAGTGCACGATCAATGTGATGACCCGCCTCCACATGAACGGTTATGACGTCTGCTCCCGCATTGGCAAAAGCTTCGAGATAGGGCTCATATGGTTGAATCATCAGATGCACATCGAACGGTTTGTCCGTGTAAGGGCGGATCGCCCTAACAACATCCGGACCGATTGTCAGATTTGGGACGTAGTGTCCGTCCATTACATCAACATGAATCCAGTCTGCACCTGCTTCGGATACATCCTGAACTTCTTCACCAAGACGAGCAAAATCAGCGGAAAGAATCGAGGGAGAAAGGGTGATTTCAGGCATACATTTACTGTCTGTATAGGATATCTGCTGAGGAAGGATAATTGATCAGCTTCAAGATTATTGAATTCTTCAATCCTTGGAAACGAATATTAAAAAATACGCAGGTATCTATAAGTTATTGCAAAAGCAATCTTAAACGTTCAATGATTTGTTGAGGGTTCAGTACTTCGCGAGGTGCTTGCAATTCTACTGCTACTCTAGGCATACCGTAAACGACACAACTGCTTTCTTCTTGGGCAATCGTCCAAGCCCCTTTTTGCCTCATCTGGAGTAACCCTTTTGCTCCATCACTTCCCATACCCGTGAGCAAGATTCCCATGGAATCAATCCCAGCGTTTTGAGCAACTGAATCAAACAGCACATCTACCGAGGGTCTATGCCGATTGACGAGTGAACCAGAATTTAATTCAACGAAATAGCCATAGACCTCCCGTCTCAGTTCCAGGTGATGATCACCGGGGCATAATAGGGCCAATCCAGGTTCTAATCGATCTCCTGTGACGGCTTCCTTGACTCTGATTTTAGATACTCGATCCAGATTTTTTGCAAAGGAGGTGGTAAAGGCTTTGGGCATATGCTGGACAACCAAGATTCCTGGAGTTTCCGGCGACAATTCTGCAAGAATTTCGCGAAGACTATCGGTTCCACCCGTAGAAGCCCCAAAAGCAATGACGTTAGGTGTGTTGGTAATACGTGGTAATTGGGTAGCATTTGAACAAATTCGTGTGCCGGGGGTGACTTGCTGGTGGAAGCGTTGTTGAGGAGTTTTGAGCTTTGCTTGTGCAGCAGCTTTCACCTTGTCAGTAATTTGTAGAGCAAGATCTTGAAGTCCAGAACTGACATCAATCCGTGGCTTCTCAATGATTTCAAGAGCTCCCAATTCCAACGCTTTCATGGCTGTCTCTGAACCCTCTGCAGTGTATGCGCTTACCATAACAACTGGCATTGGTTTGGAAGACATCAGACGTTCTAAGAAGGTCAGTCCATCCATTTTGGGCATCTCGACGTCCAATGTTAGAACATCAGGTAAGCACTCACTAATTTTTCTTAACCCAATCAGGGCGTCCGGAGCAGTGCCGACGACTTGAATTTCTGGGTCAGTTTCCAAGATCCTGCTAAGAGTATTTCGTGCGATTGCAGAGTCATCGATAATCAGAACACGAATTTTGGGAGGTAACACGGCTCTAACCTGGATTTCAACGGAGCATACTGAGTTGCTCTAATTCATCGGGTGCTAGTAATTGTTCCAAATCCAGGAGAATGACCATTTCTCCTTGAAGATTGGCGAGTCCCTTAACGAACTTGGAGTCTAATTCAGTTGATTCTTCTGGAGCTTCTAAAAGATTTTCTTGCTGCAAATTCACAACATCCACAACAGAATCCACTACTACACCAATCACTTTGCTTTTGATTTGAACAATGATGATGACTGTGAATGGGCCAGTCTCATATTCTGCCATTTCAAAACGTTTTCGTAGATCCATAATGGGGAGAACCATCCCTCGCAAGTTAATCATCCCCAATAGGAACAATGGTAATCTAGGTACCCTAGTGATGCTCTCCGGATAACTGATGAGTTCACGTACCTGAAGAATTTCGAGTCCATAGGTCTCCGTTCCCAACCGGAAAGTTAGCCACTGTTCTCCATTGTGATGGAGTAGTTGATAATCAAAGTTTTCATCTTCTTCATCTAGAAGACTGAAATTCCCCAGCACATGATGCGGTTGGAAATCCATGAGGCCTCGTTCAGTTCAAAATAGCCGCTACGTCGAGAATAAAACACACTGAACCATCTCCAAGAATTGTTGCACCAGCTATTCCTGGAATATGAACGAAGTGTTCTTCCAGACTCTTGATTACAACGGGCAACTGATCTTCAATACTGTCGACCAATAGACAGTATTTTTGTGTCCCCTGTTGAACGACAATCAACAATCCCTCTTCAGGTTTATCAATAGCCTCCTCGATTTTGAGCCGCTGGTGAAGCCGTACTAGGGGTAGATATTGCCCTCGAATATCAATTAATTCTCCTCGATTTTTAAAGCGTTTCTGCTGATTGGGAAGAGGTCGAAGAGTCTCGGTCACCAACAACAAAGGTAACACAAACATTTCTTTACCAACACGAATCAACATCCCTTCAATAATTGCAAGCGAGAGAGGTAGCTTTAGTTTGAGTGCAGTACCTTTCCCAAGTTGGCTGCTGACTTCAATGTTGCCAAGCAACGCCTCAATATCTCTTTTTACAGCATCCATGCCTACACCACGCCCAGAAATCTCTGTGACTTCTTTAGTGGTTGTGAAACCTGGTTGAAATATCAATTGAAGAACTTCCTGTTCGCTTGGCTGGTGATCTGGGACCACCATTCCAAGTCTACGTCCTGCTTCTAAGATCTTCTGCGGGTCCAGCCCCTGGCCATCATCAGCGATTTCAACTATAACAAACCCCTGTTGCTGAGAAGCCTGTAAGGTTATTGTGCCGGTTGGGTTCTTCCCGGCATCGATTCGATCTGATGGAGTTTCCATCCCATGATCCATGGCATTTCTAAGCAAGTGCATCAGAGGCCCCTGGATCTGCTCAGTGATAGTTTTATCTAGCTCGGTCTCAGCCCCATAAATGTCTAGTTTGATCTGCTTTTGATGGCGGTTGGCAAAATCACGAACTACCCTCTTCATCGGAGAAAAGATTGTCCCAACTGGAATCATCCGAACTTGCTGGATCTGATCCTGTAACTCTCTGACCGCTTGTTCATTATCTTCCACAAACTGGAGAAACTGCTCACCCAATTGATCATCAGTAGCCTGGATTGCATCATTAAGGCGTAAGAGTCTAGCTTGTCGGATTACAGTTTCACTGACCAAATTTTGCAACCGATCTAATCTAGAAACCGGAACTCGTATCGTCTGACTGGTTTTTGGGAGTTCTACAACATCAGCTTCCATTAACTCAGGATTTTGGCTTGGTTCAGAATACTCATTTTTCTCATCTTTAGCGGAGATTTGAGCAAGCATGTTTTGGTGAGCTTGTTGAACTTCCTGCTCGTCCTCTGTTGGAGTTTCTATTGCTTCAATCAGAAATTCCGATTGTTCTCCACGATAAAATTCCAGCAGTTGATCAATTTCATCAAGTTGCTTATCGCTGACTAATTTAATACTCCACCAAAGGTACAATTTTGTGGAATCAAAGTCGGACCAGCTTGGAAAATCACTTGTGTGAGCGATTACTTTCAATTCCCCAAATTGCTGGAGTTGCCGCAACAACATCATTGGCTCTTGCCCAAACTCCAAGCAAACTGGATCAAATTTGAGATGAATTAGGTAAGTGTTGCTTTGTGGTATTGAAGATCTGTTCAGAGGTGTCAGCTCTTCATTCGTCGGCTGCTCTTCAATGAAAGATTCATCTGGGGGAAGATCTGTGGAGTCTTTTTGAACTTTGCTTGAGGAACTATTTGGTGAGCTACTTAATAAAGGATTCAGCAACGAAAGCAAATTATCTCTGCCTTTCAATAGGGTAGAGACAATTTGTGGAGAACTTTTTAGGGTACCCGATCTAAGCTTGGATAGAATTGCCTCAAACTCGTGTGCTCCATTAGCTAAATCAGTCAGTCCAACCATTGCAGCACCACCTTTGAGGGTGTGAGCGGAGCGAAATAATCGTTGAATTACTTCATAGCTGCTTGGTTCTTCTTCCAGTAAGAGTAGGGAATCCTCAATCTCCTGCAGTAGCTCTTGAGCTTCATCTAAAAATTCCTCTGCCGGTAATGCTTCAAAATTCATTTTTGATTGAATTTTTGAACACCATCCCAGTTGGCTGGTGGAGGATTCTTTCGCATTTCCTGACACCTTTCAGCATAAATAGCAGGAAGCGAATCAAGAGGGTGATTTTCAGTAAGTTCGCAAAAAATCTTCTCAGCCTCATCCCATTTCTGAATTCTGTACAAGCTCAGTGGTTCTTCAAGATTTTCCATCACAGCCCTCTTTGCAGATTGCACATCAGACTTCTCGCTATTGAACAACTCGAAGATAGTAACTGGCTGTTTTCTCCCTTTCACCATTACAAGGTCAATTTCTCTGAACATAAGACCATCTTGTTGATCTCCGAGAGTTTCCAGGGTCTGATCTGAAAAGAGCAACGAAGCTCCATAGTATTTTGTCAGGCCCTCTAGCCTTGAGGCTAAATTGACTGCATCTCCCAATACGGTGGAATCCATTCTTTCTTCAAATCCAAGTGTTCCAAAAACAACAGGTCCAGTATGTATACCGATTCCAATTGAAATTGGGACTTGTCCTTGCCGCTGACGTTTTTGATTCATTGTCCCCAGCACCTGTAGCATTCCCATCCCGGCATTCAGTGCATTCCTCGCATCATTTGTTGACTGCTCTGTCTTGTCAAAAATAGCCATGACGGCATCCCCAATGAACTTGTCGACGAAACCATGATTTACCATGATCGACATGTTCATCATTTTTAGATAATCGTTTAGAAAATCCATCAACTCTTGTGGAGAAAGTGGTTCTGATAAATCTGTAAATGATCGAATGTCGCTGAATAATATGGTCGCCTCATCGCTTTCCGCTGTTCCAAAACGTAGTGACTCCAGTCCGTCGGGAGCTATTCTTTCTAAAAAACCCTTCGGTACAAACTTCTCGAACAGCCTTGTCAACCGATTTGCGGCCTCTGTTTCTGCAAGCTTAATCTTCGTGGTCTTCAACTCTTGATAAGCCAGGACCTGTTGATCAAAAGCACTCTGCAGTTGTCTATTTAAATCTCTCGATTGATCCTCGGCTCTTTTCATGCGAAGTAAAACCTGAATCCTAGCGATCAACTCATCTGCAGCGAATGGTTTGGGTAGGTAGTCATCCGCAGAAAGTTGAACAAGACCTTGGACAAGGTTCTCTGTGGAGACTTGAGCAGTTAGAAAAAGAACAGGAATGTGTTTCCAGTGGGAATCAGCCTTGAGGATCCGGATGCATTCGTCTCCAGTGACATGAGGCATGTTCCGGTCGAGGAGAATTAAATCAGGAAGTTCTTCAGGTGTTAGTTTGCTGAGCCAACGTAGAACCCGGAGCCCGTCTTCGTGTTCAATCACTGTAAATTCTTCAGAGGCAGACTCGAGGACACGCCGAACGTGTCCTCGAATACTCCGGGAATCATCAACAATGACTATTGGTGAGGTCATTTCAATATAAACCTGAATCAGCTTCGAGG
>NYTS01000093.1 GCA_002683655.1 Deltaproteobacteria bacterium
AATCCCAAGTTCAAGGTGCGAAGATGGGTCGTTAAGTTGACTCACTCCTGTTCAATCGTTTTCGAAAGTTGATTCCCAGGTATGAAAAAACGGATTGCTCCTACCAAGCCTTGACTAGCTTAGCGGCAGCAATGATCACTTTGAATCAGGTAATGACTATTTATGGATAAGTTCTTAAAAGAATCATTGGGGGGCTTGCCCAAGGGTTCCTCTAAATTGAATAGTGGTTTGAAGTTTTTCGCTATTCTCAAATTTTTCACCGTTAATCAATGCAACAAGAATTTGGGCAGCTCGGGTACCCATTCTACGGTGAGGCACATGTACAGTGGTTAGTGGTGGGTCAACCACTTGTGCTAATTCAATATCATCAAATCCTGTGACAGAGACATCATCGGGAATTCTAAATCCCATCTCTATGGCTTTCCTCAGAGCCCCGACTGCCAAGACGTCATTACCTCCAATCACAACGGTTGGTCTCTGTTTTCCACCCATGATTTTCTCGAAAGCCTTTGAACCATTTTCAATTGAGTAGCTGGTCTGCACCAATTGAAGATTCTTTTCTGGCAGATCAGCCTTTTTCATAGCCTCCTGAATTCCCTTGAAGCGATTTCTTGCTCGATCATTATTTTGAAGCGACGCGGTAATAAAGCCAATTTGGCGATGACCAAGCTCTATTATCCTTTTGGTCAAGTTACTCATGGCCTCAACGTTATTAAAGCCGATTGCTGGCCGAGATTCAGACGGATCGAAAGCCCAAGTTACCAAGACTGGAATTTTACGATTTCTCAAAAACTCATAAATAACTGGATTGCGGTCGTAACCAATCAGCAGTAATCCTTCCGCACCTCGGGCAATCAGGTTTTTGATCTCCTCCTCCTCTCTTGCTGGCTTATAAGAAGAACTAGCTACCAACAAGGTAAAGCCATGGTTGCTTAGCTCCTCTTGAAAAGCTTGGATGCCTCTAGCAAATATCGAATTCTCTATTGTAGGAATCACTGCACCCACTGTTTGAGTTCTGCGTGCTGCCATAGCCCGGGCACCAAAATTTGGTGTGTAGGACAGAGCATCGATAGCTTTAAAAACTCTTTCTCTAGTGTTGGGGTCAACTCTTTCGGGACTATTCAGGCAACGTGAAACTGTCGCAGTCGAAACCTGAGCTTGTTCAGCAACATCTGCGAGTGTTGCGAGTTTCTCTAAGCTATTGTTCGACTTTTTTTTGTTGGGATTCAATTTTTTCTATCCTGAAGAAAATTTATCAATTCAAAGAGTTAATAATATATAGTCAAATTTTTCAAAAATACTAGTCTATGAAAGCGCTTGCATCAAAATTTATATTCGGTTAATTGATTTTCCATGTAAGCCTTTACATGACGCTTACTGAAGCCATAATTGTGTGGTAATTACGAATGAGAAGGTAGATGTTTCTGGTGATCATTCTGCTCGTTATTTTCTTTACAAATGTTTTGATTGGAACTTTGGGAGGACAGCCTTTTTTGGGTGATGTCGGTGAACTGTTTCTGTTATTAGTAGCCTCCATAATTTTCACAATCACCATATTGAAACACGAGCGGGTTGAGAGGATAGAACGAAACAAGTCCAACGTAAATGGCGCTTAATCAAAGGAGTCCAAACATGAGTGATGAAGCAAAAGAAATACAGTCAGTCAGTCGCCGGAATTTTCTGCAACTGGTAGGCAAGGGCAGTTTTACAGCAGCCATGGTGGCCGGAGCCGCGGGTGTTCTCTCTTCTAGTGAGGCTGCGGCGCAAACAGCAGCTGAAGAACGCAAACGTGAAAAGGAAGCTGCTCATGTAATGACAGTAGCAACCGCATACGTCTTAGGAGCATCTAGAAGCTACCCAATTCTACAGCTGGATCTCAAAGAAAATATTCAAAACTCTACAAACGGCAAAATTTACGTAAAGCTGGCTCCAGGTGGGCAACTGGGAGCTGGAGGTGCGCTTGCTCAAAAAGTACAAGGTGGCACTATTCAGGCCGCCCAACATTCCCTCTCAAACTTTGCCCCCTTCGCCTCTGCTGTTGACTTAATCAACATGCCATATTTTTGTGGATCGAATCAGCGCTTCACTAATCTGGTGACTTCGAACGCTTGGAAGAATGAGGTTCATCCTAAGGTAGAGGCCAGTGGATTCAAGGCACTTTTCTACATTGTCATTGATCCTAGAGTTGTTGCCATTCGTAAGGGTGGTCCTGGTCCGGTAATGACTCCAAAAGATCTTGATGGAGTGAAATTCCGTGTTCCTGGTTCAAAAATGCTGCAGCAGTATTACCGAATGGTAGGAGCCAATCCAACCCCCGTGGCATGGGGTGAAACACCATCAGCGATTAAACAAGGTGTTGCTGACGCTCTAGATCCTTCGGTGGGAGCACTCTACGTATTTGGCTTCAAGGATATCCTGAGCCATGTAACATTCACTCAGGCAGTTCCAGACAGCCAAGTGTATTCTTGTAATCTGGAATGGTTTAAATCCCTTCCATCCGATGTTCAGGACGGAATTGAGTTTGCGAGTGAGGTTACCGCACAACAAAACCTGGCAAAGGTCCCTTCTGCCAGAAGCTATGCAATGGCTGAATTGGTCAAATCTGGAGTAGAATTTCATTCTTTGACACAGGATCAACTAGCTGAGTGGAAAGCTGCTGGTGGATATCAACGATCTGAATGGGACCAATTCAAGGTTGAATTGGCTGGGTCAATGGACGCCTTTAACAGATTAGAGGAGGCTGCTGGAACCATGAGTCGCTACTACGTTCATGATGCTTGATTCTCCCCCTTTGTTTTGAAGCTGAATTGGATCAAATCTTCAAATTCGATGCTTTTCTGAATTCTTGGAGGTTTGATCCTTTCCAGAATGAGTCTGACTAAACATTTAAGTTCAGTAAACTTTAAAGACTTGTACCGTCTAATATTTTAAAAAGAAATTAAAATTTTTGATTTAGTGAAATCTGCATGCAGAACTTTTTAAAAGTCCTGAATAAAAATATTGAGAAGTGGTTGCTGTTGGTTTTTTACATTATGTTAGTTTCAACAATGGCAATCGAAGTCTTGAGGCGCGAAGTTTTTTCTTATTCATCGATTTGGGGTGAAGAAATTGTTAGGTATTCTTTCATATATTTAGCTTGGATCGGAGCTGCAGCAGCATTTCGGGACAGAGCTCATATCAGAATCGATGTCATCATGCACTACTTGGCTCCGAAGTGGAAATCCTTGCTATACATGTTGGGAGACTTGATCTCACTCGCTGTTGCTTGCATTGCCCTGTACTGGTCTTTTGAAACTGTTCTATTCTCGGCAAAGTTTGGCTCTGTGAGCCATGGTCTACGTATCTCAATGGTCTGGTTTCTTTGTGCGATTCCAATTGGCTTTAGCCTGATCACCATTCGCTTGATCCAGTCCCTGATTCATGATTTTAAAGCTTTCAGAGCAGGCCGTGAAGTCTTTGAGGGCTCGGCGTTGTTTGAGTAGCTGAGGAATCATTATGCTATGGAGTCAATTACAGGATCAGGCTGTAACATTGGGTTGGGATTTTTACCTACCGGTGATCATGTTCGTGGTGCTCTGTGCCTTGGCAGTTCCTGTTTGGGTTTCTATCGGTGCAGCAGCGATCCTGATGCTGATCATGTCAGAAGCTCTGCCGCTGTCTTTGATCGGAGAAAGCCTGTTTGATGGAATTGACGCTTTCGCTCTAACAGCAGTCCCTTTGTTCATTTTAACCGGTGATGTCCTTGTTCGAACAGGCTTGAGTCGCAAGTTTCTGGATATTGCAGACGCTTTGACTTGTTGGACAAAGGGGGGATTCGGTTCTGCAACGGTTTTGGTTTGTGGGATGTTTTCCTCCATCTCTGGTTCAGATGCAGCGGGAGCAGCTGCTGTGGGCCGGATGACTATCAGCCGTCTGGTCGAAAGTGGTTATCCCAGGCCTTATGCTTATGCACTTGTGGCCGCTGGTTCTTGTACAGGTATACTCATCCCACCATCGATCTCTTACATCATCATCGGACTTGTTCTCGGGATTTCAGCTTCCATTCTCTTCTTGGCAGCTGTTATTCCTGGTCTAACGATATTATTGTCAATTTTGATCACAAATATTGTAATGAATCGTCTGAATTCCTATGAATCAGGTGGAAATATTACATTTATTGAGTGGTGGCAGAATCTTACCAAGGCTTTGAAATCTGGTTGGTACGCTTTTATTGTTCCCGGAATCATCTTCTATGGGATTTTCTCTGGTTCCTTGACGCCTACGGAAGCAGGTGCTACAGCCGTCGTCGTGACCATTATCATCGGCTTTATTCTTGGCACCCTGAAATTGTCCAACTTCCCAGACATGTTGTTGAGTTCCGCCAAGGTCAATGGGGTGATCTTACCAATCATCGCATTTTCACTACCTTTGGCTCAGGTTCTAGCGATTCTTGGAGTACCCCAAGGTTTTGTCTACTCGGTGACATCACTCACAGAGTCTCCCGCTATCCTGATTTTGATGATGGTGGCAATTCTTGTGATTGCAGGGTGCGTGATGGAGGCCACCCCAAATATTGTTATTTTGGCTCCTATTCTGAAGCCCCTTGCTGACAATATCGGAATGAATGAGATTCAGTTTTGCGTGATGATGATCTCAGCTCTTGGGGTAGGATTTATCACCCCACCGCTGGGGCTCAATCTCTTCGTCGTTTCAGGATTAACAGGAGAATCAATCCTCAACATTGCCTGGTGCGCTATTCCATTTGTCTTCTTTATGATGCTCGTAGTTCTGTTGATCGCATTCGTGCCGGAAATTTCCACAACGATGCTTCCTGAAATCTATAAGTAAACTTAAGAGATGTCGAAAATTTATTTGAAGAAAGCTAGCTTCACTGCTCAAACAGACGCCTCAAATGTCCACCAAACTGTCCAAAATATTCTCAGTGAAATTGAAGAAGGTGGAGACCAAAAAGCCCTCGAATTCGCTGCTAAGTTTGACAAGTACGAGGGGCGTATTCTGCTTGATCAGGAAGAAATAAATAAGGCTGCTACCCTTGTTCCTGAGAAGGTGAAGAAAGACATTATTTTCGCACACGATAATGTGAAACGATTCGCGGAAGCTCAACTATCAACTATGCAGGATGTTGAACTGGAGGTGGTGCCTGGCTTGATTGCAGGGCAAAAGAGTATTCCTGTCACCACCGCTGGTTGCTACATTCCAGGTGGGCGATACAGTCATATTGCTAGTGCGATCATGACTGTCACCACAGCAAAGGTTGCTGGGTGCCAGAACATCATTGCCTGCTCCCCACCTCGGCCAGGTGAAGGGATTGCTCCAGCAATTATTTTTGCGGCAGACCAATGTGGGGCGGATACTATTATTGCGATGGGTGGAGTACAAGGTGTGGCGGCAATGACTTTTGGTTTATTCGGTTTGCCAAAGGCTAATATTCTGGTAGGGCCTGGAAATCAGTTTGTTGCTGAAGCGAAGCGAATTCTTTTTGGAAGAGTCGGTATTGATATGATTGCCGGCCCAACCAATAGCTTAATTCTAGCCGATGAGTTTGCTGATGCTGAAATTGCGGCAGCTGATCTTGTTGGGCAAGCAGAGCATGGTTATAACTCACCTGTTTGGCTGGTGACCAATTCACGTGATCTTGCTGAACAGGTCATCCAAATTGTTCCAAAACTGATTGATTCCCTACCCAAGGTTAATCGTGTGAACGCAGAGGCTGCCTGGCGAGATTATGCTGAAGTCATTCTCTGCGAAGACCGCGAAGAGATGGCTATAACATCAGACGAATATGCTCCTGAGCACCTCACCGTCCAGGCCAATGATTTAGATTGGTGGCTGGATCGTCTCAAGTGCTATGGGTCTCTCTTTCTAGGTGAAGAGACAACAGTGGCCTTTGGAGATAAAGCGTCTGGCCCAAACCATGTGTTGCCAACCTCAGGTGCCGCGACTTACACTGGGGGGCTTTCTGTGCACAAGTACATGAAAATTGTGACTTGGCAAAAGTCAACCAGAGATGGAATGAAGGACATCGCCGAGGCTACAGCTAGAATCTCTCGTCTTGAAGGCATGGAAGCTCATGCCAGAACAGCAGACATTCGTTTGGCCAAGTATTTTCCAACAGAACAATTTGATCTGACAGCTGGAAACTGAGGTATGTTTGGGATTGCTAGTCAGCTTTTCGATGTGTCGGGTAAGGTCGCTTGTGTGACAGGTGCCAGTTCAGGCTTAGGCAAGCGGGCAGCTACAGTGTTGGCTCAAGCTGGAGCAACTGTAATTGGATTGGCTCGAAGAGAAGTAGAGCTACGAGATTGGCAGAGTTTAGCTGGGCCAAAAGCTGGATATATCGTTCATGATTTATCAGATAGAACGAAATTGCCCGCACTTGCTGAGGAAATTACCAAATCTTATGGAAGTCCAGACATTTTGGTCCATGCAGCCGGAATAAACCCGCGTCAGACTGCAGACCAAGTCACTTTAGATCAATGGGAGTTAACCCTTTGGTTAAACCTCTCTCTGCCTTTTTTCCTGAGTGAATTGTTTGTTGAATCTATGAAGCAGAAAGGTTGGGGTAGAATCGTTAATTTTGCTTCCCTACAGACCACCAGAGCCTTCCCAGCAGGGATTGCCTACGGTACTTCAAAGGGGGGAGTTGGACAATTGACGCGTGCAATGGCAGAAGCCTGGTCCAGAGATGGAATCAATGTCAATGCAATCGGCCCCGGTTTTTTTCTTACTGAACTGACCAAGGCGGTTTTTGAAGATTCAGAAAGATCATCAAGAAACGCAAAGCAGACGTGCATTGGACGAAACGGCAACTTGGAAGATTTAGATGGCCCACTGTTATTCTTGTGTTCGGAAGCCTCTCGATACGTAACTGGCCAAATTCTAATGGTAGATGGAGGATTTACCGCAAAATGAAAGCTTTGATTTACACTGGTCCTGAAAAGGTGATCTACACGGACGCATCGGATCCAGAACCGCGACCAGAAGAAGCGCTTGTTCAAGTGGATAGTGTGGGGATTTGTGGTTCAGACATGCACGCATTTCTAGGTCATGATGAAAGAAGACCAGCCCCACTTATCCTGGGTCATGAGGCTGCCGGGGTTGTAGTGCAGGGGGAAATGGAAGGCAAACGTGTGACTTTTAACCCGCTTGCCACGTGTGGAAAATGCAAAGCTTGTCAACGTGGTCAAGATAATATTTGTCTAAGTCGTCAGATCATTTCGATGCAACCCCGACAAGGCGCGTTTGCAGAACTTGTAGCCATTCCTCATGTCAATTTGGTTGCAGTCCCTGATCAAATTGATCTAAATAAGGCTGCTCTGGCAGAACCCATCGCTTGTGGCTGGCACGCTGCAAAATTAAGCCAAAGAAGTATTTCAATCAATTTGGGGTCAGCGAACGCGCTTGTAATTGGAGGCGGATCAATCGGAGTCAGTAGCGCCTTGAGTCTAAAAGCACTTGGAATTGCAGATGTTGTAGTTTGTGAGCCCAATGAGATTCGCAGAAATTATCTCACTGAAAAATGTGGACTTCAGATGGCCCCTTCAGATGAGCTGGATGTAAATACATATTTTGACGTGGTCATTGACGCAGCGGGCTTCGAGTCAAGCCGTGAACTTGCATCAGCGAAAG
Organism: Deltaproteobacteria bacterium; assembly: GCA_002683655.1. Classification (GTDB taxonomy): domain Bacteria; phylum SAR324; class SAR324; order SAR324; family NAC60-12; genus JCVI-SCAAA005. The sequence continues at coordinate 7,630 of NYTS01000093.1, forward strand.
TCCAACCAGGTGGGACTATCGTTCACATTGGTTTAGGATCAGCCAAGGGAGGATTAGATATTCGCCGACTAACGCTTCAAGAAATCACTTTCATTGGCAGTTACACCTACACCCACCAAGACTTCAGAGAGGCCGCTCAAGCAATGTTTGGTGGTAGGCTGGGCTCTCTGAATTGGGCTGTCCAACGTCCTCTTTGTGAGGGACAGCAGGCTTTTGAAGAAATTCGATCCGGGAGCATTGCTGCTCCAAAAACCATTTTAAAACCTAACTAAAAAGGAGTAATCCGTGGCTGAAATTCCACATTTGTTGGTGCACAACCGCAGAGACAATGTTGGTGTGGTTGTAGTTGAGAACTTGGAAGCCAATACCAACATGCTTTGTTGCATTACAGAAGATAATTCCACCTTTCGCTTGACCTCTAAGATGGACGTCCCAATTGGCCATAAAATCGCGCTCTTGGATCTGAAGAGTGGTGAAACTGCAACTAAATATGGAGAAGACATCGGTAAAATCGTGACTGACGTTGCTCAAGGCGACCATGTTCACACGCACAATTGCAAAACCAAGCGCTGGTAGGGAGAATTGAACATGTCATTAGGTTATGAAGGCAGGAAAATAATGGGCTATCGCCGTGAAGAAGGCAGGGTTGGCGTCAGAAACCATGTGCTTATTCTTCCTTTGGATGATATTTCCAACGCAGCTTGTGAGGCCGTTGCAAATAACATCAAGGGGACAATAGCGATACCTCATGCATATGGTCGACTCCAGTTCGGAGAAGATCTTGAGCTACACTTCAAAACAATCATTGGAACTGGATCAAACCCTAACATTGCTGCTTGTGTAGTCATTGGGATTGAGCCAGGTTGGACTCAAAGAGTGGTAGATGGAATTGCCGCAACAGGAAAACCAGTAGAAGGGTTCTCAATAGAGCAAAATGGTGATTTGAAAACCATTATGAATGCAAGCCGTGCTGCTAAAGAAATGGTTCATTATGCTACAGAAATTCAACGGGAGGAATGTGATATTTCTGAGTTGTGGATCTCAACAAAATGTGGCGAAAGCGACACGACAACTGGGTTGGGTGCTAATCCCACTGTAGGGAACATGTATGACAAACTCCTACCTGTTGGAATAACTGGTTGCTTCGGTGAAACTTCTGAGATTACCGGAGCTGAGCACATCTGCCGGCGGCGTGCGGTCAATGAAGAAGTTGGAGATCGCTGGTATAAGATGTGGAAAACATACCAAGACGAAGTGATCTTTGCACATCAAACCGATGATCTTTCCGATAGCCAGCCAACTAAAGGCAATATCACAGGTGGTCTCACTACGATTGAAGAAAAAGCTCTAGGAAATCTTGAGAAAATTGGACGTACTTCAATGTATAAGGAAATTCTTGGACCAGCTGAGACACCAAACTCAGGTGAGGGGCTTTACTTTATGGATTCTTCATCTGCTGCCGCTGAGTGTGTGACGATCATGGCGGCTGGTGGATTTGTGATCCACACCTTCCCAACTGGGCAAGGTAACGTGATTGGCCACCCAATAGTGCCTGTGATCAAAATTACAGCGAATCCGAGAACTATCCGGACAATGAGTGAACACATTGATGTCGATGTTTCAGGAATTCTAAGAAGGGAAATGACAATTGATCAGGCGGGTGACGTCTTGATCGAAATGATCTGCCGAACTGCAAATGGTAGAAACACCGCAGCAGAAGCACTTGGACATCGAGAATTTTCAATGACAAAGCTTTATCGAAGCGCGTAAATGATGATTGGGTGATCAATCAATATTACGTGTTGATCACCCCAACCAAAAGATAGCTCACTAGCCCAACTGTTGAAGCAGCAAAGCAACCAACTGCGAAAGGTTTTAAACCCAACTCTTTAAGATTTGCAAATCTGGTATTTAATCCAATTGCAGCCAAGGCAATAACTAATACCTGAACTGTAAACAACTTAACAATCCCACCAAATCCCTTCCAATCTTCTTTAGAAATCACTCCAACAACTTTCTCAGTAGATTCTAAACTAAAATCTCCTAGTGACCTAACAGTTGCCATCAATAAAAACCAAATTATAAATAGAGGGAAATACCTTTGAAGTTTGAGTTTCGGTTGTGATTCGATTGTATATTCATTCTCAAAATTATCTCCATAAATTGAAGAGAAATACGCAATTAAAGGTAAGACAAAAATCATGCATATATTTCTCAATAATTTTGTGATGACAGCAATTTCTAAAGTTAGAGGTTGATTAAAAAGATCCGCATAAAGTAAGGCTGAACCCGTCACTTGTGATGTGTCATGAACAGCTGTACCCAAGAAGTAACCAACTTTCGTGGGATCATTTTCAAAAAGATGATTTGCTAAATACGGATACCCAATAGTGGCTAATATCCCAAAGACTGTAATCACCGAAACAGCATAAGCAATCTCTTCCTTCTTGGCCCGAATGATTGGACCAGTTGCCACAATCGCTGTAACTCCGCAGATTGAAGTACCTACTGCTATCAAAATCCCCAGATTCGTTGGAAGACCAAGCATCCTAGATAGAAAAATCGTAAAAATGATCCCGGTGATAATGCAGCCTAAAACAACTGGGATAGCCTCTAGGCCAGAATCAAAGATATTAGAAAGACTCAATTGAAATCCAAGAAGGACAATCCCAAAACTTAACACTTTTTTTCCAGAAAAAATCAATCCTGAATCACATGATTTTGGAATTGAGATTAGATTGCTGACTAAAATTCCAATGATGATAGCAAGCATTACTGGAGAGATGGGTGATTTCTCAAAACTCAAAATATCTTCACCAATTATTTCACTGAGAAGGAAACTGAAGTAACCAACTAACACAGCAAGTAGAAAACCTGGTAAAATTTCTTTTAATTCTTTAATTTTTGAGTCTGCATATTTTATTGTTACCACTTTCACAAGTCCTTTAATAAAATAGATAAAAGCTAGATTTAAAGCTTAAATTTTTAAAGTAAAAAACAAAATATTCAAGGAGAATAGAAAATAGTTTCTGAGGTTTTCTTTAAATCTAGAAAGGACTGGAGGATTTGATTACTGGAGGGGAACTGGTACCGAGAAAACTAGAATTTGAGGAATTAATTTAGGCGAAGTTTGCCTAAGTCAATCAGATTTACTAGGGCAAAAATTTACGGGTTAGTATTCAACTGCAAACAACTGAGGTTGGAAAATCAGCACATCATTTTGTCATTTTCTCGATCACTGCTTTTCCCTCAGGGCAACTTGCGGACATTGGGAACTGGAAGCAGAATGCGTTTTGTTCCTGAATGGCTGCTCTGCCGTCTGGACAGGTCACTGATGATGGAAATTCTGCGCAAAAGGTATGCTGCTTAGCGATTGCATTTTTTCCATCTGGACAACTTGCTGACAAAGGAAACTGTTTGCAAAAATCATCTAATGACGTCTGCCCAGGTTTAGCGGCCTGTTGTGTATAACCAACAATGGACATTACTATGCTGAACACAACACCGCCGTAGAGACGTTTTTTCATCATTGGGGTGCTCCAAAGTGATTATCGGATCATCAACTTTTTTCAAAAAAAGTTGATACTCTTGAAATACAGTAGCCCAGATCATATTTCAACTTTCTAACAAAACTTTAACAATTCAGTATTTTCCCCATGTAGAAGGCTATTTCAAAATTCAGCTTGAGGAAATACTTGCAGAGGTAAGCTAAAGATTTGAAACTGTTGGGAATGAAATTTTATTTTCCCTTCAATACCCACCAAAAAGCACCTGATGTCCGAAGAGCCAAACAGCAATTTAAATTCTGAACATAGTAATAAAATAAATGACATGATTCGGGTAACCGGTGCTTGTGAACACAATCTGAAGAATCTGAGTCTTGATATTCCAAAAGACACTTTGACCGTTTTTACGGGTGTGAGTGGTTCTGGTAAATCATCACTTGCTTTTGACACAATTTTTCAAGAAGGACAAAGAAGATTTGTCGAATCGCTATCAGCCTATGCCCGACAATTTCTGGGCCAGTTGGAAAAACCCAAGGTTGAACATATTGAAGGCTTGAGTCCAACCATTTCAGTTGATCAGAAAACTGTTAACCGAAATCCCCGTTCGACAGTCGGAACGGTAACTGAAATCTATGACCATCTTCGACTACTTTTTGCCCGTTTAGGACAACCACATTGTCCTGAATGCAAAACGCCGATTTCCAGTCAAACCCCAGAACAGATTACGGATCATGTTTATGCAGTAGCTCTCGATGAGGCTTGCTCGCTTTTAGCTCCAATTGTTCGAGAGCGAAAAGGAGAGTATCGAAAGGAAATTCAACAGTGGGTACAAGATGGATTTGTCAGGGCCCGGATTGATGGAAATATTCGTAGGCTTGACGAGGAAATTGAACTTAAAAGATATGAAAAACACAGTATTGAGCTGGTTCTCGACCGACTTGTCTTAAGCTTAGATGAAAAAAGTCGCCTAACAGAAGGCATTGAAAAAGCGCTGAAAATGAGTGAGGGCTTAGTCATTTTGAACTTCAAGGGAGAAGATCATCTCTTCAGTCAATTGAGTGCTTGTCCAACTTGCCAGATTTCACTACCGGAACAGGAACCACGACTTTTCTCATTTAATGCTCCCCAAGGCGCGTGTCCAACCTGCAATGGCTTAGGCGAGACCCGACAGTTTTTGGAAGAGAGACTCTGTGATTCAGAAAAAACTCTTACAGACGGTGCGGTCCAATGTGTGACTGCTAACGGGAATATTCATTTCACAAAAATTGATAAATCCCACCTACATGCAGCGGCCAAGATGCTCGGTCTCGATCTGAATTCATCTTGGGGTGAACTACCTGAGCAGCAGAGAGAACAGTTTCTCAAAGGAAATGCACAAGTTTCTCTTTATGTGGGCAACGTGTTTCGATTCCCTTCCCATCTAAAAAAACAAATCAAAGCAGGTAAGTGGGCTGGTGTGATTCCGATTTTGGAATTTGTTTACAGGTTTGCAAAAGGACCCTTGGAGCGTTTTCAAATCCGGGCTGTTTGCCCGGATTGTAGTGGAAGCCGACTGAATGCTATGGCAAGGGCTGTAACTTTCCGAGATCAAAACATTGTTGACCTAGGTGATTGTTCAGTCACTGAAGCGCTCACTTTTTTTGAAGGTTTGGAACTGACGTACAGAGAGGAATTGATTGGTCGGGATCTTTTTCGGGAAATTAGTGCGCGCCTTTCTTTCTTAAGTGAGGTGGGACTCGGGTACCTCAGCCTTCAACGTTCGGCTGCTACGCTTTCTGGAGGGGAAGGCCAGCGTATTCGCTTAGCAAGTCAACTTGGTTCTGGTCTTCAGGGAGTGCTCTACGTCCTTGATGAACCAAGTATCGGTCTTCATCAAAGTGACAATCAGAGATTGATCAAAACTTTGGAAATGCTACGAGACCGTGGAAACACAGTTTTTGTGGTGGAACATGATGAAGAAACCATCCGTGCTGCTGATCATATTATAGATATTGGACCAACAGCGGGCCGAGATGGGGGAAACATTACTGCACAAGGTGGCTATCAAAAGATTCTGGACTCTCGTGAATCTGTTACAGCCCAGTTCTTAGTAGGAAAAGAAAAAATGCCAGTTCCTACAGAACGAAGAACTCCAGATGGAAGATTTTTATCAATTAGAAATGCCCGTTTGCATAATCTGTTGGGCTTGGATGTCGAAATTCCCCTGGGACTATTTGTCGTTTTGGCTGGAGTCAGTGGCTCCGGAAAATCGAGCCTAGTGCATGGAATCCTGAGACCAGCCTTATTGCAACATCTGCAAGGAAACGGAAAAGATGACTCTAATGAACCGACCGAGGAGGAAACATCAAAAGAAATCAAAGGGAAGTGGGATCATGTTACTGGTCTGGAACATCTGGATCGACTGATTGAAATCAATCAGTCCCCCATTGGTCGAACTCCAAGAAGTAATCCGGCTACTTACACCAAAGTTTTTGACCTGATTCGTGATCTCTTCACCATGCTTCCAGAGTCAAGGATTCGTGGATACAACAAGGGGCGATTTTCCTTCAACGTCAAAGGAGGGCGATGCGAAGACTGTAAGGGGGCTGGGTTGAAAACCATTGAAATGCAGTTTCTGAGTGATGTCCAAATTCCCTGTGAAACCTGCGACGGCAAGCGATTCAATGCCGAAACTCTGCAGATCCGTTACAAGCATAAAACGATCTTTGAAATTCTTGAACTGACAATCTCAGAAGCTGCTGAACTTTTTGAAAACCAACCAAAAATCCTTCACATCCTTCAGACTCTGCTAGATGTCGGCTTGGGGTATGTCAAGCTTGGGCAGCCATCTACGACCCTCAGTGGGGGCGAGGCTCAACGTGTAAAGTTAGCTTCAGAATTACGAAAAAAATCCACAGGTCGGACACTGTATCTCTTGGATGAACCTACGACAGGACTTCACTTTCAAGACATTCGCACGCTGCTACAGACTTTGGATCGCTTGGCTGAACAGGGTAATAGTGTGTTGGTCATTGAACACAATCTCGATGTTTTGCGCTTTGCCGATCAAGTCATTGAATTGGGACCAGGTGGGGGCAAATTTGGTGGTAAATTGGTGGGCAAGGGTACCCCAGAGGAATTGGCTGAATTAAATACTTTAACGGGCGGATTCTTAAAACCACTATTGGAGACGCAGTTAGGTGAAGAATCTTCCAGAGCTAGGGAAGTCAACGAACGCAATGCAATAAATGGTTTTCGGAGCGAAAGAAAAGAGCGAGATCTAGTTGTTCGGGGTGCTAGCAAAAACAATCTGCGCCATGTGGATGTTGAAATCCCAAAGCATCAGTTTACGGTCATTACAGGGGTCAGCGGATCGGGTAAGACTTCCCTTGCCTTTGATACCATCTTCGCGGAGGGGCAGGCTCGATATGTTGAATCCCTCTCCACTTATGCAAGAAGGTTTCTCGGCAGAATGGACAAGGCCCCTGTTGATAGCATTGATGGACTTGCTCCAGCGATTGCGATTAATCAGAAAGCTTCCAGTCGTAATCCCCGCTCCATTGTTGCAACTACCACCGAGATTTTTGACTATCTCCGTCTTTTATACGCAAGAATTGGAGTTGCTCATTGCCCAAAGACAGGGTTGCCTCTGGAAAGCTTCACGGCAACTCGGGCTGCCAAATTCCTTATAGATCATTATGATGGAGATCGGCTTGAAATTCTGGCTCCATTGTTTAGGTCTGATTCCAAGCATCCCACCTTACTAAAGCATCCAAAGGAATTTCCAGAACATCAGGCAGCGCTTCAACAATCTGGATTCCTGAGAGTTTACGTGGGGGATAAATTAATTTTGTTTGATGATTGGGAGTCCGAATCAAAAAAACTTAAACTTACCAAGTCTGTAGCGGTTTGGTTGGTGGTGGATAGGATCAGAGTGAGTGTCGATGAACAGCAAAGATTAGCCGAAAGCGCTAGCATCGCTTACGAACAGGGAATTGGCTTGTTCTGCGCTCGTCGTCCGGACGACCAAAAGATGATCTGGTTTTCTGAAGTCCCGGGCAATGTTCAAAGCGACTACTACTTGACTCAAGATCTCAATCCAAGAATGTTTTCCTTCAATTCTCACGTTGGAGCATGTCCAGATTGTGATGGACTTGGTGAAATTGAACTGACTGGAAATTCGGATTTTGATGAAGACGCAGATTTGGATTCACTAGTTTTTCGTTCTTGTAAAACATGTGATGGTGAAAGGTTAAAGCCCGAGTATCGATCTGTTCTGATTCGACAGAGGAATATCCTCCAGTTGTGCAGATTGCGAGTAGACGAGGCCCTGCGAGAAGTGAGTACTTGGGAACTCAGCGCAACCGAACAGGCGATCGCTGAACAAGCGCTTCAGGAAATCCTCAGTCGTTTGAAATTCCTTCGCAATGTAGGTCTTGGATACCTCACATTAGATCAGCGATCCAACACGCTTTCAGGTGGCGAGGCTCAACGTATTCGTCTGGCATCTCAAATCGGCTCAGGGTTGACCGGGGTGCTGTATGTCTTGGATGAACCTACCATTGGCCTACACCCGAGAGATACCGAGCGATTATTGAAAACTTTGCTACAGCTACGTGACCTTGGAAACACGGTCCTGCTAGTTGAACATGATCTTGATGTTATCAATCGCGCGGATCATCTGATTGATATTGGTCCAGGGGCTGGACACTATGGTGGAAAAATCATCGCATGTGGAACACCAGGAGACCTAGCCTTGGATTCAGAATCCCTCACAGGGCAATACTTGAGTCATCGACAAAGAATTCCGATACCACACAGGAGACTTCCCAATCCAGCACGACAGATCACGATCTCAAACGCCAAGACAAATAACCTCAAGGACATTTCCGTTGCCATCCCAAAGAGTTGTCTGACTGTTGTGACCGGCGTGAGCGGTTCAGGCAAATCTTCTTTGATCATTGATGTCCTGCAGAAAGCGGTCGCAAAGAAGCTTTCTGGGTATGTTGGTGAAATCGGAAAACACAAGACGATCAATGGACTAGAGCAATTAAAATATCTCAGAATCATTGATCAAGAGCCGATAGGGCGTACACCCAGAAGTAATCCCTCAACGTATACAGGCGCACTGTCGCCAATCCGGGATCTTTTTTCACAACTTCCTGCATCAAGGCAAAGAGGATTTGCTCCAAGGCGTTTTTCTTTTAATTCCGTCGAAGGAAGATGCGCGGCCTGTGATGGTCTGGGATATCATCTGATTGAAATGCACTTTCTCTCCGATGTTTGGGTAACTTGTGATCAATGTCAGGGCAAGAGATACAATCGAGAAACTTTGAGTGTAGAGTTCAAGGGACACACAATCGCAGATGTACTCAACCTTGAAATTGAACAGGCTTGTCAACTGTTTGCAGCCCAGCACAAGATCTTAAGAATTCTGCAAACCATGAGAGATGTGGGTCTTGGCTATATGAAATTGGGTCAGGCAGGGAATACTCTGTCAGGAGGGGAAGCACAGAGGCTGAAGCTCTCGGCTGAACTCTCTCGCAGATCAAAAGGAGAAACACTTTATATTCTTGATGAACCAACCACGGGTCTGCACATTGATGATGTGAGGCGTTTATTAGAAGTACTGCATAGAATTGTGGATGATGGGGGAACAATGGTGATCATTGAGCACAATTTGGAAGTCATCAAATCAGCTGATTGGGTTATTGATCTTGGACCAGAAGGGGGTATTCACGGAGGGGAGGTGGTCGTCACTGGAACCCCTGAGCAAGTCATGGCTTGTGAATCGAGTCATACCGGAAGAGCACTTTGGCCTGTTCTTAGAAAGCAGATGTTTGAAGGGAAACGCACCAAAACCAGTTCATCAAAAAATAATTTGATTTCTCAGCAGCAACCATCATGGAATTCCAGACTTACGGCTGACTAACGAAGATAGCCCGAAAGTCATTCACATTTGTCATTGTGGGACCTGTCAATACAAGTTGCTCCAATTGCTGAAAGAACCCGTAGGTATCATTATCAGCGAGGAAATCATTTGGTTTGAGGTTCAACTGTTTTGCTTTTAGAAAGCTGTTCTGATCTATCCAAGCACCAGCGTTGTCCTCTGTGCCATCAATACCATCAGTGTCGACAGAAATTGCTGAAATTCCCTCTTCGCCTTGCAAGGCTTCAAGCAAAGATAAGATAAACTCCGTATTCCTTCCTCCCTTACCTTTACCGCGAACCGTCACAGTGGTTTCACCCCCAGACAAAATCAATGCTGGGGAGTTGATTGGTTGATCTCGATGCTTGATCTGCTTGGCAATCGCTGCATGAACCTTGGCTACCTCCCTGGCTTCACCCTCAATGCGATCGCTTAAGATGATTGGGGTAATCCCAAGCTGCTCAGCTTCTTTTGCAGCAGCTTCGAGCATCAATTGCGGGGTAGCAACCAACCTTACTTGATTCCTTGAAAAAATGTCTTCCCCAGGTTTTGGAGTTTCCTCCTGAGCTGCTTCTAAAAGCGCTTGAATTGCCGGGGTTGGTTGTATTCGATACCTTCTTAAAATCTCTAGTGCATCTGAAAAAGTAGTAGGGTCTGGAACAGTTGGGCCAGAAGCAATTACAGAGAGATCGTCTCCGGGAACATCTGAGATTGCGAGAGTCCAGAGTCTTGCAGGCTGAACTGCTCGAGCGAGACGCCCACCTTTGATTGCGGAAAGATGTTTGCGTACGCAATTCACTTCTCCAATCGTTGCCCCAGAATTGAGAAGAGATCTGTTGAGTGCTTGTTTGTCTTGCAGGGTAAGACCCTTACAAGGTAGAGCCAACAAAGCAGAACCACCACCAGATATCAGGCAGATTACCAAATCTTGATCAGTAGCAGATTTAGCTAGATTCAGAATTCTTTGAGCTGTGATTAGGCCAGTTTCGTCGGGTACTGGATGAGCTGCTTCGACAATTTCAATGGATTTACACGGCACCCCATAGCCATAGCGTGTCAGCACCAGACCACACAATTTTGCTCCCCAATCTTTTCCCTGCCAATGATCTTCCAACGAATTGGCCATCTCGGCTGATGCCTTTCCGGCTCCCAAAACTATGATCCGCTCTGGCAATTTTTCTGTTTCTTGAATTTCTTTTAAGTACCCCGGTAGGCAAATTTTGGGTTGAGAGCGTTGAAGAGCTGCCCGTAACGTTTGATCTAGAATCTTAGGAAGAGAACTCATTTTTCATCTCGTATAGATCAAGAAATCAGTTTAAACTTTGAAATTATTCATTTGCTCAACCAACATGATAACCAACTCAGTCCCTCAAGAGTTCCTGAGATCGGCCTATATTCGCAACCAACCCAACCTTTGTATCCCAGTTCATCAAGTTTTGAAAAGAGGAATGGGTAGTTGATTTCACCAGTGCCTGGTTCATGACGCCCTGGAGTATCAGCAATTTGAAAGTGAGCGATCCTGGGAAGGAGTTCAGTGATTGTGGGTGACAAATCTCCTTCCATGATTTGCATGTGGTAAATATCATACTGAAACCAAAGATTCGCAGACGCCACTTTCTCAATCACTGAGATTGCTTGAGCAGAATTGTTCAAGAAATATCCAGGCATGTCTCGAGAATTGATTGCTTCAATCAGCAATCTAACATTATTTTGTTCACAAAGTTGAGAAGCGTATTTGAGATTTTCTGCATAGGTTTCTAAAAGAGCTTCCCAAGGAACATCTTTTGGCTTGATACCAGCCATAGCATGAATTTGCTGGCATCCAAGACCTTTAGCGTATTCAAGAGCGATCTCAACACTTTCACGAAATTCGTTTTGACGATTTGGATGACAACACATTCCTCTATCCCCTTTCTCCCAATCTCCTGGAGGAAGATTAAAGAGCACTTGAGTTAATTGATTCGCTTCAAGGGCTTCTTTTAGATCAGAAGGTGAATATGCGTAGGGAAAGAGAAACTCAACTCCATGGAAACCTGCGTTTGCTGCAACTCCAAAACGATCAAGAAAATCATGTTCATGGAACATCATTGACAAATTAGCATTAAAGCGGGGCATAGAGACTATGTATAAAATTATGATTGATAGACCGATTTAATTTTCAGGATCAATTATTCAGGTTTTTAAAGGTATGGATCCTTGATTTTCCAGAATTGAAATTATCTTTTTGATCCCACTGACCGTCACATATTCTGATTTTAGAAACTTGATCCAATGCCAAGCAAAAGTTTTTCTTCTTGGGTGCTGTACCAGACACGAGTTTGTACATTGACTCGGTTAGCGATGGTATTGCCAAACTTGAATCCAAAACGAAAATCACGTTGTTGGAGTTCAGCCTGTTCTTCGCGCTCCTTTAAATCTTTGTTGACAGTCGAGTCAGTGGGGCGAGGATCAATCTTGTAATCCTTGTATCTCCATTTAGCTTCCGAGATTAACGCAAAGCTTGGAGCTTTCAGGAAATACTGAACTGCTCCCTGAATTTGTGTTGAACCCAGAAAAACATGGATGAAACTATTTCTGCTGGGAAATTTTACAATTCCAACTGCGTAGATCTCCCATTCATCAACGATTGGTGAAAATTTACTTTCACCATCTTTTTCAACTCCCTTGTCGGGACCTTCGCTCAGGAGTTCATAGTCTTCGGCATAGCTCAGGTAAGTTCCCCCAAGGGCTAGGCCCAATGGAGTACTTCGGTTTCCCCATGCCCTAAATTGACCACTGAATTGAAGCTCCCTGACTGGCTGCTTCCATGATGGGTCATAACGAAGGTCAATGAGGCCCCCAAATGCTCCCTCTTCTTGGCCCATTCCCAAGACCAGACGCCTCAGACTGAAGCGCTCTTCACGACCTTCGTCTGTTGCAATTCGTAATTCAGGATGAATGTAAAAACGCGGATTAGCCACGCTTCTCATTTCCAACACAAAGATGTCCTCAGCCAAAGGGTCGTCCAAAAGAATTGCTGTTAGTTCCTCAATTTCTCCGCTCAGACGGTTAATGGTGTCTTCAACTTTTTCGTTTAAAGTTGCACCCATCTGATACTCACGAAGTGCCATCAACTCTTTTTTCTTGAACTCCTTCTCTGCTAATTGATCTTCTACTAAGATAAGCTGTATCCTAGCCAACCCTTGAACTGCTTTAATCTGTTGAGGAGAATCAGGAAAACGCTTTAGGTAATTCTTCCATGCATCCATAGTATTGATCCGAGCTGATTTATTGAATTCCAGCTTAGATAGGGGAACGCAATCTAGTTCAATGTTTGCTAACTCTAGCGGTGTTTGGGCCTCGGGTCCCAAATCTAATTGGACATTCAACATAGATGGGCAGGTTTTATCCAATTGGGATTGTTGCTTAAGTCCTTTTCCGCCTTGAGTTACCTGAATAGGAATCTCACTGAAGCGAAGATTTCCACTTGTTGAAATAGTGTTCAGTTGTTCAAACTCTCTTTTTCTGGATGTGAATCTGAGTCTCAAAGGAACATCGGGAAGCGGTTCCTCTTTGAAAGTTAAATCTAATTGCAGAGGGCTCTCAAAGCGATAACTTGCATTACTGGAGGCTGGAATTAAGCGAACTGGATTAGGACTGTAGGTTAGATTCAATTTTGAAAGTAGCGGATCCAATTCACTGCGAATTTCACTGCTGGCGGGGATACTTTTTAATTTGGCTAGCTGCAGCGCAGCATCACTATACCGTGATCGCTGTTCAACCAGCAATGCGCTACGATATGCTCTTAAGAGTCGGCTGAAATCAACTGCATCAGGACCGGATTGGCCAAATAATCGTTCAAGTAGGGTTTGGCCGGATGATGCTTTGGAAGCTTTGTCCATTAGAGCTGCTACATCCTTTGAGTATTGAACCGAAGGTTCGGCTAACTGGCCAATCGTCAGTGGGTAGATCACTAAAATTGTTTCATCAGTGCAACGTAAGATCTCTGGTGGTGGAAGTGGTATATCGATTCTACTAGAGGTGCGGATTCGTTGAGTCGATTCTTCTATGAAATTCTCATCGCCATCGTTGAGCTTCAGTTTCATCTGATTGCTAGTTATTGACTCGACTCTGAGAAAAATAGCTTCGGCAATTCGTTCCTGTGCCCTTCGAATTGCCTCCTCAGTATCGGTACCTCTTCCCGCTATTTCCTGTGGCCACTCTTCCAAGGCATTTAACACCAAACGTTTTCCCCTTGGAGGCATCGATTGCTGCAATTGTGATTGGCGGAAGTCACAGTCGGTTGACTTAGCAAATACATTTTCTTCAGCAAAGATGGTTGTTATGGCACAAGCAATAGCGATCGAAGGGATCACGGAATTTAAGATTTTTTTCAATAAATTAAATTGATTCTTCATTTTGCAGAGATTACTGGCTAGGGTTTCCTTCTGAAGCTGCAGACTCATCTACTGTGGGCTTAGCATAGGCTTGCATATCTGGACCGAGTGGTACTACTCGACTGGGATTGATTGTTTCATGACTGAAGTAATAGTGTTGTTGAATTTGCCAGAGGTCTACTGTCTCAAGAATTCCAGGGTAATGTAATAATCTTCGAGTGTAGCCAAACAAACGTGGATAGTCTTTTATCCTGCGTTGGTTGCATTTGAAATGGCCGTGATAGACAGGATCAAATCTGATCAGTGTAGGGAATAAGCGCCAGTCAGCTTCAGTTAGTTTGCTTCCACAAAGATAAGTATTGTCAGCCAAGTGCTCTTCAATGCGGTCGAGTGTTTCAAAAAGTTCAACGAAGGACTCTGCATAAGCAGTCTGAGTGGTAGCAAATCCACACCTGTAGACTCCGTTATTTAAAGTTCTATAAATTAAATCATTCCACTCATCGATTTCTTGTTGATTCTCAATCGGGTAGTAGTCCTCATGATTTCCTGTCAACTCATTGAAAGAAGAGTTGAACATTCGAATAATTTCAGAGGATTCGTTGCTGATAATCTGCTGGGTCTCTTTATCCCATAAAACTGGGACGGTGACCCGCCCGGTATATTCAGGATCACATTTCGTATATAGACTGTGCAAGTAAGGCAATCCATATAGATGATCCATAAATCTATAATCTTCAGCTGCTTTCCGAAACTCCCAACCACTTTGAAGCATATGTGGATGAACCACTGAAACCCCAATCAATTCCTCTAGGTGTTTTAATTGTCGAAAAATCAATGTTCGATGTGCCCAAGGACATGCACCTGAAACGTAAAGATGATACCTTCCTGCCTGCGCTGAAAAACCTTTTGTTCTGTTGGGACTGGGTCTTCCATCACTAGTAACCCAGTTTCGAAATTGGGCATCCTCCCTAATGAAGTGACCCTTGTTGGATTTTGTTTCGTACCATTGGTCATGCCATTGTCCATTTATCAGCAGCCCCATTTTGTCCTAGCTTGAGATTGGGAAATTGTAAGTTGCTCTTTTTAAGCTCGATTAGTTCACGTTGCCAGATTGGCTTTATTGGGGCAAGTGCTTTGGCAGGGAAAAGGGTTACCTAAAAGAAATCCGTAGCGGTAGGGGCCTATCTAAATTAATCAATCCTGTAGAAGTTTGCTTGAAGTCATCACAAAAAATTAAGGTTTAAAAAAATGGATCGATCAAAACTCTTCGAATGGTTTGGTGTGATCACCGCAATTTTGTATTCGCTTTTGGTGGCTTTGAATATTGGTGCTGAATTCGTTGGGTTTGCATTATTGTTGATTTCTTCATTCTTGATTGGCGTCTGGGCTTATTGGGGAGGCCATCGTGGGATCTTGATACTCCAATTATTTTACGCTTCAGCTGGAATAATTGGAATGTTTCGATGGTTCTGAAAACCAAGGTGTGGAGGACTTTTGAGAGAAGGGATGATTCAACGGGGTGGTATGGTTAGCGCGCCACTTTCCAAGATATTTTTTCTGCTAAGCGTAATCTGATGGTGAAAGTGGTTCCCAACCCGAGTGAACTTTTAACAGATATTTGTCCATTGTGTTCTTCTATGATTTTCTTGGCGATTGAAAGGCCAAGTCCTGTTCCTTGACCTCGTTTTTTTGTTGTAAAGAATGGGCTGAAAATATTGGATATGGTGGTTTCATTCATGCCATGGCCATTATCTATGACTTCTATTTTTGCGAATTGTTCTTCGATATTGAAATTCAATACCAGACACGGCTTGGGTGCATGCTTCAGTGCGTCAACCGCATTGTTGCAGAGAATTAGAAGGACCTGCTCAAGTTGGCTCCTGTTTGTCCTGATCAATGGTAACTGCTCGGGCAAATCTACCATCATTTTGATTCCCCTGTCTTCTAGGGTAGGTCCAATCAAAGATTTAACACCCTTCAGAACTTCACTCGCACCACAAGGTCTCAATCCAGGTTTTCCAGCATGAGTCATTTCTTGCATCAGCCTCAACCTATTGAGTAATCCCTCAGTGACAGTTGTCATTGATAAAATATGCTCATCAAGTTCCTTTTCTCCCAGTCTGTTAAGTTGTTGCAGGATATTCAGATTCTGCAGTTGTGTCATTAAAACACTCAATGGTGTCTTAAGTTCGTGCGCCAAGGATGCACTGGCTTCTCCAATCGTTGCTAATCTGTTTGATGATTTTATAGCTCTGCGCGCGCAGGTTAATTCTTCACGCAGTGAATCATTAACTTTAAGTACCTTTTCTTTCTGAGCAGTAATATCAGAAACAACCCCAAGGAATTTAAAGGGTTTTGCTTCCAGATCGAAGCTCAATTCAGCAACTGCACGGAGCCAGATGATTGATTTCTTAGGATGATAAATCTGAAAGTCCAACTCTCTCCTTGAAGATCCCTCTTCCGGTTGCATAAATTGCTTGAATTGCTGGAGGTCGTCTGAATGAACCAGGTTCAGCCATACGTCCAAGGTTATCTGATGACTTTTCGGGAAGCCAAGGAGATCAAGAGTTTCAGGGGAACAAATGAGTTTTTTGGTGCGGAGGTTTAATTTCCAACTCCCCATTTGTAAGAGTTGAAACCAAGTTTCAATTGGAATATGTGAGACCGATTCATCAAATTTTTCTGGGCGATCAAATTTTGAATTCATTTTTATGATTATGGCTAATTTAAATTATTAGGTCTCATTTTCTTAAGTTGTAGTAACGAGTCTGGCTGTCAGTCAAGACAAAATTAGATAAATTTGTCACTATTATGAAACTAAAATTTCCGAAAAGCTGACAAATTCCTTTCGATTCTTCCATCAGGTAAAAAAATTGTTGCACCAATACAGTCTAACTTGTCCTCAACCTGATGGCTGATGTAAAGAATTTGGGTAGTCTTTGATTTTCCCAATAAATTGATCTTATTAATTAATTCTGATCTTTGATAAGGATCAAGTCCTTGGCAGGGTTCATCAAGTAATAGAATTTCCGGGGATTTGACCATAGCACGGGCCAATAAAAACAACCGTTGTTGGCCATAGGACATGTTCAAAAAGGAATTTTCCGCAATTTCGAAAAGACCAAATTGGTTTAACCAATTCTCAGCTGTCTCTTTTTGTTGTTCCGAAATAGCTCCATAATAGCCAATTGAGTCATTAAAACCCGAGTAAACAACTTTCCGGCCAGTAATTTTTTTACGATAGTTCATCTGTAGTTCGGGAGTGACCACCCCAATTCGTTTGCGCAGATCCCAAATGTTCTCCCCAGAACCCCTACGTTTCCCAAAAATCCAAACCTTGTTGCTGTAAGCTTGAAGGTGCTCCCCTACTATCAACTTCACAATAGATGACTTCCCCGAACCATTTGTTCCAGCAACTTGCCAATGCTCTCCCGGTGGCCATGTCCAAGAAAAATCTTCAAAGACAGTGTGACCCTGAAAATAGAGATGAACATTGTCCATTTTAACGGGTGGAATTAAGGAATCTTCAATATTTCTAAATTTAGAAACAATAATTTCGCTTTGGAATTTCCTGGTGTCTGAGGCCTTGGTTTCACTTCTGTAAAGTTTCTTCAAGTTTTGTTCAGTAAGAATAGAAGATCGCCTTCCTGAATATTCCATTTTCCCATTCCGCAAACCCATCACATCAGTAATTTCTGGGATCAACTCATCTTGACGATGACTAACAAGAATAAGTGATAATTTGGAGTGTTGAACCAATTCTCTGAGCAATGATTTAAAATCCTTGCTTGAAGTCTTGTCCAAACCATCAAATGGTTCATCCAGCATCAATAGCTTTGGGAATAGGATCAGGGATTGAAAGAGTAAGAGTTTCCGCCATTCCCCATTGGATAGTCCACGAATTGGACGATCTACTTTTGAGTCCAATTTCATAAGGCGAAGCAAGTCCTTACTTTCGTTTTCAGCGAGCATATACTCAGAGAACATGCTTCGAATGGTTTGTTGCTCTTGCACCCTACCACTATATTCTTCCCATCGATCCTTGAGTTTCTCCTGCGCAAGTAGCCCCAAAGGTTGATTGAGGTGAACCCATCCGAGGTGAGTAACTCCCTGCAATTCAGGATGTCTGCGCAATGTTCCCTTACAATAGGAGATTTGTTGCGCCAAAACCCGCAGGATTGTAGACTTCCCTGCCCCGTTTCCACCCAAGATTGCCCAGTGCTCTTTTTTCTCAAACGACCAATCAACTTTTTCCAAAACAATTCTGCCCTGTAATCGAACAGCAATACCTTTCATCTCGAACCAATTGATGCTGTCCTCAGCTAAATCAGGCATGTTTAGACACTCCACAAAGAAGATTAATCAAGAATCTGTTTGAATTAGTTATTGCAAAATCCCTGGCACTCAAAATTCAGTGTTGATTTTTGGCAAGGCCCTGCACCATAATCACGCCGAATTTTTCAGGACGCAAATATTTTTGAAAATTTGATATCATCAGACGATCAGATCTTTAATATTTGCTCTTAATGAATTCAACACTTCACTTTGCACCGATACCTGTAGTCATCTAATAACACCAAGGGGGTAAGATATGAACTTAAACGAAGCACAACTACTTCAGGCGTATCGAAAGATGCGTCAAATCCGAGCCTTTGAGGACCGCGTCCACGACGAGTTTGCCACGGGAGAGATTCCGGGCTTCGTCCACCTGTACGCTGGCGAGGAGGCTTCTGCCGTTGGCTTCTGCATGCACCTCAACGATGAAGACCGCATCGCCAGTACCCACCGTGGTCACGGACACTGCATCGCCAAGGGTGTAGAGATCAAAGGGATGATGTCGGAGATCTACGGTCGCCGCAATGGCACCTGTGCTGGCAAAGGTGGATCGATGCACATTGCTGACTTGGAGAAAGGGATGATGGGGGCCAACGGGATCGTTGGCGCAGGGCCTCCACTGATCTGTGGTGCTGGCCTGGCTGCCAAGTTCCGCAAGAATGGCGGGGTGGCGATCGCTTTTGTTGGCGATGGTGGCTCCAACCAAGGGACAACGCTGGAGTCCTTGAACCTGGCTACTGTCTGGAACCTGCCCTGCATCTTTGTGGCCGAGAACAATGGCTATGCCGAGTCAACCGGCAGCAAGTGGTCCGTCTCCTGTGAGAACATCGCTGACCGTGCGGCAGCCTTTGGGATGCCAGGGGTTGTGGTCGATGGTCACGACTTTTTTGCAGTCTATGAGGTGGCTGGTGAAGCGATCAAGCGGGCCCGTGAAGGGGGAGGTCCGACGCTGATTGAGTGCAAGCTCAACCGCTACTATGGTCACTTTGAAGGGGATGCCCAGACCTACCGTGGGGTGGATGAGGTCAAGAAGGTCAAGGAGAGTAAGGACTGTCTGATGCTCTTCAGCAAGCGAGTGACCGAGCAGGGGCTATTGACCCAGGCGCAGCTGGATGCCATCGACAAGGAAGTGGCTGCAGAGATTGAAGCCTCGGTAGCGCATGCGAAGTCTTCAGCGAAGCCGACCTCGGCCGACCTGATGACCGACGTCTACGTAAGCTATCCCTGAACGATGAACGGCAATATAAAGGAGAACAAGACATGGCCAGAGAGTTAACATTCAAGGACGCAATCAACGAGGCGTTGGCCCAGGAGATGGCTCGCGATGAGACAGTGATTGCGATGGGTGAGGACAATGTTGGTGGGATGGGAGCCGAAGGAGAGATTGATGCCTGGGGTGGGGTGCTTGGGGTGACCAAGGGTCTGCATGCCCAGGTGGGGGATCGAATCATGGACACGCCGATCACGGAGTCGGCCTTCATTGGGGCAGCAGCGGGAGCGGCGGCCTGTGGAATGCGGCCTGTGGCGGAGTTGATGTTCATCGACTTCATGGGGGTTTGTTTTGATCAGATCTTCAACCAGGCAGCGAAGTTCAAGTACATGTTTGGTGGCAAGGCGGAGACGCCGCTAGTGGTACGTACGATGATTGGGGCAGGTTTACGAGCAGCTTCTCAGCACTCACAGTGCTTGTATCCGGTCTTCACGCATATTCCTGGTTTGAAGGTGGTGATTCCATCGAATCCGTATGATGCCAAGGGGTTGATGATCCAGTCGATCCGGGACAATGACCCGGTGATTTTCTGTGAGCACAAGTCGCTCTATGGTCTCAAGGGAGATGTACCAGAGGGATCGTATGCGATTCCGTTCAATGAGGCCAACGTAGTGCGGGAAGGGGGAGATGTGACAGTAGTGGCGATGGGGATGATGGTCCACAAGGCGATGGAAGCAGCATCGGCGTTGGCCAAGGAAGGGATCCAGTGTGAGGTGATTGATCCAAGGACAACCTCACCGTTGGATTTGGAGACGATCATCGAGAGCGTGGAGAACACGGGTCGCTTGGTGGTGGTGGATGAGTCGAACCCACGCTGCAGCATGGCAGCGGACATTAGTGCTCAGGTGACGGAGCAGGCCTTTGGTTCGTTGAGGGGTCCAGTGAAGATGGTGACGGCACCGCACTGTCCGCCGCCGTTTTCGGATGTATTGGAGGATCTCTACATTCCAAGTCCAGAAAAGATCGCTGAGGCTGTCAGGGCTTTGAAGTGAGACTTCAAGATCCGCCCAAAGAGGTGAGCCGGCCAATTCGTGTCGGAATTCTGGCAAACCCTGCCTCTGGGCGGGATATTCGAAGAGTCATCTCAAAAGCTTCTGTTTTCCCGACAGCTGAAAAGTGCAACATGATCCAACGATTGATGGGTGCACTGACAGTATGTGGGGTCGATGAAGCTTGGATGATGCCGGATAAGGGAGGTATAGCTACTGTCATTAAGCGATTCGGTCAGACTCCTGAAGGGAAGCGATTGCTGCCTGTTCAATTTACGGACACAGACATCATGGAGATCCCTGAGGACACCAGATTATCTGTCCGTGCAATGATAGCAGCTGGTATTCGCGCAATCATAGTCTTGGGGGGAGATGGCACTCATCGCCTAGTTGCTGAGGAATGTGGTGAGATCCCAATGGCAACACTCTCGACGGGGACAAACAACAGTTTTCCAGAATTGAGGGAAGCTACTCTCAGCGGTTTGGCAGCGGGTTTGGTTGCGACCGAAAGGTTAAACCTCGACGATGTTACCAGACGTGAGAAAAGACTGTTGGTTGAAGTTAATGGCGAAACAAGGGGTATGGCTCTCGTAGATGCTTGCATTAGTGCAGATATGTTTGTCGCTGCAAAAGCAGTTTGGCAAGTTGAGCAGCTTAGAGAACTGTATGTGACTTTTGCATCAAGCGAGGCAATCGGACTTTCTTCAATCGCTTCGTTGGTGAATCCCGTTGGGCGGGATGAAGATCATGGTCTAGGAGTGCAAATGGATCCAGAAGCCACCCAAAAGGTTATGGCTCCGATTGCACCTGGTTTGTTTGCTAAACTTGGAATTCAAAGATGGGACGAACTTCAACTTGGAAGCTCCTGGGCTCCAACCATCGACCGAGGAGTGATTGCTCTTGATGGGGAAAGAGAAATTGAGTTCAGAGCTGTTGATAACGTCCGATTAAGTATGGATCGTCTTGGCCCCAGGGTAATCGACGTCAGCAAGGCTTTAGGTGCGGCCGCTAAGCAGGGGATCATGCTATCTGATTCAAATGAGTAGTATTTGAGGGAAGGGGCTATCCAAATTGGAATTAACCCATGTGCGCAACCTTTCAAAATTTTTAAAGGTCATCTACTGAGATTTCATTCACTTCCGATCTTTACAGAGATAAGAACATGGATCTTCAATTAAAGGAAAAAGTTGCTTTAATCACAGGTGCCAGCAGAGGGTTAGGCAAAGCTTGTGCTGAAATGCTGGCCTCAGAGGGGTGTCATCTTTCACTTTGTGGGCGTAACAAAGCTAAACTGGAGGAAGTTGCTAGTAGATTGAGAAGTGATACGGTCAAGGTGTTGACTGTAGAAGCTGATCTTCGAAAGCGTGAAGAGAATGAAAAATTCGTAAATGAGTCAGTAGCTCACTTTGGGGGCATGGACATCCTGGTTAATAATGCTGGTGCGGGGCAATTGAGTGATCTTCTTGGTAACGATGAAGGGTTGATCAGAGAAAGTATGGACTTGATGTACTTTGGCCCTTTGCATTCTTCCAGAGCTGCAATTCCGCATTTAAGGAAAAGAGGTGGAGGAAGAATCATCAACATCTCTTCCATTTTTGGAAAGCAACCGGGAGGGTTGGTTGATTATGACTCAGTCAAGGCCGCACTGAACATGCTTACAAAGGACATGGCTAATTATCTCGCAGGAGATAAAATTCTGGTCAATGCTGTGTGTCCAGGTCCAATCAAAGGGCCACTTTGGGAAGAACCAGGTGGTTTGGGAGATCAATTGGGAGGTTTTCTTGGTATGCCTGGTCCAGATGCGATTGAGGCATTTGCTAACCAAAACATTCCTCTGGGCCATTATGGAGATCCAGAAGATGTATCAACATTAGTTGCATACTTGGCATCACCACATAGGAAGTTCATAACTGGTCAGGCAATCAACGTTGATGGCGGTATGGTCAAGACATTGATTTGATATCTGATCTTTGAAAAAAATTAATATTTAGGGTGCATCCCACTCAAGTAATAGAGGAATCTGATGAAGAAATTGTTGAATGACCCATACAAGTACGTTGATGAAATGTTGGTGGGAATGTGTGCAGCTCACCCAGAGATTTACAGACAGACTGGCGAAGGTGGGAGAGTCATTGCCCGGGCTGGGTCTCAAAGACCAGATAAAGTTGGTATTGTCTCAGGGGGTGGTTCAGGACATCTACCTGTGTTTACAGGTTATGTGGGCCATGGGCTTTTAGATGCTTGTGCAATCGGAGATGTGTTCGCTTCTCCTTCCGTCGAGCAGATGGCTGAAGCGATGAAAGTTGCTCATGCGGGTGCTGGAGTGTTACGTCTCTACGGAAATTATGGGGGAGATGTGATGAACTTCGATATGGCTGGAGAGCAACTGGAAATGGAGGAAGATATCCAGTCCACCACTGTTCTCCTGGCAGATGATGTTTCCTCTGCTCCACCAGAGGAAGGTGAGAAACGTAGAGGTGTTGCAGGAATGGTATACGCTTTCAAAATCGCAGGAGCCGCGGCCGAACAAATGCGATCGTTGGAGGAAGTGACGCGAATTGCCCAAGAAACCGCCGATTCCTGCCGTAGCGTTGGGGCCGCATTGACTCCTTGCACAATTCCACAAGCAGGTAAAGCGACCTTTGAGATTGCTGATGATGAGATGGAAATGGGAATGGGTATTCATGGGGAACCTGGAGTATGGAGAGACAAGCTCAAACCAGCAGATGACATTGCTCATGAGATGGTGGATCGGTTGATTGCAGATCGGGCGATTGACTCAGGTGATCGGCTCTCAGTAATGGTTAATAGTTTGGGCGCTACTCCTCCTGAGGAACTCTACATCCTCTACAGAGTTGTCAAAAAGCGGGTTGAAGAACTGGGAGCCACTATAGTGATGCCACTTGTCGGGCGTTACGCAACTTCAATGGAAATGTCAGGCGTTTCAATGACTTTTTGTTTCTTAAATCAGGAAAGAGAGGCATTACTGCAGGCACCTGCGCGCTGTGCTTTTTGGCAGGTAGAATGATGAAAGTTTCTTGGTTGCAAGACCAACTACCCCAGTTGGCTGAACATCTAGAGTCAAGTGCAGAGGAACTGAACGGCCTGGATGCCCAACTTGGTGATGGAGATCTCGGGGTGACAATGGTTCGTGGGAGCCGGCAACTTCTGGAGATTCGGGAAGAACTGCCTGATGATTGGGGGATGGCGCTGCTAAAGTGTGCCCAGGCCTTTACCAAAACCAGTGGCTCCAGTTACGGGACCATCCTTGCTACAGGTTTGATGGCAATGGCTAAGCAGAAGAAGGGGCAGGCAGAAATGGATTCAAGTGAGTGGGCTGGTCTACTTAAAGTGGCACTGGAGGCAATGCAACATCGTGGAAAAGCAAAGTTGGGTCAGAAGACAGTCTTGGACCCAGTCTCGGCAGCACAGAAGAAATTGGAAAGTGATCCAGAAACAGGTCTCTTGGATCTGATCGAGGTGGTTCAGCAAACGATAGATGAATTTAGGGATAAGCCCTGCCAAATTGGCAGAGCCCGCATATTTCAGGACAAATCAATTGGATTAGATGACCCCGGAATGGTGGCATTCAAACGGCTTTTAGAGGGCATTGTTCCCAATTAAGCAGTTTAGTTTTTTTAGAGCTAATTCCTGTAACGAATGTCTCACCCATCTATTTCAGAGGAGATCTTAGCAGATGAATAAGGGGGTTCAGGTCCTTTTGCCTGTTCATATTACACCGATGAATCGGCCTGGAACTAAACAATGGCTAGGCTTCAATGAGGAGCAGATAACGACATGTAGCCAACCAGCAGTGGAATCTTCAAAACTTCTGAAACGGCAAGATCTCACCTCGATGTTGGCCTGCGAAACGTAAAACCTGCTATCCCCAATTTTAATGGGAAGGAACGCTACAATACGCCGATAATCTTGGCAGAAATACATTTAAAGCTGTTTCCGGGGGATTGACCTTATAGCAGACTTTAGATGAATCTGCTGAAGTTTGCGTCAAGATTGTTCAGAAACTTTGAATCGATAACCAAAACGATGATACGAAAACTTTCTCGATGGGGTAACAAAACTTGGTTGGAAGATCTAACCCTTCTCCTGTCAGTACCCAAATGGGTACTGATACTTTCTTCTCTACTTCGTCTGCATCTGCACATATGATTTCTGAAAATAGCCGTCTCTTATATCTGCAACTCCTGCGGATTAGAACTTTTGAAGACCGAGTGGGTGAATTGTTTCTTCAGGGTGGAAGCGCAGGAACCATGCTTCATCTATCAATTGGAGAAGAAGCACCAGCGGTTGGAGTTGCTGAAGCGATGGAGCCCAAGGACAGTTTTACTACTCATCATCGTGGCCATGGAATTTTTCTGGCTCGAGGCGCAGATCCAAAAAGAATGCTTGCTGAAATCGCTGGAAAAGAAGCAGGTTACTGTCGAGGTAAGGGCGGTTCGATGCACATTGCTGATCGAAAATTAGGTCATCTTGGGGCAAATGCGATCGTGGGTGGTGGAATTCCCCATGTAGTTGGTGCAGGGTTGAGTTACCAACTTCTTAAAGTTCCTGCGGTGTCTGTCGCATTCTTTGGTGATGGCGCTATGCAGCAGGGAAATTTGTACGAAAGCATGAATCTGGCCGCACTCTGGAAACTTCCAGTCCTGTTTGTTTGTATCAACAATCAATATGGAATGGGAACTAGACTCGACCAAGCGAGTGCCTCTCTTGAGTTTGTAAAGCGTGCCGAATCATTTGGGTTAGTTGGTAAAGAGGTTTCAGGACTTGATGTGGAAGAAGTAAAAAAAGAGGCAATGGAGATTTTGGCTTTGGCTCGTGAAGGGAAACCAGCTTTCATGAAAATTGACTGCTATCGCTTTCATGGGCACGCCAGGAAAGATAAGAGCCCTTATCGAGATCAGAATGAGGAAGAGGAAGGTCGAAAAAAAGACCCCCTAAAATACCAGGCAGATCGCTTACTGGAGCAAGGAGTCTCCGTATCTGAGATGGATAGTTGGCATAAAAAAGTTGCTGATGAAATGGATGAAGCTTTGAATTTTGCCTTAGAAACTCAGGAACCTGTGTTGAATTCAATGTTCGAGGATGTCTATGCCCCTAATTTGACGCATCCAGAATCTGTGGGATCAAGGATCGATCGTGCATTGTACTCTGATATCCTGTTGGGGGACTCTCGATGAAAGAAATGACCTATCGGGATGCACTGCGTTTGGGTCTCCAGGAATCAATGCAGTCTGATCCAACTATCGTGATCTTGGGAGAGGAGGTTGGACGATATGGAGGAGCATATGGGGTTACCAAGGGGCTCCTTCATGAATTTGGAGAAGACTGGGTAAGAGATACTCCAATCTCTGAGGAAATATTAGTGGGTGCGGCGGTCGGAGCAGCAATGACTGGGTTGCGGCCTGTAGCCGAGTTGATGTATGTCGATTTTATAACACTTGCGATGGATCAGCTAGTGAACCAGGCTGCCAAGATTCGCTACATGTTTGGTGGACAAATCAGTGTTCCGATGATGTTGCGAAGTCAAGGCGGAACAGGCAGATCTGCAGCAGCTCAACATTCACAAAGTTTAGAAGCCTGGGTAATGCACACTCCAGGATTGCACTTGGCAATGCCAGCCGATGCGACAGATGCCTACGTCTTGATCAAACATGCACTGACACTTGCTGATCCAGTTATATTTCTAGAGCACAAAGGTTTGTACGCTCAAAGCTTTCCCTTTAATCCTGAATCCGCTCCCCCTTGGGGTAGAGCTAAGATCAGTCGATCAGGAAATGACTGTTCGATTATCTGTTACTCTAGAATGGTTCAACGCTCCCTAGAGGCAGCGGCCCAACTGGCTGAGTTGGGAGTGCGGGTGGAAGTTGTTGACCTCAGGACTTTACATC
The DNA here is from genome assembly GCA_002683655.1 of Deltaproteobacteria bacterium. Taxonomy (GTDB): domain Bacteria; phylum SAR324; class SAR324; order SAR324; family NAC60-12; genus JCVI-SCAAA005. The sequence goes on from NYTS01000093.1 coordinate 33,923, forward strand.
CTCTGGATATGGAAACAGTCACAAAATCTGTTCGAAAGACAGGGCGAGTTCTTGTGGTCACGGAGGACTGCCTGACAGCGGGCGTAAGTGCCGAGTTGTCAGCAAGAATTACGGAAGAAAACTTTGAGTATCTGGAAGAACCTGTCCTTCGAATGGCTGGAGAGGATATCCCGATTCCTGTTGCTCCTGCTTTGGAAGCTGCTTCGGTGCCCACGAATGAAAGCATCAAACAAAGTATTCTCAAATTGATGCGAAAAAAATGAGTACTGAACTAAGACTTCCTCGGCTTGGAGAGACAATGGAGGAGGGGATTGTTGTTACTTGGAATCTTTCGGAGGGTGAGGGTTTTGAGCGGGGGGATACCTTGCTGGAAGTGGAAACTGATAAAATGGTTGCCGAAGTTCCAGCTCTGGAGTCTGGAACCCTGATGGAAATTTTGGTCGAAGAGCAGGCAAAAGTAAAAGTGGGTGACATCCTAGCGCTAATTGATCCCTCAGAGAAAAGTTCCAGAAAAATTGAGATTCCGGCTAAGACGGAACAGGCTCCCTCACAAAAAAAACCTAAATCTCCCCCTGCCTCATACGACCCAACGCATTCCTTTGTACATGATGAAAAAGATCAGGACCATATCCGAGCAGTTCCCGGTGCAAGAAGAATAGCCAAACGTGATGGCATCGAATTAAAGGCAGTCATGGGAACTGGGCCTGCTGGTAGAATTGAGAGATCTGATGTTGATAAATTCTTTAAAAAAGAACCTGAAGGAGCTTCATTTGAACAACCTTTCGGGCCACAAATGGGGCCAGGAGGAGTTCGTTTTCTGAGACGAGGAAACCAAAGCGGTACTCCTCTTGTCTTATTGCACGGCTTTGCCGCGGATCTGCATTCCTGGAGACTGATCCATGGTCCCTTATCCCGTAATAGAGATGTCATTGCTTTTGAACTCCCTGGGCATGGTGAGTCCAAAGTTTGGCAAGAAAATGGGGGATTACAGGCTCTGGCTGAACACCTTGAACAGGTTATAATCGAACTGGAACTAGGGACAGTAGATATTGTTGGTCACTCCCTTGGAGGGGCGATTGCTGTTTATCTAGCTTCTCAGCAAACCAATATGGTTCGCCGATTGACACTTTTGGCTCCAGTCGGATTTGGCACTGAAATAAATTTGTCTGCTGTCGAGCCATTTACAGAAGAACTCTCAGAGTCAGAAATCAAGCTTGCTCTGTCTCGCCTTTTTTATGATCTCCGATGGATTAGTAAGGATTTGATTGAAGCAACCAAGAAAAATTTTGGCAGCTCAAATAGGAGGGCTCAAGCAAAGGATCTATTAAAGAGTATTTTCCCATCCGGAACTCAGGAATGGGATGGCCACAGTTTATTATGCAAATTGAATCAACCAGTTCGCATACTCTGGGGAGAAGAAGACTTGATCCTTCCTGTAAGACACCTCAATGGATTACCTGGCTGGGTTGCCCAACACCGTCTTTCAAAAGTTGGACATGTGCCTCAAATTGAAGCTGCGCCACTACTGTTGAGAATTTTACAGGCTGACCCGGCTTAAAATTTTTTTGATTCTGACAATTCAGGGGAACACATGCAGAAAAAATATGTCATTGGGGTAGACGGTGGAACTGAGTCGATTCGTGCTGGAGTCTTCGATCTTTTGGGTAACCCCCAAGCCTTTGCATCTGTCTCTTATCCGACTAATTTTCCAGTTCCCGGTTGGGCAGAACAAGATCCAGAAGACTGGTGGGATGCTCTCGGTGGAGCGGTCCGCCAAGCAGTGATCGATGCCAAAGTGGGCAAGCAGGAAGTCTTAGGTCTATGTCTGGATACGACTTGTTGCAGTGTTGTGGCCCTAGATGGTGATGGAAAGCCACTGAGAAACGCCTTGATTTGGATGGACATGCGCTCTGCTCCGCAGACAGAGCAAGTCTTGGCAACGGGTGATCCAGCGCTACAAGTGAATAGTAGTGGAAGTGGCCCGGTCAGTGCTGAGTGGATGATTCCAAAGTCATTATGGATTCATCAAAATGAGCCTGAAATTTTCCGGAAAGCAGAGACTGTTTGCGAGTTTCAAGACTACTTAAATCTTCACCTGACAGGCAAGCGAGTTGCCAGCATCAACAATGTCTCAGTAAGATGGCACTATGGGCCTGGCTGGGGTGGATGGGCGAGTAGCATGGTTGAAAATTTAGGGATGCCGGAGTTGTTGAAGAAATGGCCAGACACAGTTCTTCGATTGGGCGAAGAAATTGGAGGCTTGACATCAAATGCAGCCACGCATTTAGATCTCCAAGAGGGCTTGCCTGTCCTTCAAGGTGGTGCTGATGCTTTTATTGGAATGATTGGTCTTGGTGTCGTAGATCCAGGAAGTCTGGCATTTATTACAGGTTCTTCTCATCTCCATTTAGGGTTGAGTTCGCGGGCTTTCCACGGTCAGGGAATCTGGGGAACATATGCTGATGCAGTAATCCCTGGACTGCATGTGGTTGAGGGTGGTCAAACCTCAACAGGTTCTGTGGTCAGCTGGATTCGCAGAACTTTAGGCAACCCATCCTTCGAAGAATTGAACCAAGAGGCGGCTCAATTGGAACCTGGATCAGAAGGCGTTATTATTCAGGAGCATTTTCAGGGAAATCGAACTCCTCATACAGATCCCCTTTCGCGGGGCGTCATTAGTGGACTAACGTTGAAACATGGACGCAGCCATCTATTTCGAGCCACCCTAGAGGGGATTGCGTTTGGAACTGAATTGATCCTTGAAACAATGAGGAATAATGGTTTCGCAGCAGAAACTGTTGTCTTGGCGGGAGGGGCCACAAGATCGAGTCTGTGGCCACAAATTCACGCGGATGTTTCCAATTTGCCATTGACTTTGACTAAGGTTCCTGACGCACCAGCTTTAGGCTCAGCTATCTTGGCAGCAGTTGGTTCAGGAGCTTACAGTGATATTGGAAGCGCATCTCGGAAAATGGTGCAGATTGATAGGGTGATCGAGCCAAACCCTGAAACTCATGGTCTTTATCAATCTTTTTATCAAAGTTATCGAGATCACTATCTAGCTATGAAAAACGCCCGATCTGGTTTGTGAGCACCAGGCCTAGTTCATATGTTCAGTCCACTGTTGACTGAGGCGTTTTACAGAAATCCCTGCTTTTTTCATATGTCGATAAATTGTTTTCCGATCACATCCCATTCGCTTGGAGACTGCTGAGATATTCCAATTCATTTCCTCCAGCAAATCGTAGAGTGAGATTGATTCAGAATCCTGTTCAGAAGTTGTCGTAAAAGTTCTTGATGGATCAGATTGGCTTTTTCCTCCAAATTGAATTTCTTCGGGCAAGTCTGACACATTGATATGTCCTTCACCAAGAAGTTTTGCCAATTCAAGAACGTTTTCAAGCTGCCGAATATTACCGGGCCACTCATACTGAAGCAATACCTCTTCAGCTTCCTCCGAGATAGTGGTTACTGATTCTTTTTGCCCTTTGTGTTGTTTTGCCAGAATTCGATTGATCAACCATTTAAGGTCCTCACGCTCTCTAAGAGCGGGCATCGTGAAAGTAATGCCTGCCACACGATAGTATAAATCTTCTCTAAATTCACCAGCTTCTACCAACTCTCTCAAGTTGCGGTGCGAAGCACAAATCACTCTAATATCAATCTGCTTGGTCTTTGATGAACCAATTCGCATCACCTCCTTTTCAGCAAGCACTCTAAGCAGTCTAGCCTGCAGATTCAGTGGCATATCCCCAATTTCATCCAAGAAAAGAATTCCACCATTCGCCTGTTCGATAAGACCGATTTTGCCTTTTGCCCTGGCTCCTGTGAAGGCACCATTCTCGTAACCAAACAGCTCACTTTCAATTAAGTTTTCAGGAATGGCTGCACAGTTAATCGCTATGAAAGGACCTGGGACTCTGCGCAATCCGTGAATATACTTTGCGAGAAATTCTTTGCCCGTTCCGGTTTCACCTTGAAGCAGAATATTAACCTCAGCTTCCACAAGTTTGTCGAGCTTGCGCGCGATGCTCTCCATCCTTTTATCATCTCCATGCAGCACGCCATAAGCTTTGTAAGGTGTATCTCCAAGAGTGTTTCTGACTGGTTGTCTAGTTTGTATTGCACTGATAAAGTAAGTTTCTCCTTTATGCATACGGACTAACCTTTTATGGACAGGCATGTTCCGATTCATCATTGGTAGTTCTTCCATTCGCAATTCAAAGTAATCAGACAATAGTTCATTGAGAACTTCATTTCCGTGATGATTGCCCTTTTCGGGATTTAGCAGAGCCAATGCTTTACTTGTCATCCCAGTGATCCTTCCACTCGAATTTAATGAAATTGCGTAGTCAGGGGCAATCTCCAGGAAGACTGAGGATTTGCTGAATGTAACAAGCCACTCCGATTTGTAATTGTTTATCAAGGCCGCCATTTCAATTCGGGAGGCCCAGATACTTACTAGTTGTTGGGCAAACGATTGAGAGTTTTTAGATCTAGGGGCTTGTAGAGCTGAGACGTCAAGTACAGCTGCCAAATTGCCAAAAGGATCATAGATTGGTGCGGCTGTACAGGTTAGTGAGATGTGGGAGGCATGAAAGTGATCGGTTTTGTGAACTGTGATCGGTTTCCCAGTGTAGATGCAGGCACCAATGCCATTAGTTCCGACTTTTTCCTCCAACCATTCTGCTCCAAGGTAAAGACCCGCTTTGCGAAAGTCTGATTCTTTATCAGGATCACAGAGATAATCCAAAGTGACTCCCTGGGAATTTGTTAGCAAAACCACATAATTATGCCCAACAATTTCCTGGTAGAGAGTTTCGAGGCCGAATCTGGCTGTTCTTAACAAATCTTCAGCTTCATCTACATGTTCACGAAGATGCTCTTCTGGGAGGATGTAGGCAGATCTCTTCTCAAATGGATTAAGTTCATGGACATTTATGCATCGACGCCAAGAATCAAGAATTTCTTGGTCTCGATCCCCTTGGTGGGTCTCATTAATGACACTTTGAATCTCCTCAACGTGGAGCACGTCTTGACGCTGATTCATTTTTCCTCCCCCAATTGCTTCTAAACCAGAGTTAATTCTCAGATTCTTCAGTGTAGCTGGCTTAATTTAGATTAAAAAATTAAATTCTTAAATAAAATTTTTTTGAAAGTTTGTTCACAAATCATCATTTAATGATGCGATCATCTAACAGAATTCAATGGTTTTTTCAATGATTTTATTAATTGGTTGCTTAGGAAGTTTAAATTTAGAAAACTTCACTAAAAGTATGAAAATCAGAATCAATTTTTGTATCAAGATGTTTTCCAATACTTAGATCTTAAATATGGATTTAACCGAAGATTGTCATTGCGAGTAGTTCAAACTTTGCGATGATCTCTGGAAAATTGAGCTTATAAAAAGTTGGTTCTAGTCTTCAAAATCTTATTCATCAGAATGGGGCAAATACCCCAAACGCCCCAAAATATATTCTGTGTTGCCCCGCTTTCTAGTTACTAGAAATTATTCTAGGTTACTGAAATAAATATTGAAAAATAATTGGCATAGAATCTGTCTAAAGAGCACATGACAAAAAGTCATTTTTTCAAAACTCTGTCACACTCAACATTCAGATTTAGGGAGTAGTACATGAGCCTAAGTGAATCTAAGTTACTTCAGGCGTATCGAAAGATGCGTCAAATCCGAGCCTTTGAGGACCGCGTCCACGACGAGTTTGCCACGGGAGAGATTCCGGGCTTCGT
>NYTS01000094.1 GCA_002683655.1 Deltaproteobacteria bacterium
ACGAAGAACTTCCTGTTGAATTAGAATTTCCATATTTTTTTATAGTCGTAGTAGTAGTCTGTCGAAAACCTGTCGAAAACCTGTCGACTGGCTTGAAATAATTCAGCTTTTATAGCTTTTTAGGTTTGTCTAAAACTTGTTCAAACTTGTCTAAAACTTGGAGAGTGTAGCAATAAGAACGAACAATGAACAGGTTTTCGACAAGTTATCGAAAGGTTTTGGAAAGATTTTCGAAAACCTGTTCAAAACTAATTTAAAATACTGAAATTATATATCTTTTATATTAAAATTTAAGAAATTCAGTAACCTGCTTGTCTAAAACTTGTCGAAAACCTGTCGACTGGCTTGAAATGACTTCATTTTTTGAAAAATGAGAATACTTCTTCTTGGTTCAGTGCTGTGATCAATGGGAATGCACCAACATCCTCCAGCAGATGCATTATAGTCTTACGTTCTTCCATCGGAGTTGAGTAGGCACCAACGAAACGAATGGCATCATCCAGAGACCATTGCTTGACCAGTTGTTGTGCGGCTATTTTATTCGGATTGATCAGAGATGGTTCAATACCGATGTCATCCAGAGCTTCCAAAAATAGATTTTCTCGCCAGCCGTAGTGCGTGCAGCCAAGCACAACAATCACTTTCCCTGGAGAAAGTGGTGGATTAGCACCGCTTAGGAATAGTCGGATATTTTCGATTATTCGAGTTCCGGTTAAATCAGAAGAGATCATATCTGCTAAACCTGGACAGGCAATCGACTGCGTATCTGGTAACAGTCGATCGTACACTCCGGAAGAAATTGTAGTCGGTGTTGCCAAAATAAGTAATCTGGAATATCCAAATTCTTTTGCTTCTTCAAGGACAGCTTTGCGTGTCAACTCAAGCATTCCCTGAATTGGTAGTTTAGGAAGCTTAATTTCTGAGAGCAACGCTGAGAGAGTATGGCATGCAACAAAGATATGATCAGGTTGGTAACTGTCCGCAAGGCGGCCTAGGAAAGTTTGAAAGACTTCCTGCTTTTCAGCTAATGACTGCATTGAGTTGTAACTGTGTTGGGGATTTGGGGCTGCGTTGACGTAGAGTAATTCTGTATTTTTTGCTGTAGGACCAGTGGGAGCTTTCAGTAGATCAGCGCAGACAGACAGCCCTCCCAGGCCTGAATCAGTGACTACCAGACGCACGGAAGCTGCTTAATTACCGATTGTTGAAAAGATAGTGCGAGATCAGCCATTCATTTCCACCACGAAATCCCCATACTTCTGAAGTCGCTAGGAAGAACATCCGCCAGCGCTGGAACCAGACATCGGCATCTTTGCCATAAGTTTCACGAAAGGTTTTTAGAATTTCTCCCTTCTGTGAATCCATCATATGTAACCATGTATCAGCTGTCCGTTGATAATGTAAACCACTCAGCACCCAGTGCTGCTCTAATAGCAAGTCTTTCTGGAAATAGAGTAGCAGATCGTTGGAAGGCATGATGCCACCTGTGAAGAAGTAACGCCCCATCCAATTGGAATCTCCTTCAGAGGAAAAAGCGTAGGCGTAACGACGGTGGCTGAAGATATGGATGAAGAGTTTTCCTTCCGGTTTCAGCCAACAAGAAATTCTCTCCAACAGTGACTGCCAGTTACGCATGTGCTCAAACATTTCTACTGAGACAACACGATCAAAGTGCAGTTCTGTAGTGAAGTCGTTCATATCGCATGTTTGTACACTTAGGTTCGTCAGACCGAGCTCTTTGGCACGTGACTCAATAAATTCACGCTGAGGCCGAGAATTTGAAACAGCCAAAATTGAGGAGTTTGGATAATGCTTTGCTATCCATAAGGAGAGAGAACCCCAGCCACAACCGAGTTCGAGAATCTGTTGACCATTTTGCAACTGCGCTCTCTCACAAGTCAGAGCTAGCATGGAAGCTTCAGCGTGCTCTAATTCTGTAACGCCTTCAGGGAAATGACAGCAACTGTACTTGAGATGTAGCCCTAAGACTAATTCAAAGAATCTCGGAGGTAGTTCATAGTGTTGCTCGTTTGCTTCTTGAGTGTGCAGAGCAATTGGACTCTGTCGCATCTCTTCAACAAACGCCATCATTGCTTGCCATTCCTGATCCGGACTCTCCCGTGTTTGCTCTCGAAGACGCTGTAGCAAAAGCAGACGAATGCCAGCACGAGTCAGCAAATCCGGAATACGACCATTTTCGACGAGTTCAATCAGGGAACGTAAGAACATGTACAAGACACTTTGAAGGTTTAGAATAGCAGACCTTCTCAGCGTAACCTATGTTGGATAACAGACAAGTGTGGAAAATTAAGCTTACTAGAGTAACTTTAGTAAGCTAAGTTAAGCAAATAGTGGGTTTTAGAAAAAAGTGCGCACAGAGGCGCACAAAAGAGCTTATTTGGCGTCGCGACAGTAGTCGTTGTAGGGAAAGCCAATGCTCCCGTCGCAGAAACGACGGAGAATCAGGTACTCACCGCTGCAGCCAGTACTTACCAGAACCGTACCCCCCAGTACGAGTCCCAGCACCAGCTTGCGGAAGAGCCGCTGTCGGAAGATGTGCATGGACACCTCATAATCGAATGGAAGCAAGAGAAACAGACACAATAGAAGGGTATCAATTTTTGTGCCCCAAGTCATCAAGGGTCAGCACACACGCGAAAACCCAGATAGTCTTGTCTCATTTCTGGTGGATTACCACCTCTTTGCCAAAGTTCAAGAGATTCTGGTTGATTTCGATAGCTCCCACCGCGAACTGTTCGCAATCTCCCCTCTTTAGGACCACTCGGTCGGGTGACTGTTTCTGGTACTAGAGGCGCATAATAGTCTTGAACCCATTCCCAAAGATTTCCCTGCATATCAAAGAGTCCCCAGGTATTTGGTTGCTTGCGCTGAACAGGCTGAGGACCTGGTTGAGAAAGATTGCGGCTGTGCCAGGCGTGTTGGTTGAGGCATTTGGCTTCTGTCCCACAACCAAATCTTCCTTTTCCTTCAGCTCTGGCGGCATACTCCCATTCTGCTTCCGTGCAGAGTCGGTAATCTCCCGGATACTGACGACTGAGCCAGCGTGTGTACTCCTGAGCCTGATCCCAGGAAATGTAATTGAGAGGTGCATCAACCCGATCTAGATTTTTCATTGTCCAGTGGCGTGATTCGGTTGGTTCTGAATAACGACAAGCACCAGCTTCCATACACAATCGATATTCGCCCACAGTGACTTCGTGATTGAGAATGTAATAGATCTGATTCATCGTCACTTCACGCTCTGGTGGTTTGCCAGGACTACCCATCATAAAGCTGCCTGGCCAGATTGGAACCATCCCAGGTGCAAGAGTGCGTGTCTCAAAGGACCATTCGTAACGAGCCTCCAGGCGATTTCCCTGTAAATCTTTGAGTTCGGGTAGTAGTGTTACCCGATACGTCATTCCATATAACCAGGGTTGACCCGGAATGAATTTCAGACGGGTCCCCTCTACCTGCAAGTTCCCCGATACTGGAATATTACGAGCCCCTTGGGTTGCTTGAATCCTTACCGATTCTTTACTAACCGTCTGAGGATCCAATGGCTGACTTAGATAAACATTGATCGATTGGTCAGCCAGAACCTGGGTCTCTCCGTCAGTTGGATTGACCAGCACAACACTAGGAGGCCGCATCAAGGGAGGCGGTGAAGTTAGGAAGTTCCAGCTTAATTCACTTAGCACCTCTCCATTCCAGCCACGTAGAGGCTTGAGTAAGCTGACAGTGTAGGAAGTATCGTGAGCGAGTGCAGGATTGGGAGTGAGTGTGAGACTATTGCCCCTAGTACTTAGCCGGAGTGAAATTCGAGTACCTTCGGAATCAGCTAGTGCAAAACTCTCAGCGCTTAGGTTTTTGGAGTCTAGCGGTTGATTAAAGTTGAGTAGGATTAGTGTATCTGGAGAGACCGTGGCATTGGAAGCTGGAACCAGAGAATTGACGGAGAGTAGCTTTGGTGTCTGGCTGAACTCTGGAGCCGAGATTGGCTCAGAGATGGATTCATTCTGTCTACTACTCGAGCTTTCATCTGTTGATACAGCAGGAAGTAGCTGTGGGGGATTTTCTGATGGTGAGGTCTTGCGTTCACAAGAGATCAAGAAGTGGAGTGACAGGACAGGTAGCAGATGGAACAGCCTCATGATCCCCCCTCAGACAAACGGCAACGATGGGAGTGGCTGATGCTGAAAGATAGCGAGACTAACGACCGAGCAATTGATTCATGTTCAGCATCGGTAGCAAGACAGACAGCGCAATGAAGCCGACAATTCCACCCATCAATACAATCATAGTTGGTTGTAGCAGAGCCGTCAGACCCTCCAACAATCTACTTACTTCCTCCTGCATACGGTTTGCCACACGCTCTAACAATTCATCGACACGGGCTGCTTCTTCTCCAATAGCCACAACGTGCTGGACATAATCTGGGAAGTAACCAGTTCGACCCATCGCTGCTGAAAGTGGGATTCCCTTGTTATTGACTTCAATAATCATCTTGTTTAGCTGTTCGATCAGCAGTTGATTGACAACCACGTGTCGTGAAATTTCCAGAGCGGTCTTTAGATCCACTCCGCTCTGGAGCAAGGTACCGAGAGTTTGACAAAAACGAGCGATCAGTACCTTTTGCATCAGGGGACCAATCAGTGGTGCTTTCAGTTGCAATTGTTGAAGAACTTTCTTGCCAAACTCGCTACGTAGAAAAGCTGAGAAACCGAAAATCAGAATTATCAACCCAATCAATACAAGGTACCAAGAGTGAACCATGAAATCGCTGAGTCCCATCAAAATTCTGGTGGGCAAGGGCAACAGGGTTCCTTTGCTGGCAAAAATCTGGGTGATCTTGGGCACGATGTAAGTGACCATAAAGACAACCACCAGCAATGAAAAAACCAGCATGAAGGCTGGGTAGATCATTGCTGATTTCAGTCTACCTCGCAGACGTTCTTGAGTTTCGTAGTAATCGGCAAGCCGTTTGAGAATTGTACCCAGATTGCTGCTGTTCTCTCCTGAACGAATCATGCTGACATACATTTCAGGAAAGATTTTTGGGTACAGCTGCAGTGCATCCGCCAAAGATCCCCCTTCAACAACACGTGCTCGGACTTCGGCCAGGATTTCTTTAAATCCCACGTCTTCAGTCTGCTCAATGATGAGTTGCAGGGCCTTGTCGTAAGGAATTGTAGCGTCCATCAGCACTTCGAACTGTCGAGTGAAGAGAGTCAACGCTCGCTTGTAATTGGTTCTGCGTTTTGGGAGGAAGGAACGACTGGTGTTGCGGGAAACCCGAATTTCCTTGGGATAGAGCTGCTGAGTGCGTAGTCGCTGACGCAGGTCACTCTCACTAACGGCATCTTCAGAACCCTTGCGCAGAACCCCAGCCTGGTCAAAAGCTTGGTACTTGTAGAGTGGCATGGTCGAGTCTCAGCGAGAGTTGCGGTGGGGTTGAACCTGGTATTTCCAAACGGCACGCCGATGCTCCCGCAGGGTACGAGAGAATGCACTACTACCGTCTCCTCGTGCAACGAAATAAAGATATTTCACACTGGCAGGCTGCAATGCACTATGAAGGGAGTCCCAACCGGGGTTACTGATGGGCGTTGGAGGTAAACCCATTTCTGTATAAGTGTTGAACGGCGTTGGGGTCTCTAAGTGTTTCCGTGTGAGATTACCATCAAAATTTGAAATCCCATAGATTACTGTTGGATCGCTCTGCATCTTCATCCCCAAGCGTAAACGGTTATGAAAAACCCCAGCAATCAACGGACGATCCTCTGCTGTCCCCGTTTCTTTCTCAATCATTGACGCAAGGATCAAGAGTTGATGATCACTCAGCTTCTTACCCCCTTCAGCAGGAGTTTCTAAGCGTAACTGGATAAAACGATTATTGAATTCCTGAATCATCAGGCTCAAGATTTCAAGCTCGCTACTCTCTTGCGCGATGAAGTAGGTTTCAGGGTAAATAACTCCTTCCAGGGTTTTCAGGCCTTGAATTCCTGATAGCTTGCGCAGTGCAGAATCTGTAAACAGTTCATCGTAACGATTGGCCTGACCAAGACCCTGTTCCACAAGGCGGGCTGTAGCTTGTTGGTAACTCAGGCCTTCCGGGATAGTAACACGAACTTGCAGGCCGCTACTGGAAACAAGGTGGTTGAGGAGGGCGGCATGGTTCCAGCGAGGATCTAGCTGAAATTCTCCGGCTTGTAACCGGTGATGCCGTCCGTTGAGGCGAGCGAGAAATTCAAACCAGAGGGGTTGCTGAATCAGGTTAGCTTCTCGGAGTTGCTGAACAACTTGGGAGAAGTTGCTTCCGCGCTCGATTCGTACACGAATGGGTTCATCACCCTGGCCGATTGGAAGGTTCCAAAGCCAGATCAGATTGAGAGTTAACAGTAAGAGCCCTAACAGCAGCCCAATACGTTTACTAGCCAATCCCCCAAACAGAAATCCTGGTCGCTTCATGTGCAGCGGTTCCGGAAAGGCGGAGAGATCTGTCGGAAGGTGCCTCGTATCTTGACATCAAAGAAGTCCCCACAGCGAAATCCTTGTAGCATCATTGCCAATGGCCCCAGTTGATCCTGGAGCTTTTGCGACAGCCGCACTTTCAGATCCAGATCAATTCTCGATTCCAAGAGGTTTCTTTCGTTGAGACGAATATTGCCGGTAACGCTTCCTTCCAGATCGCCATTCATAGTCAGTTGACTGATCTCGATCAACTGCTGTTGCATTGAGATCACATACGACACCTCTGGTAGATTCAATTCAGTAATGGAGAGTCCGTTGAGCAGTGGGTGTTCCTGATTTAGGCGAAATCGGAAGTCTGTCATGGAGCCCTGCAAGGTGCCGATGGGTAGAGACTGCTGTCTTCTTCGCAGTTGCGTCAGGTTTTTGATCTCACTATCAAGTGACAACACTCCCGCTGGAAAGCCAAAGGGGAAAGTATTGGCCAGCGGTACTTGTTGCAGCATCAACTCATCCAAGGAGATATTCAGGGTATTCATCCCAGGCAGATCCACTGCAAGCTTGAGGTCAGACTGATAGAGTTGGGCCTGTACCCAGAATTGCTGAAATTGCAGAATGGGTAGGAAAGGCAGAGTTACTTGGTCCAGTTGGGCTAGGGTTTCCAACGGTAGCATCCAAAGCTGTGGAGGGCGTGGAAAAGTAACTGAGGGAGTAGAGAGGTGGGTCCATTCAAGTTGGAGTGGTTCGATCTCAAGCTGGAGGCCCGCCTGGCGTCGAGCTTGTGACTTTATATAGTTAGCAACGGCTTCTCCAGGAAATTGCTGACGAAAGCCGGTGAGCAGGGCCACAACCAGCAGTACCAGGACAGCAATGAATACGAGCAGAACCTTGAGGATTAGCAGTGGTAGACGTTGCAAGCAGGCCTTTACAGATCAGGAGTTGGAGGAACGAGGACTCTGTTTGAAGACCTGAAAGTTCAAGCGCACCGCACGACTTCCTGGAGCCACGCTGAAAAGAAGCTGCTCGATTTGAAGGACTGGCTGGTTATTTTCAAGCCGATACAGGACCTCCAACGCATCATCTAAATTCAGCTTGTCCAGGCGCACTTGGACACCATCCAGCCCTTCTGGTGGGTTGCTGAGCGCATTGAGTTGCAGGTTGTCCTGAATCTTTAAATCACGAGCAACAGCTTCGACAAAAGCAGAAAGTGGCTGCTCCATTACTGGGGCAAGTGGCTGATTTTTCAGTTGGTTCCACTCACTGGCTAGCGCTTGCAACTGGCGTAGCTGTTGTCGCCGATTATCCAGTTGTTGTTGTAACAGTGCTTCCTGCCCAGCGAGCTGCTTTTGTACATACACCCCTCCAAAGGCCAAGCCAATGAGAAGCAATAAACCCAGCAGTAGTTTTTCACGAAGGTTCAGTTCACGCATGAGGACACGCGATAGAGTCAGAAGTAGAAAGAATACGTACCACTGGCGGCGATTTCCGAACTCGCAGTGGATTGCGAGTACAGTAATTGGCAAAGCCAGCATCGACGAAGCGGTAGGGGAGCTGTTCGTCCCGACCCGCTGGAATTCCAAGACGAGTGGTCTGCAGGACTTGTTCCGGACGATAGCCGGTATCCAGTAGCTCCAGGCTGTCTGCTATCAACTGTTGTTGATCCCAATCTGGAACCTTTAGTCCTAGAGAGCGACAGAGCAGGGTTTGTCCTGAGCAGAGTCGCTTTGAGTCACGAATTCGACCGGCGATACGATTGCGGCACTGCATGGTTTGCACCATTGCTTGGGAAGTTGGATCGTCTGGAAAGAAGGGAAAAATGACCGCTGATTTGAGCAGCACGGCGTTACCTTCTCCTTGACAACTGAAGTTGAAGGAGTCGCCACCGTGCGCATAGTACATGTAGATGGTACCGGGTGCTTGGAAGAGAGCGTTGCGTTTGGGAGTCCAACCAAGCGAGGCGTGGCTGCCTTTCTCAGTCAGGTAGTAGGCTTCTGTTTCGATCAGCTGTGCCGCCAACCACTGTCCATCCAGATGATGCCACAACACTTTCCCTAATAGATCTCGAGCAACTTCGCAGGCGTCGCGATCAAAAAAATCCCGGTCTACGGGAGTCATTCGTCGATCAGTTCCATCCATTCATAGGGATCTTCCATCTCGCCATACTGGATGCCAGTTAGGTTTTGGAAGAAACGTTGGGCAACAGGTCCGGTCTTTCCTTTCCCAACGAGAAAGCTCTCACCCTTCCAACTGAGTTCACCAACCGGAGAAATGACGGCAGCAGTTCCAGAACCAAAGATCTCCTTGATGGTTCCTTGACGCACCCCGTTGAGTACCTCCTCAATACGGATACGCCGCTCCACCATTGGTAGTCCCCAGTGGCGTCCAAGTTCCAGAACAGACCGACGGGTGATGCCCGGTAGGATGGTTCCGTTGAGTTGGGGCGTTACGATTTCATTTTCCATGACAAAGAAGATGTTCATGGAACCAACTTCTTCGACATATTGTCGTTCCACCGCATCCAGCCAGAGAACCTGTGTGTAGCCCTTTGCCTGGGCTTCCTTTTCAGCCAAATTGCTAGCAGCGTAGTTGCCTGCTGTCTTCGCTTCGCCGACCCCACCAGGGGCAGCTCGGGCGTACTTTTCTTCGACAATGATCTTGACTGGGTTGAAGCCTTCTGGGTAGTAGGGTCCGACGGGGCAGAGGATGATGAAGAACAGGTATTCCTTGGAAACCTTCAGTCCCAGTGCTTCTTCGGTAGCAATCAGAGTTGGGCGGATATAGAGAGACGTGCCTGGTTCATTTGGAACCCAGTTTTGATCGGTACGCAGCAGTAGCTTGAGTGCTTGTAGTCCAGTTTCAACATCTAGTTCGGGTAGACAGATTCGCTGAGCAGTTCGTTGGAGTCGCTCAAAATTCTGCCGAGGGCGAAAGAGGCGGATCTTTTGATCAGCTCCTCGATAGGCCTTCATCCCTTCAAAGGCAGACTGACCATAGTGCAGCACCAGGGTGGATGGAGACATCTGCAGGTGTTGGAAGGGCTGAATTTTGGCAGAATGCCAGCCACCGCGATCACTACTCCAGCGAATCGCTAGCATGTGGTCCGAAAAGACGGTGCCAAAGGTTACCCCAGTCAGTGTGCTCGGTGGGGTCTTGCGTGCTTGCTGCGGAAGTAGTTCCTGTACGATGTCCATGTGTGCGTATTGCTGGAAGAGGAAGTGAGAAGCGGTCAAACTCAGCGGCTATTGAGGTACTGCATCTGGCGGTATACCTGCTCTTGCCGATACTCATCGTAATGCAACAACAGATAAGCTGTGGTTGAAACAGTACTTATGAGCAGCAGCAGGGCGATGCGTACAATCCACTTAGTATGTTGCATGGTTTCGGCCGACAAAAAAACTGAAATTATGTAGAAATCACCCCATGCTTGTCAAGCGGACGCTCTCAGAATGCAAAACCAACTGTGAAGACCATGGCTGCTGGTAGCCGCATCGAGGAGTGCCAGCGGTCCCGACGTCCGTTTTGCTCTTCTTCCAGATTGGCTCTGAATTTATCAGGATCGTCATTGAATTTGATATTGTTATACTTGCTTTTGACCGAGTAGGACTGTTCGGAAGGGATTGTCCATCGCAAGAAATCAAAGGAAGTAAACATGTTTTCAGAGATCTTCTGAAACCCAACCCCTACGGTGTAGACACTGGTTTCGATGATCATGTCGTAGTAGGCTTGTGCTGGTTCATACTTGCCATTGACTACTACTCTTTGCCCATACTTGATATAACCACGATTATAAAGCTCCAATCGACGCTGTTCACTAGTACCTGCTAGGTAGAAGCCTTCCGCAATAAAGACCTTGGCATACACCGCTGTATTTATGATTCTGACATCCCCAATTCCATCTTTCCGTAGATCATCTAGAGCACTGAGAATATCAGAATCTACTAACTCCAAACCTACTACAATAGGGTCATAGTAGGCCCCTAGCACAATTCCCGGAGAGGTTAGCAATAGTGGGCTGAGTCCATACTGTATTCCGAAGAGGAGGGCGAAATTACGCTCAAATCGATAGCCTCCCAATTGAAGTGATTCTTCGGTTCCTGGATCGAGTAGCGGATCTTTATCCAGTGGAGAGGCTGATTCTTCCTGTGCTCCCACCCACATGGGGACCGACAGAAACAGGAAGAAGAGCAGGAGTAAACGCACACGCATAGACTTGCTTCGCCGACAGGTTTGAAGGATAGTGCGGGACTTACACAAAATAGACCACAAATTTTTGCCGACTACCTTGCTATGACTAGCCTTGTGCGCATTGACCAGCAACTGCTGAGTAGCCTGAGCCAACGTGCTCGTCAGCATTCACGACGACGTTTGAACCATAACTTTCATGAACCTCCGGATGTTTTTAACCGGATGCTCAACGCAATTGAGCCTGATAGCTATATCTGTCCTCACCGACACCAACATCCTCCATTGGAAGAATCTTTCCTGGTCCTGCGAGGCGCTGGGGCTGTGATTGTATTCGCAGACACGGGGGAGTTAGAGGACATCCTGGTGTTAGATTCAAGACGTCAGTGCTGGGGTGTAGAAATTCCAGCAGAACGCTATCACACAATTCTCTCTCGAGCTGTCGGTAGCGTGTTTTACGAGGTTAAGCAGGGCCCTTATGATCCCCAGCGTGCCAAGGAATTTGCTCCTTGGGCCCCTTTGGAAGGCACTCCAGAGGCACTGGCTCATCTACAACGCCTACACAGATGGGTGGACCAGGCCCAGCAAATGTAACCTCGTCAAAAAAGTGGATTGACAAGTCCTAGAGGCTGGGAGATATTTTTCAGCTTCTCTCCGCATCGAATGCCGACGTGGCGGAATTGGTAGACGCGCTAGATTCAGGTTCTAGTGGGGGCAACCCCGTGGAGGTTCGATTCCTCTCGTCGGCACCAT
>NYTS01000095.1 GCA_002683655.1 Deltaproteobacteria bacterium
ATGAAGAAGGCCATCACGATGAAGAAGGCCATCACGATGAAGAAGGCCATCACGATGAAGAAGGCCATCACGGTGACGAGGGGCACAACCACGGCATTTTTGACCCGCACGCCTGGCAAAGTCCTCGTGCAGCTGTCATGTATGTGAACAATATCACTAGTTCACTGGCCCAAAACGATCCTACGAACGCCTCTGTCTTCTATCTAAACCGAGCTGCTTATGTTGCTGAGATTGAAGCCCTAGATGAAGAGATTCAGCGGATGGTTGATACTCTCCCAAGCGATCACAGAATTATCATAACGAATCATGACGCTTTACAGTATTTTGGTAAGGCGTATGGGCTCAGTTTTCTTGCTCCACAAGGTCTTAGTACTGAATCAGAAGCCTCCGCAAAGGAAGTTGCGAGTCTGATTAAGCAGATACGAAAAGAGGGGATCAAAGCTGTTTTCGTGGAGAACATTGCTGACTCGCGTCTAATCGAGCAGATTGCCAACGAAACAGGAGCTAACATCGGAGGCAAACTCTATTCAGACGCACTTTCTGGTACTGATGGGCCTGCGTCTACTTACCTGAAAATGTTACGCCACAACAGTACAACTATTGTGAATGCATTAAGTGATTGAGTTAAGTCTCATTATAACACTCTGATTACTTCGATTCGGTTGATCTGAAATTTTTAGACTTGCATAAATAAATTTCTATTTGCGATTTGGATCGTGTGTAATCACAGCACTCAAACACTTTTAGAATTTATATATGAGCGATTTCAGATCTGCGAGTGCACATTTGATCCAATCCATTAGAAAACTGAATTTATTTACTGTACCAGCATCATTGCCACAATCTGGTGTCTTTTAAAGTGAGGCAGACAATGGAGCTACTTTGTCAGTCTAGAACCAAACCCAACCTTGACCAGATACGTAAAATTAAAGCTACACTACGCCAAGCTCTGAAGCTCTCCGAGGAAGATATAATCACCGTTACTGAATTAGCCTGCTTAGAGGAAGATTGTGCACCTTTAGAAACAGTGATTGGCCTTCTTCGAGATGGCCATCCACAAATTCAGCACAAGATCCACAAACCTACAAACTCCATTGATACCCACGATCTCACAGAAGTTTGCAAAGCATGGGGATTTGATTCTGGCAATTTGGCATTTATAACTTTTGATAAGGAGACTTGAATGAATAGTCCAAGCAAAGTCCCAGTAACTATTCTGACCGGATTCCTCGGTTCAGGTAAGACTACACTGCTGAACCGAATCCTTAGCGAAGAGCATGGAAAGCGAATAGCCGTGATCGAAAACGAATATGGGGAGATTGGTATCGACCAAGCACTAGTCATCAACGCCGATGAAGAGATCTTCGAAATGTCAAACGGGTGCATCTGCTGCACGGTCCGTGGCGACCTTATTCGCGTGCTTGGGAATCTTATGAAGCGGAGAGATAAGTTTGATTACATTCTTCTCGAGACCACTGGCCTCGCTGATCCAGGACCAGTTGCGCAAACCTTCTTTATGGATGATGAGATCGCTTCTGAATTTTCCCTTGACGGTATAGTCACTCTGGTCGATGCGCATCACATTAACCAGCAACTGGGGCGAAACCAGGAGAGTACTGAACAGATTGCCTTCGCTGATGTACTCTTGCTCAACAAGACCGACTTAGTAAAAGCCGAAGAACTTGATGAACTTGAAACGAGGCTGCGAGAGATGAATCGGCTCGCTCGAGTTCATCGCTGTGAGCGGGCGGACGTAGCGATTTCAACAGTATTGAATCTTGAGGCTTTCAACTTAGACCAAGTACTTGCTGACCACCCTACGTTTTTAGAGCCTGAGTACCCATTTGAATGGACGGGAGTTTATGCTCTATCGCCTGGCAGCTATGAATTAAGCTTGGATGATGGTCCAGACCCGACCATGTCTCTAGTAATGTTAGAAAGACTGGATCCTAATGAAGAAGCATTGCAACAGGGTGCTGAATGGTGTGTGAGGCGCTACGCAGAACATGCCTCTAAAATATCTCCTGGTAACATCGTACCCATAGATCAGCATGTTGAGCTACAGCTACAGATCTCAGGTCAAAAAAGTTTTGCAATCAAAATTGAAAAGCAAACATCGCTAGCACTTTTCGCTCAGCATACCGCTGAAGAATTTAATCTTCGCCTAGGCGCTTCAGATAATGCTGAAGTACTCCCAGTTTTAGAAAGAACTTGGGTTGCACAGCATGAACATGACGATGAAGTAGGCTCAGTAGCAATAGAGGCCGACGGTGATGTTAACCCCAATAAGTTAAATGCTTGGCTTGGAAAACTTCTTCGGGAAAAAGGCATAGATATTTTTCGAATGAAAGGATTCTTAAGCATCGCAGGGGAATCTGAACGCTTTGTATTTCAGGGTGTTCACATGCTTTTTGATGGACAACCTGATCGTCCTTGGGGAAATGAACCACGGCACAACCAGCTCGTCTTTATCGGACGAAATTTGGATGGAAATGCCATGAAGAGAGAGTTTGAGGCATGCCTAAATTAGTGAGAAATAAATCACATGGTGTGCTCCAAAATGGCTTCTTTGCTGCTGTAGATGACTATCCTATTGCGGGAGGGTGGGGGCTGAATGGAAAACTCTTTGCCGTTGGTGATGCAAGTGGATCTATTCAGGCCTTTGATGGAACATCTGGGCGGAAAATTTGGGGAAATTCCGAAGCTCACGTTGGAGGGATCATGAGTATGTCAGTCTCCTCCGAGGGGAAACAGCTTGCTAGCGTCGGGCAGGATGGGCAACTCGCATTCTGGGACTTTGCAGATGGGCAACTGCAACATCGAACTGAAATTGCGAGCGGTTGGGTCGAGCATGTGGCCTGGTCAAAAAGTGGCAACCACCTTGCGGTATCCTCTGGAAGAGTAGTCACTATTCTGTCATCATCTGGTGGGAAGATTTGGTCTTCAGAAAACCATCCCAGCACCGTTAGTGCTCTTGAATGGGTGACAGACCAGGAACTCAGTACTGCCTGCTACGGCCGTGTAACTTTTTTTAATACATCGTCAGGTAAGGAGAATGAACGTCTTGAATGGCAGGGGTCTTTAGTTTCACTCGCTCTGAGTCCTGACGGGAATGTTGTGGCCTGTGGCAGTCAGGATAAATCTGTTCACTTCTGGCGGAGGTCGAACGTACAGGATTCTATGATGTCGGGCTATCCTTGGAAGCCGTCAGAATTAGCCTTCAGTCATGATAGTATCCTGCTTGCTACTGGTGGAGGTGAAGATATCACAGTTTGGAGCTTCGAAGGGAATGGGCCTGAGGGAACAACACCGGGTGTGTTAGAGTTTCACAAGGCACCCATCAGTTCACTTGCTTTCTCACATCATCAAAGACACCTGGCATCTGGGTGCCGCGAAGGTGGGGTTGTAGTTTGGTCATTAGGAAGACGCGGTGGTGGACATGCGCTGGGGGGAGCACCAGTTAATGGCTCTGTAGAAAACGTCTATTGGCGACCAGATAGCCGCAGTTTAGCTGCAATTGACTCCAAGGGAGGGATCACAGTTTGGCGAGTTAAGAAAATCTGAGGATTCGTTTTTCAAAGTGGTAACACAGTTAATTTAATTCCCTCAAAATTTAATTGATAACTAAGCCATGATGATTCGATATCAATTATTTAAATAATATTTTGCCAAATTTATTTTTCAGGATTCCAGGTTAAGTATTATTTGAGAATGCATTTCATGCGATTCAGCTGGTGACACTTTCGACTTTTCTAATTTCTTGAAGTCAAATTCATCAAAAATATTAACTTCACCAATCCCTAATAGCTTGTGTGTAGTGATAATTCTTTTACCGCCCAATGATTTCACAAATTCAAGGGCGCTTCTCAATAACTTATACTCAAATTCCCTTCCTCGTTGATCATAATGAAGAAAGAAATATTTGATTTCTGCATTTTCTTCAGATGACCAAGCCACAAATATCGAACCTCTGATTTGCCCCTCTTGCTCCAATACCCAAATTTTTTCTCGAGGTTTTTTTCCAAGAGCAAAATTCGTTAAAATTTTAGCAAATTCATATTCAAATGATTTTGCTGATCCAAATTTTTGATGAATAATCAGTCCATAAAGTTGAATTAATCCCCCTACCAGGTTTAAGTTTGTCTCTGATGACAAAGCCACTAGTTCCTGAACCACCATATAACTTCGATTCATTAGAATCGAACACCAGTCTTTTTCCAAAGCTAATGGCCGCATCTTCTGAATAGCCAACTCTTCTATAGAAATCCTGAGCAATAGAATTGGAATAGCGAATCTGAAGATTCACTTTTGGACAACCAAGTTGTTTGAGGCCTTCTTCAGCCATCTCAACTAATTTTTTCCCAATCCCTTTACGCTGGAAAGCAGGTAAGACACCCACGTAATTCATCCACCCACGATGACCATCGTAACCTGCCATAATGCTGCCAACTAGCTGACCACTTTGGAAAGCACCAAGCAATAGTTCAGATTGTACCTGCATTTTGCGCCGTATATCTTCTTCAGGTTTATTCCATGACCGTGTAAGTCCGCATTCAAGCCACAAATCAATAAGTTGCTGGTGTTCGTTGGATTTAATCGGCCTAATTTCAATATTAAGATTAGCTGCTGAATCCAAGTTGTTCCTCACCCAAGTTGACTAACACTATCTATAGTTTTGAGACTTAGTTGCTAACATCTCGCTCATAAACCTCTACTTCCATTCCGGTCAGAAAAAATCCTCCTTCAGGTGCATAGTTCAGGTTATCCGTATTGGGTAACTCGCTGACATCAATCTGTAGTTGACCAGTGACCCAAACAGCATCAAATAATTTTTCTACTTCAACAGGTTCATGCATTTTCACATAAATTACTTGGTTGGGTGGTGGTGGTGGTACATGGATACACATTCCATAGACAGGTACCAATAAAAATTCTTCCAATGTCTCAAAGTCACCTCCAAAGTCACCTAGCAATGGCACAACATATCCTGGCACCCTAATCAGTTTCCCTTCTATAGATTGAAGTCTTGGTGGAATAATTTTTCGGTGATAGTCATATTGAACTAAATCACGCCAAGAAACCTCAATTATGGGAGCATTAGGTTTAACTAGATAATCAAACAATAATTTTTTTATATCAAAACCGTAGCAAACTGATCCTGTAAATACTGAGATTATCAACAATACAATCAATCTTCGAAGAAAGAGGGAGCGACTTATTGACATTTCATCAATTCTCTAATCACGCTTTGGGGAGCAAGCCATCATGAAGGGAAATCATGTAAGCACGCCAAGCAGGGAAAAAGCTCATTAACATACCACAAGTCATGATCAATAAAACAAATACGAATTCTTTCGTCCCTGGCCATTCAAGAAGAATCTGTAAGCCTAATTGATCTTGTACAATAGGGCTTACAGCAATCAATCCAATGTACTGAAAGACAAATCCTAGACAAACTCCTACAAAACAGAGTACTGTGGCCTCGATCCACAATAGATAGAAAACAGTTAATGGGCCTGCACCAACTGAACGTAAGATAGCCATTTCCCTTCTACGCTCGTTCATTGTTGCCAGCAGAAGGCTGATTAAGCTCGTCAAACTGGATAGAATCACAATTGCACTGACTGCCATCAAAGATTTCTCAAAAATTCCCATAATTTGCCAAAGCTTTTGCATTGCCACACCAGGCAAAATTGCGGAAAGAGGTTCCTTCTCATAGGCGTTGATTTCTCCCTGTAATCTAAAAGTGTGCATTTTGGAGGTAAGCCTGACCAAAAATGCTGTGATACTCTTTGGTTGAAGATCAGATAATTTAATTTTTTCTGGGTTGTCAGTTTCTGTTGAAGGAAATCCATCTTCCCAGCCAATGTGAATTGCTTCAATCGCCTCCAGGCTTACATGGATGGTCTGGTCAACTGGCGTTCCAGTTGGTTTTAAAATACCAACTACTTGAAATGGTTGGTCATCGTGTTTAAAAAGAGCAGCGCTGCCTGCTCCATGTGCAATGACAATTTGTTGATTCAGTTGATACTCTAGTTTCTCAGCAACCACAGACCCAATGACCGCGTCATAAAGCCCATCAAAAAACTTGCCCGCCTCGAGTTCTATTTTACGATTATGACCGTATTTGTAGTGCTTCCAATAGTCTGTAGTGGTACCCAAAACTCTATACCCTTTGTGGGAATCTCCGAGTGATATCGGTATAGCCCACTCAACTCTTTCATCTCCAGTCCACTCAAGATAACTTTGCCATCGCAAATTATTCGTTGCCTCACCAAGTCGAAAAACTGAATATAACAATATCGGAATTGCATCGCCACGAGCTCCAACTACCAGATCGATTCCTGATACCGTCTGTAAAAAGCTATTGCGCATGCTCTCTCTAAGTTGTTCGATACCGAGCAAAAGCGCCACACTGATGGCTATGGAAAAAATCGTTAAAAAGGCTGTGCCCCTTCTGTTCAAGATGCTCAACCAAGCTAATTTAAGCAGCATGTTCAGTTCTCTCTGCTGAAAAGTCCAATTCAGAACCCGTTCGCTTGATTCAAAACATCTAGATCAATAACTTGATCAAATTGAGCCGATAAGGACGTATCGTGACTGACCATGATCAAGGTAGAT
The DNA here is from genome assembly GCA_002683655.1 of Deltaproteobacteria bacterium. Lineage (GTDB taxonomy): Bacteria > SAR324 > SAR324 > SAR324 > NAC60-12 > JCVI-SCAAA005. The sequence continues at coordinate 6,622 of NYTS01000095.1, forward strand.
TGGTTTTTTGAGCACTGCTTAAATATTAATTCCAAAAAAGCTAATCGATTTTCAGGGTCAAGTGCTGAAGTTGGTTCATCTGCCAAAATCAGTTTTGGATTTCCTACAAGTGCTCGAGCTGCAGCAACTCTTTGTTGTTGGCCTACACTTAGTTTCTGAGTCGTCAGATGAGAAAATTTTTCGGGTTCCAACCCTAGGAGGTTGAGTAAGCGGCAAGCCTCATCTTTTAAACCAGCCTCATCGCTTCCTGCATTCTGATAGCGTACTCTGCTGAATCTACAGGGGAGTAGAACATTTTCGATAAGATTAAGGTAAGGAATCAGATTGAACTGCTGGAAAAGAAAACTGATGTGGTCCACTCGAAAGGCATCTCTCCTTTTGCTGTTTAATCTCGTCAGGTCTTCACTGAGAACAACCGTTTGCCCTGAAATGGGTAATAGAATGCCTGCTAATAGAGATAAGAGGGTTGTTTTTCCAGAACCACTTGGTCCTTGAATGAGAGTTCTGCTGTTTTCGGGAATATTTAGATTTGCAATTTTCAGAGTTGAGATCGTTGATGCAGGCCAAGCAAATTTAAGATCTCTGACAAGGACGGCATTTTTCTTCACAATCCACTAGGAGGAGATAAATCAGCGGAAGACAGTGTATCTTCAAAAGTCTGACGATACACTGTGAAAGGGGGACTGCGATGCGGCTTCCAAGCCGCAAATTTCAGCGCGGTGGCGCTGGACGTCTTGGGCGCTCTTCACGAGGTCGAGCCTCATTTACCCTGACAGCGCGTCCATTAATGGGTTGCTCGTTAAGTCCCCGAATGGCAGCTTCGGCCTCAGAATCATCTTGCATTTCCACGAAACCAAATCCTTTGGAACGGTTGGTCATGCGATCCATGATAATCGAGACTTTGTCTACTTCACCAAATTGTCCAAAAGCTTCTCGCAATTGTTCTTCGGTGACACTATAAGCCAGATTTCCCACGTATATATTCACGTTTATTTCTCTCGAAAGACGACCTGTTGCGTCCATTTGTTGAGTGACTCCAGGCCTGAATCCCACAACACGAAGCATCCCACATGGGATGCCAAGCCCACCTGCCCCTTACCAACTACCTTCAAACTCTAAAGCTTGTTGCAATCGGAACCCGGTCTGTGTTGCCTTTCCCGTACAGCAAGTCCTTCCATAGAAAAACCGCGAAACGGGTTGGGAAACGCTACTTGGATTAGCCCAGTAACTCCAGAAACACCAACCCAAAACAGATTACCCTTGCCCTCGAACAGTAGATCTTATCCCACAGGAACTGATGCGTTTTAGGTGACGATTCAGCCAGGTGGACGGATTAAACGGCGTAAGGACCTTGCAATCTGCGTAATTAGAAAACTACTCATTGAGCAGTATTCTGTTGAAATGGCTGGATATCCAGCAGGTAAGGAAATTTTATACACTTAGGATCAAAAAAAACAAGAAAGATCGAATGCCTATACTCTAGTTGAAAAAAAAGATAAATTTTAGCATGTACTAATAAAGTTAATTTACACTTGTTTATTTCTTGTATTAGCTTCTTAAAATCTTCTTGCTTCAGGATTTTTTTCGAGAAGCATGTTTCCTTTCAAAAAATATTTCATTCTGAGGTCTATTGTGAAATTTTTCAAAATTTGCTTCCTGAGCTTTTTCTTTGTAATTCCCATGATTTTATCTGCAGAGGTAAATGTTTACTCCTACAGACAATCTTTTCTAGTAAAACCTCTGTTCGAAAAGTTCACAGAACAGACAGGGATTGAGGTGAACACAATTTTTGCTTCAAAGGGCTTAATTCAAAAAATACAAATGGAGGATAGGAATTCCCCTGCTGATTTGCTACAAACCTCCAACTTCACAAGATTGGTTGAAGCTCAAGAATTGGGGCTGACTCAGTCAATTCAGGATTCAACTTTAGAAGAAGCAATTCCTAATGCCTATAAAGATCCTACTGGAAATTGGTTTGGCCTGACAATCAGGGCTCGGCTTATCTATGCATCTCAGGAGAGAGTGAAAGAAAACGAAATAACTTACGAGGAACTGACCACATCAAAATGGAATCGTCGGATCTGCTCAAGAAGTGGTAAGCACGATTACAATATAGATTTGATCGCCTCTATGATTGCTCATCATGGAGTAGAAGAATCCAAATTATGGCTCAAAGGAGTCAAAGAAAATTTAGCTCGTAGACCTCAAGGTAATGACCGAGCACAAGTGAAGGCTATCTACGCGGGTCAGTGTAATATTTCTCTTGGAAATAGTTATTATTTTGGAAAAATGATGGCTGATCCAGAGCAGCAAGAGTGGGCTAGGAGTGTTAAACTGCTATTTCCTAATCAAGAAAATCGTGGAACCCATGTAAATATCAGTGGCATGGCGATCACAAAATATGCTCCAAACAGAGAGGATGCAATTAAGCTAATGCGTTTTTTAGTCAGTGAAGACGCACAAAAAATATATGCCGAGGTGAATTATGAGTTTCCAGTCCGAAAGGGGGGTTGGCGCAGTTGCGTCGTTTAGACAAATGAAGTAATCTCCGAAATTTGGAGAACTAACGATGCAATGTCCTCCCTGTGCTCATCC
>NYTS01000096.1 GCA_002683655.1 Deltaproteobacteria bacterium
AGTTCCAGCAATGGAGTATGGCCGGTGTGTTTACGAAAATTTGGCAGCGAGGTCTGGCCGAATACGAGGAACTGCAAGGAATCTCCTAGGCTTGGCAAGCGGCAGATAGTGCAAGCATCGAAGCACCACTGGCCAGAGAGCCCGCTGGTCCAAACCCGACGGATCGGGAAAAAGAAAGGCTCAAAACGACATGTTCTCGTCGACAAGAATGGCATCCCGATCTCGCTACTCGTCAGTGCAGCCAACCCGCATGACAGCGTGGCTCTGGAGCCTTTACTTAAAGCAGTCGTCGTTTCACCGACGTCAGCAACGCAGCGGAACTTGGGCCTGGATGCAGGGTACGTCGGCAAAGAGGAAGTCGTCCAGTGCCATGGCTTCACTCCACACATCCGCCCACGAGGGGCAGAGAAAAAAGAGATGGAGACCAATCCCAAGTTCAAGGCGCGAAGATGGGCCTTCGAGTTGACTCAACTCCTGGTTCAATCGTTTTCAAAAGTCGATTCCTAAGTATGAAGAAACTGACCGCTCCTACTAGGCTTTGACTAGCTTGGCTGCGGCAATGATCACTTTGAACAAGATCATGTCTATTTATGGATAATCTCTAAATGTGAGGCGGTTCGGAGTTTGGATTGGTTTCACTAGGATAGTCACCGAAATATTCCTCAGACTCGAATTGAGACGAACTCATTTGACGGTTATAGTCAGATCTGGGAAAGCCAATCAAACGGATCTCTATTGCATTCACTCGAAGGAATGAAAGGAAATTCAAATGCTTACAGCCCAAGAGGCGCTGATGCGGTTGCAGGAAGGCAACAAGCGTTTTGTGGAAGGACAATCAACCTATAATAACAATGACACACGCCGCCGAAATGAATTGGTGGATGGTCAAACGCCCTTTGCCATCATTTTGGGTTGCTCAGATTCAAGAGTTCCAGCTGAGATTGTCTTCGATCAAGGACTTGGGGATCTATTTGTGATTCGAATCGCTGGAAATATTGTTGCCCCTTCCCAAATAGGGAGTATTGAGTTTGCGGTAGAGACCTTTCAGACTCCCTTGGTCGTCGTGCTAGGACATACACGCTGTGGGGCTGTCGCAGCGACGTTAAATCAAATCCGTCAACCCCAAGCCAGTCGCTCTCAGCATCTGCGTTCGATTGTGGAGCGTATTCGTCCTGCAGTGGAACCCTTATCAGAAATTCGGACCGATCTCACTCACGAACACCTGCTTGAACGGGCAATCCGATCCAATGTAAGAATGTCTGTCAATCAGTTGCGACATGGATCTTCTTTCCTGGAAGAAATTTATGATAGTGGTTCTCTTTGGATTGTCGGAGCCGAGTATTCCCTTGAAAGTGGACAAGTAGATTTTTTTGAGAGCCAACACTAATTTATATTTGCTTCATTCGAATCATAATGAAATCCTTGAATTCGAATCATCGAGTCATTAAAGAAACTAATCTTTGTTGCGGATCTGAGAGTCTATGAAAAATAAATATTTTTTTTTAAAATAAGCCAATTACAAAAGAGATTTAATTTTAAATTCACCGTAAGAACTAATTTAGTATCTAAATGACAAAAATAACGCTCAATTCTATCATAAAAATAATTTAATTATTAAAAATTAAATTATAACGTTATAATATTAAAATATAATACAAAGATTCTGATAGATGGTAGAAACTCGTTTTGAGTCAAACAATGCAAAGCCATTATAGTGGTATTTCGTTGTTTAATTGTTTTTTAATCGAAGAAAGGAAAAGGTCATGAAGAGACTTATTTCATTACTAGCAGTCTGTCTGTTGGCTTCAACTGCAACTGCTGCAAAATTAAATATGCTGATTAATCAGTCGCCATGGTTTGATGGATTTCGTAAAACGCTTGTCATGTATGAGGAGGAAACGGGAGAAACTATTGAACTCGATGTGACACCCTATCCAGGAATGTCAGAAAAAATAAGGAATAGTATTAGATCACCAGAAGCCATATACGATATCGTCATTACTTCGACTGAATTTATGGCTACTTATGCCAATAGTGGAGAATTTATTAATTTCAACGATATCGATCCAGATTTTAAATTAGATAGTGGAATCTGCGGTTACCAAGACACTAGCTATTGGAATTATGAAACCAGATCATTTGATGCAAAGAATGGTGAGTTTATTGGTATTCCAGTAAATGGCAATGTACAGGTTCTATACTATAGAAGAGACTTGTATGAAGAGAAGGGACTACAACCTCCAAAGACATGGGATGATTTGATTAAAAACGCAGCTGAATTTCACAATCCTCCAAGAATGTATGGAATGATTCAGAGATCGGAACGTGGTGCCGTAACCTATAATTTTGGTCCATACATGTTTAGCCACGGTGGCGCCGTTTACAAGGACCCTCAGAATGGAGATTTCAGTATCGTTTTCAACAGCGAAAACAATAGAAAAGCCTTGGAGAAGTATCTGGAAATCCGAGACAAAGTTGGCCATCCAAATGCTCACTCAATTGGTCAAGGAGAGATGATTCAGTACTTACGAACGGGTAAAGCAGCTCATGCAATCGCTGTTATCGCAGCTTGGGGAGGAATGGATGATGAGGAAAAATCTGCTGTAATTGGTAAGATGGGTGCTGCCTTGATTCCAAGTGGGCCCAATGGGAGCGCAAGCAGTCTTGGACACTGGGAGGCACACATCCCAAAGAACGTGAAGCCAGAACATCAAAAGGCAGCTCTGAAATTTCTTAAATGGCTTGTAACAAAAGAAAATCAGATCAAATACACAGAAAATGGTGCTGTACCAGTAAGGTGTGATCTGATTTATTCTCCAATAGCGAAAGAAGATCGATTTAGATTCATTGAAGCTCTTAGACAAAACTCTGAAGTTGCTAAGTTTATTGCACCGACAGTAACCGCAGTAGAGTCAACAGCCATTACGAATCTTTACCTGAATAAAATTGTTGCAGGTGAGATATCAATTGTTGATGGCTTGAATCAGGCAGCTGAAGAATTACATAAAATAACTGCCGATAACGGTATGAAGACTGGAATGCTGCCCAAGCTCAAATAGTAAACAAACTAGGGCGGTTCATGCGCCCTTTGAGTAAAACTATGGAAAATCGTTTAAAAGAAACTGACAGGTATTGGAATGTTTTATCCCTAGCACCACTATGCTTACTTCTGTTTTTTCTAACAATCATCCCTCTGCTAAGCCTTATCTATACATCATTCTTCAAAGTTACATGGAGTGGTGGTTATTTATATGAAGGAGTTGGTTTTCAAAACTTCTTTGATTTAGTTGAGAATAAATTTTATATTCCTGGTGTTAAAAATACTATTCAGTTTGCTCTAATTACAGTCATAATTCAGATTTCAATTGCCTACGTAATTTCAATTGTTCTCAATAAAATTAAATATAGGATTATCTATCTATCGATTTTCATGCTGCCAATACTTTTGCCGCCAATTGTGATTGGCTCAATTTGGCGGTTGATGTATGGTTTTGATTTTGGACTTTTCAATTACTTACTTTCATACCTCGGAATAATGCCAATTGATTGGTTGGGAGATCCTAAAATTGCTTTCATATCTATTATTATTCTTGATATTTGGCACTGGACTCCTTTTTCAGTTATTTTGTTAATTACAGCCATTGAAGGAATTCCGAAAGACATACTTGAAGCAGGCTTAGTTGATGGAACAAACTTTCTGAAAGAGGCTTACTATCTAATCACTCCATTGATTATGCCTACAATTATTGTAGCGAGTCTCTTTAGATTTATAATGTCATTCAAAGTTTTCGATGAAATTTATCTGCTAACTCAAGGTGGGCCTGGAACTGCTACGGAAGTTGTCAGCTTCTCTATTTATGAAACATATTTTGAGTCTGACAATATTGGTCTGGGTTCGGCAATGTCTGTAACCACTCTTATCTTAATTATTCTTATCATGTATGCTGTTCAGAAAATTTATATAAAGCTGAGATTGAACGCGCATGACTAGATTCTTATCACATTCACTATTAGTGATTCTTTCATTCATTTTCTTGCTTCCATTTGGTTGGATTGCTAGCCTAGCGTTTAAACGCCAAATTGATATTCTCATGACTAATATTGTTTCACCTATTAGTTATGGGAATTTCATTAAATTGTTTGCATCGAAAGAATCTACATTTAGTAATGATATCCTAAATTCTTTATTTATTGGATTGAGTTCTACACTTATTGTGCTGATCGTATGCTCACTCGCGTCATTCACACTGACGCGATTAAAAATCGAAAAATGGGTGGGAATTATTATTTTTGGATGGTTGTTAGTGTTCCACATGATACCACCCATTACATTCATTGGCTCCTGGTTTGTTTTAGCAAATTCACTTGGTTTGTTTAATTCTTACAGTGCACTCATCATTGCTCATGCTACAATAAATTTACCATTAGGACTCTTTATCATTACTAACTATATGAAAGAGATTCCTCATGAAATTCAGGAAGCTGCAGTAATTGATGGCGCGTCCAATTATCAAACTTATTTTAAAATTTTTCTACCCTTGCTATTACCTGGTTTGTTCACAGCGGCAATAATTATTTTTCTCTTCAGCTGGAATGACTTCATGATATCTATCAACCTTTCTGCAAAAGCAACACAGACTGTCCCTGTTTCAGTAGCCACCTATGCTCAACAATACGAAGTAAGATATGGAGAAATGGCGGCAGGCTCACTGGTTTCATTAGTACCTGGGCTATTACTTACAATCTTTGCAAATCGCTATATTGTGAGAGGAATAACCGCTGGTTCTGTGAAATGAATTTTAGCTTATCATTTAAAAGGATAGTCAATGAAACTTGTCTTCATCTTGTTTGATTCACTTAATCGTCATCTCCTTTCTCCCTATGGTGGACAAATTAATACACCAAATTTTAAACGGCTTTCAGAGAAGGCTCAGACATTCAATAAACACTATGTTGGAAGTTTACCTTGTATGCCAGCTCGCCGGGATATGCATACTGGTCGGCTAAGTTTTTTACACAGAAGTTGGGGTCCGTTGGAGCCCTTTGATAACTCCTTTCCTGAAATTCTTTTCAAAAATAATGTCTACAGCCATTTAGTAAGCGATCATTATCACTATTGGGAAGATGGTGGCCTTACCTATCATAATCGCTATGACAGTTACGAATTCATTAGAGGGCAGGAGGGTGATGCATGGAAGGCAATGGTAAAGCCACCTTGGAAACGCCTGAAAGAGAAATATGACTCCAATCAGCTATCAACGGAGAATAGAAATTACTTTAGAAACAATATCATCAATAGAGAGTATTTACTCACAGATGAAGATTACCCATGTGTTCAATGCTTCAATCATGGAATTGAATTTCTAGAAAACAACCATGAAGCAGACAACTGGCTATTGCAGATTGAAACATTCGACCCACATGAACCTTTCACTGCACCAATGCGTTTTCGGAATAATTACCAAACCAATTGGAAAGGGGGAATTAGGGATTGGCCAAAATATGGAAGAGTTGAGGAACTCGAAGACGAATATAACGAGCTAAGGTCAAATTATTTTGCACTCCTTGAATTATGTGATGAGCAACTGGGTCGTGTTTTAGATTATTTTGATCAAAATGATCTTTGGGCTGACACCGGCTTAGTGGTAACTACAGATCATGGGTTTTTACTAGGTGAGCACGATTTCTGGGCTAAAAACAGAATGAATATGTACCAGGAAATCGTCAACATTCCCTTCTTCCTCTACCATCCAAATCAAAATCAATCACAAGAGTGTAATTCACTGACACAGACGATCGATATCTGTCCTACGATTTTAGACTTTTTTGGGGTTGATCCTCCATCGGAGTGTCAGGGTCAATCTTTACTCAGAGTCGATGCAGAGAGCTTCAATCATCGAGAAGCTCTGATTTATGGATATTTTGGTGGTGCTGTGAATGTAACTAATGGAGAGTATACCTACCACAGATATCCTTTTGACTTGATGCAACAGGAAATTTTTCAATACACCTTAATGCCAACTCATATTCGTCAACATTTTTCAGTTGATGAATTACAGCACGCAATGTTGAACGAGCCATTTGACTTCTCCAAAGGAGTACCCTTACTAAAAGTTCCTGTAGTTCAACGTTCTCCAATTCATCAGTATTATGGTCCCGGCTGCATGATAGAGAATGATACTAGACTCTATAATATTATTGATGATCCAAAACAGCAAACGATGATCAAAGATTCGAAAACTGAATCAACGATGACTGAGTATATTTCTCAATTGATGAAATGGAATCAAGCGCCACCAGAAGCCTTTACTAGACTACAGATCTGAATCTCTGAGTTGTTCGGCAGAAGAGACGATATTTTCGTAGAGGTGAGCCACACTACGATTTGTTAAAGTTGATTCTTTAAACAGAACACCGGTTGTATAACTGATTAGAGGCTCAACCTTAACAGGATAAATTTCATGGCTCTGCAAAATCTTTTTCATCATCGAAGGTAGTCTGAGGATGTATTCGCCCTGAACCGTCAATTGAATACCCAAATAGATTGATGTGGTTTCCAGAGCATATACTGGATTTTGAATTTGATTTCTTATGCAAAATTCTTTGACACCATTATTGTCGTAAGTTTCGTTGCCCCAAGAAATCCACTGATACTTTGTTAAGTCCTTCACTGGTTTTTCGCTTTTGAAAATTGGATGAGACTTATGGGCGTAAACAATTTGTGAGAGCGGAAGCAATCCACGATAGCGCACTGGCTTTTGGATTTTTTGATAATTAGGTTCAGCTCCTAATATGAGCGTGATTTCATCTTTAATTAATTTATCACGCAGCGTTGTAACAGATCCGTATTTTATATTTATAAAGACATGATTATTGTTTCTTTGATATTCCGCAAGAATTTTTGGGAGTAACACTGTACTCCAAGCATGGCCCGCTCCAATCGTAATTTGATTCCTATTTTTAATTTCTTTCAATCTTTTGATTTCAACCAGGGCCTTGCCTTCTTCTTCTAGCAATTTTAACGCATGCTCATATAAAATTTCACCTTCTGGTGTTAAGTTCACTCCACGTATTGATCGTTCAAAAAGTTGGACACCAAGTTCATACTCTAGGTTTTGAAGTGTTTTACTGACGGATGGTTGTGAAATATTTAAACGTTGTGACGCACTGTTTATACTTTTGCTCTCAACAACAGCAATAAACTGCCTAATTTCTCTTGATAGCATTATTTCTAAGAATAAAAATTTATGAAAAACACTATTGTTTTTTTCACTGATCAGCAAAGAGGAGATACTCTCGGAGCTAATGGCAACCCATCAGGTTTGACTCCCAATCTAGATTATTATGGAGCCAAAGGGATCAATTTTCGAAATGCATTTACACCTCAACCTGTATGCGGTCCAGCTCGATCTGTGATGCAAACTGGAAAATTTGCAACGAAAACAGGTTGTTTCCGCAATAAAATTCCTCTAGATCTATCCGAATGGACAATCGCTAAAACTCTAGAGGCAAATCATATCCAAACAGCATATTTTGGTAAGTGGCATCTTGGTAATCCAGACTCATTTGGAAGTGTAATCAAACCAGAAAGAGGCGGCTATGAGTTTTGGCTTGCTGCCAACCTCCTTGAGTTCGTTTCCAATTCCTATGACACACGCCTGTACGATTCCAATAATGAAGAAGTTCGTTTACCCGGATACCGTATTGATGCAGTTGTAGATGCCGCGATTCGTTATGTCTATGAGAATCAAAACAAACCATTTTTTATCTTCATTTCCTTGCTTGAGCCACATCATCAAAATCATCTTGATAATTATCCGGCCCCTCATGGATATGAAGAAAGATATCGAAATTCCTGGATTCCCTTGGATTTGCAAGCTCTAAGTGGTTCTACCTACATGCATCTGCCTGGATATTACGGAATGATCAAACGGATTGATGAAGCATATGGTCGTTTGATTGATGCACTAGCCAGTTTGAATCTGTTTGAATCCACCAACGTGATCTTTACTTCAGATCATGGCAACCAATTCAAGACCCGAAATGATGAATACAAGAGGACTCCCCATGATAGTGCTACTCACATTCCACTAGTTTTCACAGGCGGAGATTTTCTGATTTCTCGCACTGTCAGACAAATCGTAAGCTTAGTTGATATTGTTCCAACAATTCTCGACCTTCATCAATTAAATATTCCTGAAGATCTTCATGGTAAATCACTGCTGCCACTGTGCTACGAGACACATCCAAGCTGGAATAATGCCGCCTTGATTCAAATCAGCGAAACTCAGATAGGCCGTGCCGTTCGGACAGAAAAGTGGCTATACGGTGTAACTGGTAATGGAGATCCTTGGAGCGACAGCGCGGCAAGTCTATATACAGGAACTTACCTGTATGATCTACAGGCAGATTCGGCCCAGCTACACAATCTCATTAACTATCGCTCTCACATTTCAGTGCAGCAGGAGCTCAGATTACTGCTGAAAGAACTGATGATTCAGGCTGATGAAGCTGACTTTGAAATTGAGATCACGGATTCTGATCAAGAATACAACCAGCTGAAGTCAGAAAATACTTTCCCTTATTTTCCTGAATATCTGGTTGATTTTCGTTGAATAAATGCATTTGAATGTTGCCATTTTCTTTCTCCATAATTCTTCCAAAGCCTCTTGGAGTGTAACGAATTCCTTGATTTGATTCTTCTGAGAATTGAGCTACCCTCCTTTGATATTTTTTCAAGCAGACTTCCAGCTACTCATCCAACCTTTTCGTGTTTCATAGACAAATGGCGAATTCCTTCCGCTTCTCCATCGACCGTGGAGGCACATTTACCGATGTGTATGCCGAGGTGCCTGGAGAACCCGGCTTTCGTGTGGTCAAGCTACTCTCTGAAGATCCAGCACATTACCCTGATGCACCCCGCGAAGGCATCCGTCGGATTCTTGAAGAAGTCACCGGTCATCCATATCCCAAGGAAGGCTTCGTGTCGTCCGATATCGACTGGATCCGAATGGGAACCACGGTTGCTACGAATGCCTTGCTTGAACGAAAAGGTGCGAAGACGTTACTTGTGATCACTAAGGGCTTTGGCGACCTGCTGCAAATCGGCAATCAGAACCGACCACGCATTTTTGACCTGGAGATCCGCAAACCTGAGTTGCTGTATCAGCAGGTGCTTGAGGTTGATGAGCGGGTTCGACTTCGCAGAGCGGATGATTTACATCCCGGTATTGTGGGTACCACTGGTGAAGAGTTTCTTATTCTTGAAAAACCTAACCTGGAAAAGGTTTGCAACTCCTTAGAAGAAGCTAAACAAGCGGGTATTGAAGCCGTAGCGGTTGTTTTTCTACACGCCTATGCGTTCCCACAGCATGAACAGGATGTCGGAGCGTTGGCCCGAGAACTTGGCTTTACGCAGGTTTCGCTCTCTCACGAAGTGATGCCGATGGTTAAAATGGTGGCACGTGGTGACACAACGATGGTAGCTGCATATCTCACCCCACACATCCGCCAATACCTCAATAGCTTCCGCTCGGGTTTTTCGGATGGACTCGAACAAAGCAACCTGTTCTTCATGCAATCCGACGGAGGCCTGACTGCCGCAGACCGCTTTCAAGGCAGCAATGCGATTCTTTCCGGTCCGGCTGGAGGAGTGGTGGGTTATGCGCTGACCACGGACCTTGGCAAGCCCGTGATTGGCTTCGACATGGGAGGCACCTCGACGGATGTTTCACGTTACGGCGGAGACTGGGAACATACCCGTGAGAGTGAAACAGCGGGTGTCCGTATCCAGGCCCCTCAACTGGACATCCGTACGGTCGCTGCAGGTGGTGGTTCCCGCCTGTTCTTTCGCCAAGGACGCTTTGAGGTTGGCCCCGAATCAGCAGGAGCCCATCCGGGTCCAGTCTGTTATCGTAAGCAGGGACACTTGGCAGTAACAGACGCCAATCTTGTACTGGGTCGGCTGCACCCTGACTATTTTCCACAAATCTTTGGTCCCCAGGAAAACGAACCGCTCGATCGGGCTAGCGCTCGAACTGTCTTACAATCCCTGACCGATCAGATCAACGATGAAACTGCGTCCACTGGGCAATCAGGTTGGACTGTCGAAGAGGTTGCCTTGGGATTCCTGCGTGTTGCGAATGAAACGATGATCCGGCCGATACGTGAGGTTTCCGTGCAGCGTGGCTTCGACATTCAGGAGCATGTGCTGGCCTGTTTTGGAGGAGCTGGAGGACAACATGCCTGTGCGCTGGCAAGAGATTTAGGAATCTCCCTCGTCTTCGTTCATCGTTTTGCCGGCATTCTCTCTGCCTATGGAATCGGGCTTGCGGATCTGACCACAGAACGCCAGGAACCAGCTGCAGAAGTGCTGGCCCAGGTTGGAGATCTTTCTCCCACTCTGCCCAGCAACCTAGCCGAACGTTTGACTGAACTGTCAGCTCAGGCAACTGCAGAACTTCAGGAACAAGGAGCGTCTTCCTCCACCTTGCAGGTGCAGCACTTTTTGAACCTGAGCTATCAGGGAACCGACACTCACCTGATGATCAGGGAACCAGAGGATGGCAACTACGCCCTGAGTTTCCGACAAACCTATCTCCGTGAATACGGCTTTGAACTGAAGCGAGAAATCTTGGTGAATGACTTGCGTGTGCGTGTCATCTCCCCTTCTCCAAGTTTGCAGAAGTTCAAGGTTCCTCCATCCGAGGGTCCGGCTGAACCGATTGATCAGACCCGCTGCTACTTTGAGAATGGATGGCACCAAACCCCAGTCTTTCGCTGTGAATTACTGAAAGCTGGGCATCAGATTTCCGGACCAGCGTTGCTGCTGCAGGATACCTCGACGATCGTGATCGAGCTAGATTGTCGAGCAGAAATCAGCGAATACGGTGATGTGCTGATCCATGTCGAGGCCCCTACTCATCGGGAGGTTGGAATTACTCGGGACCCGATCCAGTTGTCAATTTTCGGCAACTTGTTCATGTCGATCGCCGAGCAGATGGGCCGAACGCTGCAGCGCACCTCGATCTCGACCAACATCAAGGAGCGTCTGGACTTCTCCTGTGCGATTTTTGATTCTACCGGTGGCTTAGTAGCCAATGCTCCTCACTTACCGGTTCATTTGGGTGCCATGAGTGAAGCTGTACGGCAGCAGGTGCGGATCCAGGGTGATAACCTGCGGCCCGGAGATGTGCTGGTGACCAACCACCCACAGGCTGGAGGCAGTCATCTTCCCGACATTACCGTGATCACTCCTTGTTGGCAGGATGGACAACCTCTCTTTTATGTAGCAAGTCGTGGACATCATGCTGACATCGGTGGAATCACTCCTGGCTCGATGCCTCCCTTCTCTCGTACGTTGGCCGAAGAAGGGGCCTGTTTGAAGAGTTTCAAGCTCGTCGAGAATGGGATTTTCAACGAAGCAGGGATTACGGAGTTGCTGGAGGCCCCAGCTCGAATTCCCCGACTCCCTGGAGAATTGCCGATTGCTGGAACGAGGCTGCTGGCGGACAACATTTCCGACCTCAAGGCCCAGGTGGCTGCTAACCAGCGCGGTATTGACCTGATTCAGGAGATGGTCGAACACTGGTCACTGGAAGTCGTGCAGGCCTACATGAAACACATCCAGGACAATGCGGAAGAGTCCGTCCGGCTGATGTTACAGCAACTCTCAGTTGGCAAAAATCTGCCAGAAGTTGGGACCATTTACGCAGTGGACTATCTGGATGACGGCTCACCAATCTGTCTTGCCTTGACCATTGATCGTCGTGACGGCAGTGCCTGCTTCGATTTTGCAGGAACTGGCACGGAACTCTGGGGCAACCTCAACGCACCCAAGGCTGTCACTTACTCAGCAGTGCTCTATGCTTTGCGAAGCCTGATTCATCAGGACATGCCGCTGAATCAGGGTTGTCTGAATTCCATCAAAATTCGCATCCCCAACGGTTCTCTCCTTTCTCCCTCTGAAGAGGCCGCCGTGGTCGGAGGCAATGTGCTCACCTCACAGCGCATCACCGACGTGATTCTCAAGGCCTTCGGAGCGTGCGCCGCTTCCCAGGGCTGCATGAACAACCTGACCTTTGGTAACGAACGTTTCGGTTACTACGAGACAATTGGTGGTGGTGCCGGTGCTGGCCCAAGCTGGCATGGTCAGTCCGGAGTGCACACCCATATGACCAACACTCGCATCACCGATCCTGAAATCCTGGAACGACACTATCCGGTTTTGTTGCGAGAGTTTTCAATCCGGAAGGGATCTGGTGGAAAAGGCGAATTCAACGGGGGGGATGGTTTGGTGCGGGAACTGGAATTTTTGGAGAAGCTGCAGGTCGCAATCCTTTCTGAAAGAAGGAGCCACGCACCCTACGGCATGGCTGGAGGCAAAGACGGGCGGTGCGGTCGTAACCTCTTTCTACGTAAGAACGGTCCAGCGCTAAATCTTGGGGGTAAGAATGAGATCCAAGCTCAATCACAGGACCGCTTCCGTATTGAAACCCCCGGAGGTGGAGGGTGGGGTCAGGTGAAAGACTCATGAAGCCGAATCCAAACATTTTTCAAACAAAGTTTTCAGACTAACAGCATTCAGTAGAATTTATTGGTCTGCAACTGCTGATTGCTCACAAAGATCCAGCAATTCCTGGATTTCGGCACCACGGGCAAAATCAGGTTGGTCGTTCACACCGCTTTGAATGCTCTGGATGAAGCGCTGGTACATGTTCGGTACACTGCCACATTCCAGTACCTCCCACTTGGCTTCGTCGATATTTGGACCCACACACCATTCCAAGGTCGTCATCGACTTGTCCAGATCGATGCGCAGGGAGCCCTCGCTACCGAAGACACGCAGCGCCACGGTGTTGTCATGGCCTGTCGCCCAACGGGAGGAATGGACAGTCCCCAGAGCGCCATTGGCATAGCGAACACTGATCACAAAGGAGTCATTGGCATCCAGAGTATACTCTCCCATTTGTGTGCCTTTGACATTTGGGAAGGTCTGGAGTGTACAGTGAAGGCTTGACAAGGGACCGATCGGATAAGTTGCAAAGTCAAGGATGTGGACACCAATGTCTCCCAAAGTACCCTTGCTTCCATGTTGAGTGGAGAGTCTCCAGAGCCACTTGTCCTCCTTCTTCCAATCTCCCCAGGCCTTGCTGACCAGCCAGCTTTGCAGATAGCTTGCTTCCACATGCAAGATGTGACCGAGCTTTCCAGCCTGAATCAGTTCATGCGCCTTGTGAATCGCTGAGGCATTGCGATAGCTGAAGTTGACCATGTTGATCACTCCAGCCTGTTGAGCTGTCTCAGCCATCTTCAAGGCATCAGCATGATTCTCAGCAAGGGGTTTTTCACAGAGAATATGCTTGCCAGAGGTCAGTAGTGGAAGTGTGGTTGCACAGTGGAAACGATCCGGAGTGACGTTGGCCACCGCATCAAATTCGGTAAAGGCCAACAAACCTTCCAGGCTACTGAAGGCCTGTGGAATGTTGTTTTTCTTCGCAAACTTCTGAGCAACAGTTAGATGAATGTCTGCACAGGCAACCAATTCAACGCCTTCGATTTTCTGAAATTCTTCGGCATGGCGCTGTGCCATTCCCCCCGTGCCAAGTATCGCTAAGCGAATCATCGTAATCCTTCGCTGCCAGGTTCATGGAGTTTAGGCCCTCTCTCCTGAATATCTTCAACCGGAGGAGTTGCCTTGCGAGTATAGTTGTCCAGCCAGAGTCCTGGGGTAGGACAAGCCCACTTGACTGCGTTTTTCAGGACCAGTTGGATTTCGGGCTGATGATAGATGGGATAGGTTTCATGCCCTGGGCTAAAGTAGAATATTTTCCCATTTCCTCTTAGGTAGGTCAGGCCTGAACGGAAGACTTCGCCTCCTTGGTACCAGCTGCTAAAGATCATCTCATGGGGAGTTGGTACTTGGAAAGGTTCGCCGTACATTTCTGTCTGAGAAACTTCAAAATAGCGTCCCAATCCCTGTGCAATGGGGTGTCCGGGATTACAGACCCAAACCCGTTCCATTTCTCCAGCTTCTCGCCAGATCAAAGAGCAGGTTGTTCCCAACAGTCGCCTGAAGATCTTGGAATAATGCCCTGAGTGCAGCACCAATAGGCCCATCCCTTCGAGTACTCGAGCCTGAACACGATCAACGATCTGATCTTCCACCTTGCTGTGAGCTGCATGTCCCCACCAGGTGAGCACATCAGTCTGTTGCAGCACTTCTTCGGTCAAACCATGTTCGGGCTCCTGCAGTGTGGCAGTTCGAGCCTGAATTTCTGGGTCTTCATTGAGCGCATCAGCAATGCAGTTGTGCATGCCCATGGGGTAGACTTTCTGGACGACCTTGCTGGTTTGTTCATGAACATTTTCACCCCAGACAGTAACACGAATCGACATGTTTCTCCGCTAGATTATAAATGTGATGATTGAGGAAAAAAGTTAACGCCTACCCTCACCTGAGTTACAACGAGTGTAAAGTGAAAAAACAGAGAAAATCTACTGAAGACGCCGTAGTTGTTGAAAAAAATCTGCCCTTGATTGCTTTTTTTGCAGCGCCTTTTGAACTACATCCATTTTGCCTCCTGGAGCTACTTGAAATAGGGAAGGATCGATATCATTGAGAAAGCGCGACATGGTTTGTGAAATCTCTTCTCGATAGCGCTTGCGTCGACGAGCCATTGAGAGGGTTAGCTCTTCTCGAGCTCTCGTAATGCCTACATAACAGAGTCGTCGTTCCTCTTCTTCACCACTTTCATCAAGACTTCGTTGGTTGGGGAAGATACCCTCTGCCATTCCCACTAGAAACAAATAGGGGAACTCAAGGCCTTTGGCGCTATGGAGAGTCATCAGGGTTACTTGGTTGCTGGCCGAATCTTCTTCCCGGTCATTCTGGGTAAACAGCATCACTCGCTCCAGGTAGTCTCGCAGACGTTTTTCAGGATTCTGTTCTACAAACCGATCCAATCCTCGCATCAATTCCAGCACAAAGCCAACCCGCTTTTCTTTTGTCTTCGGATCGATTTTTTGTGTCTCCAGATCACGAATCAGCCCTACATCTGATAGCAAATCACGTAAGACTTCCCCAAGTGGTTCTTGTTGAAAACGCTGCTGATAGCGCAAAATCATCCGTGCGAACGACTCCATGCTCATTGCAGCTTCAGTTGGAATTCTAGAGTGTTGCCGTGCCTGTTTGCAGATTTCAAAGAGTGGTTTTCCCAGTAACTGGCAGTAGTAGTTGGCCTGAATCAGAGAGGTCTTACCAATTCCTCGACGAGGATAATTGATGATCCGATGGAGGCTTACCTCATCAGAATGGTTATGAATCACCTTCAGATAGGCCAAGGCATCCTTGACTTCTTTGCGTTCATAAAAACTGGTGCCCCCAATCACTTGGTAAGGAATCCCGGAATCTCGCAAAGTTTCTTCAATCAGTCTGGACTGGAAATTGGAGCGGAAAAGGATCGCATAATCTGAGTGGGCGCGTCCGTGCCTCAGCACCTGAATCTTAATCCGACGGGCTACCAACTCTAATTCTTCGGTCTCATCTTTGCCCTCGATCCATTCCAGGGGCAAACCGGTTGGCTTTTGAGACCAGAGCTCCTTTGGCATTCTTTGTGGGTTTTGCGAAATGACCTGATTGGCAGCCTTGAGGATTGTTGGTGTAGAACGGTAATTCTGTTCCAGGCGAATGATCTTGGCTTCTGGGAAGTCCTGTTCAAAATCAAGGATGTTGCGGACATCTGCTCCACGCCATCCGTAGATCGACTGGTCGTCATCACCCACTACACATAGATTGCGATGACGCTGGCACAGATGACACATCAGCTGGTACTGAACACGATTGGTATCCTGATACTCATCAACCATCAGATAGTGATATCGCTCTCGGATGGGTTCCATGGCCTCAGAGTGTTCCTCAAAGAGCTTCAGGGTCAGTAGCAAGATGTCATCGAAGTCGATCGCATTGCAGCCTTTGAGAACGCGTTGATATTCCGCAAAGACTTGTCCAACCTGGGTGCTCCTGGTCGAGTTCTTCTGCTGAAGAAAATGATCTGGACCAAGTCCTCGATTTTTTGCTTGTCCAATCTCGTAGTGAACCCCTTTGGCATCAATCAAACCGGAATCTTCCAAATCATGATCTTCCATGATTCCTTTGATCACAGACTGCTGATCTTGGGTGTCATAGATCACAAAGTTTGAACGATATCCCAGTTGATCAATGTGCTCTCGCAGTAGCTGAACACCTAAGGAATGGAAGGTGCTCAACTGCACTCCCTTTTGCTTTCCTCTCAGTTCTTCTTTGAGCCGCCCCTTCATTTCACGGGCAGCTTTGTTGGTGAAAGTCACTGCCAAAATTTCTGCTGGTAGAACTTGCTCGACTTGGATCAACCAGGCGATGCGTTGAATGATTACCCTGGTTTTGCCACTCCCAGCACCGGCTAGCACTAGAATAGGACCTTTGGTGGAGGTGACCGCTTGATGTTGCTGGGAGTTGAGATGAGAGAGGTCCATCAATGAGCAGGTGTTTCAACAGAGGCGAGAGGTGTTCCCATTAGGACATCTCCCCGAATACTCTCCAGTTGAACCGGAATGAGTCGATTGCTGTGTATGCCTTTGTGCTTGGTAGAGTTCAGTTGAACGCGTAGGTAATTGTCCGTATAGCCACCTTGTCGACCGTCCGGTTTGGTCTTTTCCAGCAAGACACCACGACTAGTCCCAATAAAACGCTGCATAAACTGATGACGCAATCTTTTGCTGAGTTCACGCAGTTGGGCAGCCCGTGCTCGCTTATCTTCTGGAGAAACCTTGGCTGACAACCTGGTTGCTGGAGTCCCAGCCCTCTCAGAGAAGGGGAAAACGTGCAAATAACTCATTGGCAGGTTCGCTAGCAAATTCAACGTCTCTTTAAACTCCGACTCACCTTCACCGGGAAATCCCACCATGACATCTGTGCCTACGCAAAGATCTGGGATTTTCTGGACAGCGCGCTCGACTTCACGGGCATAGTCGAGCGAGCTGTAGCGGCGTTTCATCAACTCCAGAATCCGGTTGGAGCCGGATTGAACAGGCAGGTGGAGAAAAGGCACTAACTTATGGCTCTGATCTCCCATCCGTTCCAACAGACCAGGGTCAACAGTGGTTGGCTCAATTGAAGAAATCCTGATCCTTTGTAGGTCTTTCAGAGAATCGAGAAAATCGACAATATCTACCAAATTTTGTCCATGGAGGTCATAGGTGCCAAGGTTCACTCCCGTTAGAACAATCTCCTGAATACCCGAAGCTACCTGTTGCTCTGCTTCTGTACAGAGGTTGTCAAACTCACGGTGTCGTGAACGTCCACGAGCAAAGGGGATGATGCAGAAGGAGCACATGAAGTCACAACCATCCTGCACCTTGAGTTGACCACGTGTTGGACCAAGAGGTCTCTCTGCTTTTCCTTCCTCGGCAAGAGGTAATGGTAGTGAGAAAGGAAGACGTCGAATCTTGTTGTGCACAATCTTTGGGAATTCTTGTGCTTCATCTAACAGAGGTAACCAGTTTGCTATTTGGTGCTTGGCTTCATTTCCAACTACAAGGCCGACACCAGGAAGATCTGCCATGGCTTCCGGTTCCATTTGAGCCTGACAGCCGGTTACTGCAATTTGTGCTTGAGGCATGCGCCGATGGAGTGATCTGATCAATTGCCGATTTTTCGAATCACTGGCTCCTGTGATCGTGCAGGTATTGACAATGCACAGATCTGCTTCAGCATCCTCAGGCACAATCTGGTAGCCTTGTTGGCTCAACTGCTGTCCTAGGTTCTCACTTTCTGAATGATTGAGCCGACAGCCCAAGGTATGCAGGGAAACTCTGGTTGTCACGAAGGAAGATTGCTAAGATATTGGACAGTAATTGTTTGCAGACTTTTGAAATAAACAAATAAAGGTATCACAGGAAGGGCAAGTTGCGATGAAAAATTCCCAGTCTTGGAAGGGTCTATTATTCATACTCGGTTGTTTTGTGTGGTTTGTTTCCACAGCAGAGGCTGTAGGTGTGCGACTACAATTCCTGATCCCCACTGGGGGTTCTGCAGAAGTGAACGGTTTCAACGAGGAAGATCCACAAACCAGTGGACTCGGACTCTCTCTCCTGTCACCAGTGACAGAATCTCTACGAATCGTTGCAGGTTATAATTATTTTGCGGCAACTATCGAGGAAACTCAGGACAACGCAACCCTCAGCAGAAAAAACGATGGAGCTTTCTACGCTCATATTCTGGAAGCTGGTGTTGAATATACGGGTGTCCAGCTATTCACAGATTACCAGTTGCTGCTGGGTTTGACGGCTCGAATCCCAATGAGTGCAGATGGTTCTGTCAAAACAACTGATACTGACAAAACAAACTCAACAGTCGATTCCACAAAGCTGAAAAGCACAGAATCGGTTGGGGGCGGTGTATTGGCAAACATAGGAGTTAGTCGTGGAAGGTGGGATGTAGGAATTTATTATCAGGGGACAAGCCTTGAATACGAGATCGAGGTTCCTCAACTGAGTGGGGAGACAGAGAAGGCGAAAGTGATACTGACGGAGTATGGGCTTAGTGTGGGATATCGGTTTTGAGGTGATCTATACCAGTTCATTCCTTTTTTGATAAACTAGCAGCTCGTTGTTGATGCTCTACGCAGAATTCGTAGAGAATCGAAATTAATTCTGTAAGATCAATGGGTTTACTGAGAAAGTACTGGGCCCCTGCGTTGATCAGGTCGATCAGGTAGTGGGGTTCGTCATGGGCGGAGATCACAATGATCATCTGATGCCGATCCTTCCGCCGAATGGCTTTCACCATTTCCACTCCATTGATCTTTGGCATATTGATGTCTGTGATAATAATCTCGTACTTTCCAAGCTCGAACAACTCCAGTCCTTCCTCACCATTTTGGGCCAGATCAATTGTTTCAAAGAAATTTCTCAGCAAATGCACTGTTTCCTGTTGCAACGTCCGATCATCTTCTACGTAGAGCAGGCTGACTCCCTTCGACACAGAGATCAGTTTCTCGATACTGTTCATCATTGAGATGCAACCTTTTTCGGATAGTTAAGCAGAGATCCTGGCTGTTCCGTTGACAAGTTGAAATTTGTTGTTTGCGCCTCAGTCATTATGTTTTGCTCAGCATTTTCTGGTAATCGCTCATTGAGTTCCACTCGAAAACACGCTCCACCATCTTTGTTTGCCACAGTCAACTTGCCACCAAGATGGTCTTCAATGATCATCCGGCTCATGTACAAACCCAAACCGGTACCATTAAGTTTGTTTTTTGTTGAAAAATAAGGAAAGAAAATTTGATCAATCACCTCCTCAGGTATACCTCCAGCGTTATCCTGCACTTCTAGTATTTGTTTATCCTGCTGAGCGTAGGTGCGCAGGATAAGCCTCTTTTTATTTATTCCGCTTTCCTTCAACGCTTCTTCAGCATTTTTCAACAAGTTGATCAATGCTTGCTGGACTTCATTCGGGAACAGTTCCGACTGGGGTAGTTCGCCAAACTCCTCGACCAGTTCGATGTCCTGTGTTTGCAGAGATAATCCGATGATTTCGACGGTACGTTGGACCAACTCGTTGAGTTGTACGAATGCACGTTGACGGTCTGGCCGAAAGAAATCCCGGAAATCATTGATCGTTCGAGAAAGAAAGGAAGTAGTATCTTGAATTTTTTTCAACTTCTCAAGTGTCCCCTCCGTGGTGGCATTACCAAGCTGCTGTTCCAATTTGATGGAGGCTGCGATCACGTTAATAGTGGCCAATGGTTGGCGCCACTGATGAGCAATCATCGCCAACATTTCTCCCATCGAAGCCATCTTGGTCGATTGGACGAGCTGTTGCTGCATCTGCTGTAGTTCTTCATAGGCCTGTTTCAACTCTTCGTGACTAGTTTGCAAGTCTGTCGCTGACTCCTGAATCAGTTGAATTTGCAACAAAAGCTGGTTTTGAAGATGTTGGAAAGCGTTGACGAGCTGGTGGGATTCCAAAGTGTTTGCGGGAATATCAGCTAATTCAAGATCTCGGAGTTGAGCTTCGAACTGCTGCAGAGAGTCACTGTTCCTCAGAGAATCTGTTTTGAGTAATGCTAGGCGGGTGGTTAATTGCTGAATCGGAGTGGCAACACGACGTGCTACCACTACAGAAATAATCAGCCCAAACAATATTAGAAGTGCTTCAATCATCAGGAGTGATTGTTGGTTTTCTGCAACGGCCTTGTCTAGAGGTTGCTGAGACAAGCCAATGTGCATGACTCCAACGGCCTCTCCCCAAAAAACCAACTGGCGACGAGCTTCAAACACAATTTCTCCAGCTTTTCCACGGACTTCCTCGTCAATCAGGGCATCAGTCAACAGAATCTGTTCCCTGAGCTGATAGTCACCAGTTTGAGTTACCGTCCTTCGTCTCGGTGCATCACGAGTGTCAAGAATCTTTGTCTGAGAGGGCTCCCACTCAATAACCTCGGGTTCATACTCCTCAATCAGATTATCGTCATAAGCAAAAAGAATTTCGTTCTCCATACTGCGAACGAAGACATAAACCAACTCTGGTTGTGAATCGAGAAGAGTGAAGTGGATCTCTAGCTGGGCCCAGTTGGAGGTGCCCACCCACTCTGTTGTCTTGGCGGCAAGCGATTCAGAGATCCAATAAATACGCTCAAAGTATGCGTTGCGGAGGCTCTCAACTTGGCGTTTTTGACCAATGTACCAAGTCAGGGCATTCGAAAGGAGCAAGGCACTTCCCAAGGAGATGAGGAGCACCGTGCGGAGTCGGATTGGTTGAAAAAGCATGAAATGAAAGGAGGTCAGCGTGTCTCAATTTTTTGTAAGAAAAATAAGAATTGAGGCAAACGGCCTGCCAAATCAGGATGTTCTGCGACAGGAAATACTACGCTGTAAGGTCCACCATAGGCAGAGATGATCTTCTGATTGTCAAAGGATCGAAGAACAACGATTGGTTTGCTCAAATCCTCTTTCTTCAGAGTAACCGAGTTGCCCACGTACGGAGTCAGTACAACCTCATTGAAATTATCGGAAGTTAGAAAATCTCGCAGAAATGCTCCCTCCGTTTGTGTATCTCGATCCGGAGAAGGCAAGGGCTTACGATACCCTCTGGGAATTGGAGGGACGTAGTTTAAGAGTTCTCCAGGGAGAACTGCAATTGCTTTAGCATCCATCACTCTGGAGTTTCCACTTTCAACAACGGTTAACTCTGGAGTGAGGGAGGTTCCAAGAATTACCGTGTCGATGTACCAGTTGTATAGACCCTGATCACTGGCCTGCTCATGCATCACCATATACGGTCCACCTCGATTCTTTTTAATGCGCTTTCCGCCGCTGGAGAAAGCGATCATCACATTATCTTTTCGAATCTGCTCAATTGGTTCGTAGGTGACATAGACGTTGTTTGCAATGAAAGTGACCCCGTCAATGTTTTCATCAGCCTCGGTCAGCTCAATGATTTTCTCAATCGTGATTCCCCAGAATTCCTTCTGGCCATCGTCTGGGAAGTTAGGATCCTGGGAGGTGTAGGTTGTGGCGTTTGCTTCCATCATTTCCTGATCCAGCACAAAAGCTTGCCCTGAGTCTGCGCCAAGCTGTCCGATGATCTGAATTTGTGTTTGACGCGCCAAAAGGTTGTTGTTCATCAGGATGCAAGTAAACGCGAACAACCCTAGAATGAATCCTACTCGTTTCATATTTTCTCCAATCAGAGTTACCAAAGCTAGAACCACGTCGGGCTTGAATACGCTAATTGCTGCTTTGAAAAAAACTTTAGTAACTTTTTTGATAGAAAAGAGCAAATTCGATGTTTGAAACAAAGTGGAGAAGGGGGTAGCAAGCAGAAGCTGTCCGAGGAGGAAAATAGACGTGATCAGCTTAGTTGAATGACCACGTCAGTAGCAGCACTAATCACCAGACTGAAGTACCCAATTTTGCGGGTGACCACAAAGATTATAGTCAGCTCTGGAGAACCAACCGAGGCAGCTCCAAGATAAGAATTGTGAAATACGAGCGCTGTCCCAGGCTCCTGGCAGCCCAGAAGGTTCTGTGCGTAAGAACTCAAGACGTTGATTAACGGGCAAAGATGGTGAGAGCAATTTTTCCAAACGGTCCATTTCTATTTGTCCATCACGAGACCACTTCATTTGACTTCTTAATGCTGCTTCCAGCGCAGATTCTGAAACCCCATTGGCTGTAGCGTATCTATCAGCTTCGGTTGAACCTGCTTTACTAAGATTTGGTAAAATGACTTGACCAAGGCACATCCATACAACAAAAGCCATGCTTGTCAGGAATAGGCCCTGGACTGTCTCGACACCAGCACCTGAGAAGAGACTAGCTGAATAGAAGCCATACAGATTCCACAATATTGCCACTATCACACCTCGGTGTCTGCTGTGAGTTCGAAGTGCTCCGATTCGACGTAAGACTTGCGCCTTCAACTCATCCTCAGACATTTCTAACCAACCTGAAGGTATAATCGTCTTTTCCATCCAAGGCAGTCCGGTGATGCCTCCAGCAAAAGTAGGGTCTTCTTCTTTCACTACTTCTGTTCTTCTACTCAGTAACTCCCCTATCCTTCTTTGAAAGTTTTCTCGATCTTCACCATAAATTTTGTAGCCAGCTACAATCCGGGCCAAGGGATTCTGCAACAGTAACATCAAAGCAAATGTGATCATTAGAAGCGCTATCACTCCCAAAATTCCATAGTGCTTACCAATTTCCATTATCAGCGGACCAGATATCCACAGGATAGCGGCATGCAACATGATACCGCGACTTAATCTCTTCCAAAATTTGGGAAAACTTTCTCGCTTGTACTTCGTTAACTTTGGAATTATGAAGCCACCCACTATGTCAAGCGGAAGCATAATGCAAATGTAAGCCAATACAATCAATGTCCACCACTGGATTTCCACGAATAGAGATGATGCTTCTGCTGGAAAAAGTTTTGATGGCCATTCATTGAACAGTCCTAAACATGCTATCAAAGTCCATAGAGCTAAATTGAATAGCCCTAGCCAAGCTTTTGAAATCGTATATTGCATTTAAAATTTTACTGCTGAGAATCGTAGGATTTTAATCCTACGATTTAACTTGTGAACAAAGATTAAGACTAATCTATCGACTTAATCTTAATCTTGAAATACTCGATTATGCTTTTGCGGTAGCAACTTTTGCTGAGGCAGGTGCACTATCAAGCATAGTTTTCTCACGTGCAATGAAGTAGACCATCACTCCGTAGACACATTTGCTGACGATGTCAGCAATGGTATACCCGACCTGCACACCTATTTCAGCTTCTGCAGTTCCGCCTGCAAGGTTGAAAACGTAGGCAACGGGGTAGAATAGCCATGAGATCATTAAGAGCATTCGGGTCTGCTCAATCAATTCCTTCACTCTACCGTCCTCTTCTGCAATTTCAGCTGCCAACTCTTTCCAAAGCACTCTGAGAATGTACACAAATGGTATCATCGCAAGTACAAAGAAAAGCGCTTGTGTTCCGGTATTGTCTGACACTTCGCCTGGATAGCCCAAAGCGATCATGAGTACAGAAGCAATAACCAATCTGGTTAAGACATCCTGCATTCTTTCACGGGTCAATGACAAAAGAACAATCAGTTCTACCAACAACAGTGGTACTGTCAACAACCAGTCCACGTAACGGTAAGCATCGTTAAACGGTACTCCTGTTGCTACATACATTCCACTTTCACTTATTGCATATGCATCGTCCCAACTTTGGAAAATTCGGAAGTAGTGATATCCCGCGATAAGTACCACCAAACTCGAACAGACGATGGCCGGCTTGTATTTGACAGCGATGTTCTCTTTGGCAAGAACGAAAAATGCGAAAGTGCCGAACATTGCCGCAATAGTCAAAGACAACATGTTATAGATCAGCGAAAACTGATCTGCACTCAACTCTGGCATAGATTCCCCTTCGATAGGAATTAAAATTAAATAAGAAAGCTATTAGCCTTCTCGCCTCATGAAACAGCCAATACAACCAATGGGTTCCTTTGGTTTCTCAGCAAGCTCTTATCCTTTGATAAGAACGAAGGAGCCAATCGACAAAAAGCAGACCAATTATGAAAAATTCATTTGAAAAAATAAGCTAAGAAATAAATTTAATTTTTTAGTGATAAAAATAATTTTTTTTAATTTTTTAGTGATAAATTTAGATCGGAGTCGATTATCATTCTAAATTTATCATTTTTCTGTCTTGATAGAATTATTATAAATATTCGAGTAATTAAATAATTAAAATTGTTTCAAGCAATGTAAAAAGTAATTTATAATTTCGTGAGAAATCTTTTGTCGGCCTCATCTTCTTTTTCTCACGTAATTTTATATTTTATATTTAAATAGTATTATCAGTATTTTAATAATTAAATTGGCTAAGCACACTCATTGCAGAAAATCGCCCCTTCATTCAAACTGCATATGGAGGTTTCATGGAAATGAGTTCAAATGCTATTTATGATGATCCCTTTAGAGTATTGGGAGAGCGATATTTTTCTTTGCATGTGAGCCGTATCAAACAAATAGAGAAAGAATTTATTTCAGAAAATAAATGTTTAAATTCTTTGAATTGGGCAGCGCAGAAAATTAAAATTGTACCAGCAGAAATGAAATCTTTTCTGCGGCAAAATGGGATATTGAAAGATAGTGCTGACTATCATTTAATGACGGAAGGAAAACTCTTTAGAGCACAGTTGGCCTTGGCTGCAGCGCACCTTCACCGTTTAGATGAGAAGACTGCGCTACAGTTAGCCTGTGTAACAGAATTTATTCATAACGCATCGCTTATCCATGATGATATTCAGGATCAGGACGAAATGCGAAGAAACTTTGTAACGGTTTGGAAGCAATATGGATCAAACAATGCGCTTCTTTTAGGGGATTTGCTGCTGAGCAAAGCCTATGAAATGCTGGGCATCCTAGGCATGCAGCACTACCGTGGTCCAAGATTGATCGGTCTACTCGGTGAGAAGATCGCACTGCTGATACAAGGACAGTCAGATGAGTTGGAACACCAAAGTGATTTGACTCTGCCTCTACAAACCTATGAACACATCGCACTCTGCAAAACAGGAGCTCTGCTTTCCTTTCCTGTGGAGGCCGCCCTAATCCTGTCAGGTGTTCAAGAGAGGGAATGTGGCCGCGTAAGTCAAATTTTTGGCCGATTCGGAGTGGCCTACCAAATTCATGACGACATCATTGACTTATGCGCTTCGAACAAAGGCCGTGATTTCCCGGGTTCAGATCTACGGGAAGGTCGAGTCAGCGCAGTAATTCTACAATTTTGGCAGCAATCCTCACCGGAAGTGAGGAAGCAATTCGAAATTTTCTTTAAGGATGAAAAATGTCGTCGTGATCCTAAGCAATTAGCCTACTGGGTAAATGCACTGGCCAACACACAAGTTCTGGAAGCAAGCTTTCAATACCTTACCGAGACGCTTGCAAACTGCCGCCAAGAAGCTGCTGAGCTACCAGATCCTCTAAATTCATTCATGTTGTTAGTCATCTCTCAGTTGGAAAAGCGCTTTCAGCCAGAACTGGAGTTGCTGGCATGACAACATCCCCCACAGCCCTGGTAATCGGCTCCGGTTTTGGAGGTCTAGCTGCAGCCCTTCGTCTGAAAGCCAAGGGCTATGAGGTCACAATTGTTGAGCGTCAGCCAGATCTTGGTGGAAGAGCACGGGTCTTCCATAGAAATGGTTTTGTCTATGACGCAGGACCAACCGTAGTAACAGCACCGTTTCTACTTGATGAGCTCTTTCAACTCTTCAACCGGAACCCAGCAGATTACCTAAAGATTGTTCCAGTCGAACCCTGGTACCGCTTTCGATTTAATGATGGAGAAACCTTCGATTATGGAGGCACCATTGAGGGTACTTTGAATGAAATTGAAAGACTCTCTCCAGAAGATCGTGATGGATATTTGAATCTTGTTCAGGAGTCACAGCAAATCTTTGAAAAGGGTTTTAGCGAACTGGCTCATATTCCATTCCATCGATGGGGTACAATGCTCCGTCAGGTTCCTGCGCTAATAAAACTTCGCAGTTACCGTTCAGTCTATAAGATGGTTTCAGCCCACCTGAAAGACGAACGCCTCCGTCAGGCTTTCAGTATTCAGCCCCTCCTCGTTGGTGGAAATCCCTTTACTACTACCTCGATTTACTCGCTGATTCACTATCTTGAACGCAAATGGGGTGTACACTTTGCCATGGGCGGCACAGGCGCCATCGTGGCTGGATTCGAGAAATTGCTTCGAGAAGAAGGTGTTGAAATAAAAACGAATACTACTGTCACCAAGATCATCACCCAACACCGACGGGTAACCGGAGTAGAACTTGATAACAGTGAGAAACCATTGTCAGCAGATTTAGTAGTTTGTAACGCAGATCCCCCCTTCGTCTACGAACATCTGCTTGATTTTCCCCAGCGCAAACGTTGGTCGAATTGGCGCCTTCGTCAGTTGCGCTACTCAATGGGACTCTTCGTTCTCTATTTTGGGACAACTCGCCAATATCCAGAAGTAGCTCATCACACAATCACGATGGGACCTCGCTATAAGGAACTGCTAAGCGATATTTTTCACAAAAAACATCTTGCTACAGACATGAGCTTGTACCTGCACCGTCCGACAGCAACAGATCCAACGATGGCTCCTGCTGGTTGTGATACTTTTTATGTTCTCTCTCCTGTCCCAAATAACCTTAGTGGGATCAACTGGGATGAAGTAGGGCCGCGTTATCGTGATGCCGTAGTCAAAGAGTTGGAACGTACTCTACTACCTGGCTTGAGCGAGTACATTAAAGAGGACTTTTTTGTGACTCCTGACTACTTTGAGCAGGAACTCCTGACACGCCATGGCACTGGATTTTCGATCCAACCACTGTTTACCCAATCTGCCAATTTCCGTTTTCACAATAAGTCAGAAGAAGTGGATGGCCTCTATTTTGTGGGCGCTGGAACACACCCTGGAGCAGGGATGCCAGGAGTATTGAGTTCTGCGAAAGTTTTGGATCAACTGATCTCTTCAGTATCCAACAAAACGACTCCGCTCAGGGCTCTGAAAAGGACATCGTCATCCCCTACAAAATCTGAGACAAAAACTCATGCAGCGGTATTGGCCTATCATGGAAAAAGCTTTCACTGGGCCGGCCGGCTGCTCCCACAATCACAGTTTAATGACGCCTCATTACTGTATGCCTTTTGTCGACATGTAGATGATTTGGCAGACGAAGCAAGTGACTCCGAAGAAGCTAAAACTCGACTGGATCAATTGCGTCAGGACCTTTGGAGTGACAAGCCCAAACAGCCTTTGAACCAAGCGTTTCGTGAACTGATGGCAGATCAACAGTTGGAACGGTGTTGGGTAGAAGACTTGATTGAAGGTGTACTTTCTGACTTAGGGGAAGTCTGTCTGCAAACCAAGGAAGAACTTCTCTGCTACGCGTATCGAGTTGCCGGAACAGTTGGTTTAATGATGGCCCAGGTTTTGGGCTGCCGTGATCCCCATGCATTGGCGTTTGCGACTGACCTGGGAATTGC
The DNA here is from genome assembly GCA_002683655.1 of Deltaproteobacteria bacterium. GTDB lineage: Bacteria > SAR324 > SAR324 > SAR324 > NAC60-12 > JCVI-SCAAA005. Next base: position 27,586 of record NYTS01000096.1, read on the forward strand.
CATGCAACTGACCAATATTGCTCGTGATGTCCATGAAGATGCCCAACGGGGTCGCCTCTACCTACCTCAGCAATGGCTTGGAGAGAATTCAGTATCCGCTGTGCAGCTGGTTCAGGGGGATCAAGGAGTCCGTCAAGTAGCTGAAACAGCCGTGGAACGCTTACTTGATCTCGCAGAGTTGTATTATCGCAGTGGGTACCAAGGTATGCGCTTCTTGCCCATGCGGGTACGCTTGGGAATCCTCACAGCACGGGCACTTTATCGTGCAATTGGAGATGAAATTTACCCCGAGCCTAGGATTATTTGGGAGAGGCGAGCCCGTGTTTCTATGTCTCGTAAGTGTAGGTTGACCATCACAAGTTTGTTTGAATTTCTCTTCGACACCCAAACCTGGCCAGTAGGGGAACCTCAGCAACACGAGCCACAATTACACCAGCACCTGAATTGTGCACGGATTGGCTAAAATGCAGCTCTGGGACGCAATCGTAATTGGAGCTGGCTGTGCCGGACTGACTCTCGTCAATGAGTTGATTAATCGTGGGGGGGGCCGGGTCAGGGTTTTGTTGTTGGAAGAAAGAAACGAGTACACAAATGATCGTACTTGGGGCTTCTGGAATACGCTCAATCATCGTTTTGAAAACGCGGTTTCCTATCGTTGGCCAAGTTGGAGTGTCCATTATGCAGGAGAAGTTACCCACTGCCGAGGTTCTTACCAATATCAGTATTTGCGAGCAGAACACTTTTACAAGCTGGCCCTTGCTCCAGTCTCTTCTTCTTCAAAAATAACTCTGAAATTGGGGGAGCATGTCCAGACTGTTCAGGAGGAGGAAGACCTTGTTCGTATTCAAACCCATCAAGGGACGCATGTGGGTCGGTATGTCATCGACACACGACCGATTGATCAGCAGAATCGAAATGCAAAGTATCCCGATGTCCATTGGCTTCAGCATTTTCTGGGCTGGAAAGTAAAAACAGAGCACGCTTGTTTTCAAAGTAAGCAAGTCACTCTGATGGACTTTAAAGGAGGGGAAGATGCAGCGGAAGTTCTCGGAGTTAGTGACAAAGAAACAGATGGTGCTCTGCCAGGTATCCCGTTCATCTATGTCCTACCTTTCTCATCAACCGAAGCACTAGTTGAGATTACTTGGTTTGGGCCAAAGGTGTTGGCAAAGAGTGTCTATCGAGAACAGCTACAAAGGTATCTGCAAAGGAAAGAAGCGGGGAAATACGAAATCATCGAACAGGAATATGGTGTGCTGCCAATGTCCACGCTACCAACGACCACGCAGCCAACAAGAAGAATTAGGCGTCTTGGTCTGGCAGGTGGCGCAGCTCGCCCCAGTACTGGCTATGCGTTCTTGGCAATTCAGCGTCAGGCACAAAGGCTTGCGGATCAGTTATTAAAGGGGGACTGGGAAAACTTCCCAGATTATTACAGCACCCAATCCCGATTATTGGACGCTACTTTTCTAAGGGTTCTTCAGGAAAATCCAAAACGAGGTCCTGAATTGTTTTGGCGGTTGTTTCGATATGCAAACCCGGATGCGCTCGTTCGCTTCCTCGCCGATACCGCATCACTGAAAGATCTGTGGGAGATAGCTACTTGTTTGCCCTCTGGAATCTTTCTCAAGCAAAGTCTTTTTCCAAACTTTTTGCAGAAAAAAGAAATGGAAACTACCCAGATTCAGGGTATCTAGTCAATGCTCAATATCCAACTGAGTGAGGGACAACAACGACTTTTTCTGTTACTTGGTGGACTGTTCCTATTGGCAGGAATGAAGGAGTGGTTTGCTTGGCAAGAATGGCATTGGGGCTTCCTTTTTCTATTGATTTCTCTGCTGGGCTTGCCACACGGCGCTTTAGATCATCAGGTTGGCCGTTCCTGGCTTGAGCCAATGCACGGGCGAATTTGGCCATTCAGTTTCGGATTGTTTTATCTAGGACTGCTTGGGCTAGTCCTAGTCTGCTGGATCCAGTGGCCTGAATTGCTGCTCTCTCTTTTCCTACTGTTGTCAGTTCTCCACTTTGGACAAGAAGATACCGCACCATTGGATCTGGGAGGAAGGCTCTACTGGACACACGTTGCGTTTCGTGGCCTTTTACCACTCTGCGCTCCAGCATTTTTTGCAACTGAAACAACAGGACAACTGCTCGCTCCCCTTCTGCTGCAACCAGAGTTGACAGAGCATGCCCAAGGTGTGGCAATTTTTGGAGCCACACTCTTCGCGCCCCTGTGTCTCCTTGGAGTTTTGATTTATGCTCGCTGGTGGCAGATTGGTGGGCCATTAGGGAAAATCATTGAACAAATCACAGAATCTATCCTGATAATACTCTGCTTCGTTCTACTCTCTCCCTTAGAAGGCTTTGTTCTCTACTTTTGCCTCCATCATTCCTTACGGCATAGCCAGGAGATGGCACAGTGGCTTTTCCCGAATGAAGCAAAACCACTCCGTCAATTTTGGAAGCAGGCTCGACCTCTAAGTTTGGCTACAATGGTAATGGCTCTGTTTGCCTGGATTTGGCTACCCAACCGCGCTTTGGAGTGGGGTGGCCTGCAGGTGATCTTCATTGGTCTTGCGGCTCTGACACTTCCACATGTGGTTTTGCACTGGTTAGTCTTCGACCTCCGGCGACCTCTGCCGGTCTTTTCGACTCCTGAGCGAGAATTCTCATGGAATCACATCTCCCGTTGAAAGTTTTGCTGGCTGCGCCTCGGAGTTTCTGTGCTGGAGTAACCCGAGCCATTCAGATCGTTGAAGCCTGTCTAGAACGTTACGGAGCCCCTGTCTATGTGCGGCATGCGATTGTTCACAATGAGCACGTTCTGAGAGAGATGGAAGCCAAAGGCGTGATCTTCGTTGAGGAATTATCAGAGGTTCCAGATGGTGTGCCAGTTGTGTTTTCTGCTCACGGCGTTCCTCCATCAGTTGTCAATGCAGCTAAGGAACGGGGACTCCCAACGATTGATGCCACCTGCCCCCTAGTGGCCAGAGTCCATCAAGAGGCGGTTCGCCATCATAAAGCTGGCTGTCAAGTGTTGGTAATTGGCAAGAAAAATCACCCCGAGATACTTGGTCTATTGGGACACCTACCTCCTAAGGACTGTCAGGTGATTGGTGATATTGAAGCTGCCCGAAATGTTCAGATTTCGATAAATCAACCAGCTGTATATGTCACGCAAACGACACTCTCTGTAGAAGACACAGGGCTAATCGTTGGGGTATTGCGTAAGCGCTTCCCCAAGCTGATTGAACCACGTAAGGAGACGATTTGCTACGCAACAACGAACCGGCAGCAGGCAGCCCGGACTATCGCAACACGAGCTGAGGCTTTCCTTGTGTTAGGCAGCCCTACTTCCTCAAATTCAACACGTCTGTCCGAAGTGGCGAGACAGGTTGGCTGTGAAAGAGTCCGTTTGGTTCCTGAACCTGACGAACTAAATTTAGCGTGGTTGGATGATGTCAATGTTGTAGGCTTGACGGCAGGTGCTTCGGCTCCAGAATATCTTGTGCAGCGACTCCTTGACCGACTAGCGCTCAGAAGAACTCTTGTAATTGAAGAAGTTCCTGTAACCGAAGAAAAGATTCAGTTTCGCCTTCCTCTTGAACGATTCCCCAAAATTCCAAAAATTCCCATTTCAAGACCTTCCCCCAAATCACAACATTCCCAAGCAGGTTTTCGCCGAAATAAGTCTATCGCTTTGAGCCAAGAGTTGCATCTGGCCTAAGAAGATGATTTTGTTATGGGCTTCGATTTTTCGACCTTTATGATCGAAAACTCCACCGAAACTCTGAAAGCTGAGAGATCACGCCTATCATTATCCCTTTTTGAAACAGGGATTCCATGAATTTGAGAACTTTCCGATGTTGGCCCACCAAAAGTTAGCGATCAAGAATGTTGGTTCCGCCGAAAAATAGCTTCCAAGTCCAAGGGCTTCGCTCTCCCGAAAACTTTTACTGGGTACTTCAAGATCCAGTTCCACTTGCGGGGATGTGCCTCCCAGAAACAAATTGGCCCTGGCAGTCCATTTATGATTGTGGTTTCACCAACTTGGTTTCATTGCATCCAATGGGGCACGACCCAACTCCACTAACAAGCATTCATGATCAACCGTTGGAAGATCTCATTAGTGGTGATTCACCTAAGGACCCAGTACTTGAAATCGGCAGAATCAGATCCGCAACAAGAACCATCCTCAAGTCACTGAGTGATAGTCAAGGAATTGTTGTCCATTGCTGGGGAGGACGAGGTCGAACTGGAACCGTTCTCGGCTGTGTTCTACGTGAGTTGGGTTATGAGGGACAACGCGTTGTGAAGTTTCTGGACGAGATTCAACGTATAAGGGGCCGGGAAGGTTGGCCAGAAGCTATTTGGCAATCAGAAATTGTTAGGAAATGGCCGGATGTATGAGGAGCACTCAAGCTTGAGTTGAGCTGGGATCTTGAAAAGCATCAGTACCAAGGTTTGCGCTGATTCTGTTTGGTCACTTTGAAACCATTGTCGATCAATGCTGTAGAATCTGGCTCAGGAACAGTTTGGTTCGGTCACTCTGTGGGTTGTTGAAGAATTCTTCTGGTTCGTTCTGCTCAATGATTTGACCCTCATCCATGAAGATCACACGATTGGCTACTGTTCGGGCAAAGCCCATTTCGTGGGTCACCACTAGCATTGTCATGCCTGTGTCTGCTAGCTCAATCATGACGTCCAACACCTCTTTGATCATTTCAGGATCCAGCGCAGAAGTTGGTTCGTCAAAGAGCATGATGCGGGGCTGCATGCAGAGCGAACGTGCGATGGCTACCCTTTGTTGTTGACCACCTGACAGTTGACCAGGATATTTGAGAGCCTGATCTGGAATCTTGACACGCTCCAAGTAACTCATTGCGGTGGCTTCTGCCTCTGCCTTGGGTTGTTTCCGAACCCAGATCGGTGCAAGAGCACAGTTCTCCAATACCGTGAGGTGTGGAAATAAATTGAAGTGTTGAAAGACCATCCCAACTTCTCTCCGCACTTGCTCAATATGTTTCAGGTCACTGGTCAACTCAATTCCATCCACCACGATCTGTCCTTCCTGGTGCTCCTCCAGTCGATTGATACAGCGAATTAGCGTGGATTTTCCTGACCCTGAAGGGCCACAGATCACGATTCGTTCACCCGTAATCACTTCCAGATCAATCTCTTTGAGAACATGAAATTGCCCAAACCACTTGTTCATCTTTTGGATTTGGATGATGGGCTCTCCAAAGGCTGTCATGTTTTTGTCATTAACAGTACTTTCCTGACTAGCTTGGCTCATTGACTAACCCTTTTACCGGTGTTCAGTTTGTAATCTACGTTCTAAGAATTGGGAATATCTTGACATACTAAAACAACACACAAAGAACAGGAGACCAATAAATATGAACAACTCCCAATAGATACCATTCCAATCAGTTGTAGCTCTGATCGCATTTGATAGTCCAATCGGATCGAGAAGACCAATAAAAACTACGAGAGTTGTATCTTTGAAAAGACCGATAAATGTGTTCACGATCCCTGGAATTGAAATTTTCAGAGCTTGGGGAAGAATAATTAGCCGCATAGACTGCCAATAGTTCAAACCCAAGCTTGAGGAACCTTCATGCTGCCCAACTGGAAGTGCTGCAAGACCACCACGAATCACCTCAGCCATGTAAGCAGAAGCAAACAGAGTGACCATAATTACAACCCTTAGCATCAGATCAAAATTCGTACCTGGTGGTAGAAAATAATTTAATAGAAGTGAGGCTGTAAAGAGCCAGACAATCAAAGGAACTCCACGAATAATTTCAATGAAAAAAACACAAATTTTATTAATGATAAGCAGTTTTGATTGGCGCCCAAGTGCTAACAGAATACCAATTGGTAATGATAAAATTATCCCGGTGATACCAATTATTAAAGCCAACATGAATCCACCAAATTCTTTTGATGGAATGTATGTGAGAGAAATTGGTATAAAGCTGTCTAGTTGTTCAGCGACTGGGGTAAGTAAAAACCACCAATACAAAACAACAAAAACAAAGGTGATTGGCACACTCAATATAGATAGCTTGGATCGACTTATTTGCTGAAAAAGCAATATACCCAGCAGAAAACTGAAAGCCGCAGAAACTGGACCCCAAACAGTATTTCCCCATAACAGCCAGTAGCAAAGAAAAGGAGAAGTAAAGGTTAAAAGATATAGCTCTTTTCTTACACTTATAAAAAGTACTGGAGATATTGCAAAACTAAAGAGTATTAGCGCTAAGATTGGACGCCAATAGCTTTCAGGTGGATAGAAACCAAAAAGCAATTGATTCCATCTTTCATTGATCACTGCCCAGCAAGCTACATTGGTGCTCTCACCAAGGCTTTCTCGAATTTTTCTACATTCGTTGAGTGAGCCAGCCTCCCAAACACCTTGTGTCATCCACGGTAAAATTTGCGCGAGAAGCCAGTAAATCAGAAAAAATGAGAGGATTGTTAGAATTGAGTTTAAGGTGTTTGAGAACAAATTTTCTCTCACCCACTTTGCTACTCCAATTTCAGACAAAGGAGGAGTTTTTGCGGGTATCAGTTCTGTTCGTACAAATAGTTTAGAAGATGGCCTGTTCACCTCAACGACCTTTGAGTTTGACGGAATTATTATAAATATTCATCACAGCTGAGATGACTAAAGAAGCAAGGAGATAGAACAGTCCTAGCATTAACATGCCTTCAAGTTCACGCCCTGTCTGATTAATTGTTATCCCTCCAAGTGTAGAACGTACATCCATGTATCCGACAGCAATTGCCAATGAAGAATTTTTCGTGAGATTTAAATACTGTGAGATAAGAGGAGGAATAATGACACGGAGAGCTTGGGGTAAGATAACCAGATTCATTGTACGGTTGGGTCGCAAACCCAAAGCATAGGCAGCTTCTGTTTGTCCTTTCGATACGGATAGAATGCCACTTCTAACAATCTCTGCAATGAAAGCTCCTGTGTAGAGCGATAAGGCTAACCAAAGAGCAATTAGTGAGTTTCTTAGTTGTAATCCACCACGAAAATTAAACCCACCAAGAGTTGGATAATCTAGTGAGACAGGCTGCCCCAATACGAAAAAAGTCATGATGGATGAAATGATTACTATCCCAGTTGAAATCCAAAATGTTGGAAGGATTATTCCTGTTTGTTGTTGTCTTGATGCTGCAATTCTTTTGAAGATCCAAACACTAATAAGTGAAAGTAAAAAAACAAATATTAAGATCCCAGAGCCTTCACCCCACACTGGGAAAGGGATGTAAACTCCTCGATTTGAAATAGCAACACTATCAAACAACATCATCGAAGCACTTCCCCCAGCTCGAAAATCTCTTGGGCCAGGAGTGGATTCAGTCATCACGGCGAAAATGATGAGAATCCATAAGAGCAGTGGAACGTTTCGGAATCCTTCAACGTAGATTGTCATTAGGCGTGCAATAATCCAATTTTTGGAGAGTCGCAGGACTCCTGCAACGATCCCAATCATTGTGGCAAGTGCACAACCTAGAACAGCCACAAGCAGTGTATTTAGTATGCCTACTAGAGCTGCTCTACCATGCGTAGATGTGGAAGAATATTCAATGAGGCGCTGATTAATGTCATAGCCTGCGATGTTGGTAAGGAATCCAAAATCAAAGTCTTTGCCGAGTGCGGTTAAGTTCTGAATTGTATTATTTACGAGCCACGAAAAGAACAGAACTAACAAGCACATGGCTATCGCTTGAACAGTCAGCGATCTGTATTTTGTATCGTAGATCAACTGGCGCAGTTGGAACAATGGCTTCGGTGGTTCGGTCACTTTCATCATGACAACTCTACCTATGCTCCAGAACTAAATTTAGTGGAATTTTGAGTCCACTGTTTTGCCATGGATGTGAATGGATAAAGGCGGGACGCAGGGTACAGCAGAATTGCACCCTGTGATAACTAGATTTTAGCGGAACGGAGGTGAGTACAGTAAACCTCCATCGGTCCACTGTGCATTAAGTCCGCGGGCCAGACCAATTGGCGTACTAGAACCTATATTTCTCTCAAAAGATTCCCCATAGTTGCCAACTGTGGAAATAATGTTTCTTGCCCAATCTGGTGACAGTCCTAACATTTCTCCAAGATTTCCCTCACTTCCAAGTAAGCGGTTAATTTCTGGGTTATTGGTTCCTTTGGCCATTTCTGCAACGTTCTGTGAAGTGACTCCGTATTCTTCAGCAGCCACCATTGCATTCAGGGACCATCGTACGACATCACCCCATTCATGGTCACCATGTCGAACCAAAGGTCCAAGTGGTTCCTTGGAAATGATCTCAGGTAGAACTACGTGGTCGCCTGGATTTTCGAATGATGCTCGAGTAGCGGCAAGTCCAGAAGCATCGGTTGTGTAGACGTCGCAAGCATTTGCCAGATACTGCTGCTGTGCTTCAGAGTTTGTCTCAACGGGCACAGGTTCGTAGTTCATTCCGTTTACACGGAAAAAGTCTGCAAGGTTAAGTTCTGTAGTTGTACCAGTTTGGATACAAACAGTGGCCCCATCTAACTCTGTAGCTGAGGTGACACCAAGAGATTTTGGCACCATGAAACCCTGACCGTCATAATAGTTAACACCTGTAAATTCGAACTTCAGGTCAACGTCTCGCGAGAATGTCCAAGTAGTGTTTCTTGACAACATGTCGACTTCGCCGGAGGCGAGAGCTGTAAATCTGGTTCCTGTTGTCAGGGGAACGTATTCTACGGCGCTTGGATCACCAAGTACTGCAGCGGCTACAGCGCGACACATGTCTACATCAAATCCTTGCCAGTTACCACTGGCATCTGGTGCCGCAAATCCGACAAGGCCAGTGTTGCTGCCACACACCAACTTTCCTCGCTCTTTTACAGCGGCTAGGGTCCCTTTCTCATGACCACCAGCCATAGCAATTCCGCCCAAGAGGGCAACAGACAGACAGGACAAGAATAATTTTTTCATCTTTATCTCCTCAATCGTTTTGATTCGAAGGCCATCAGCAATCTTAACCGCATGGCAAAGACTCTCTTATACGGGCAATCATTCAGACTGCATTTGGGCCGGATGTCAAGATTTAATCCTTATAAATCAAGGATTCCCAGACTCTGCAATACATTGAAATAACGATCTCAGAGAAATTGGACTGACAATATCTAATAAAATACAGATATTTCATTGGCTATCAAAACCCAAATCAAAATCGATTGCTGAATCAAAAATATTGGATTCAATCTTGTGCTTCAAATCCCTTACAACAGCACTGAAAAACTTGTATTCTACCGTTACTCTTTTACATTGATCGGCATGCAAAACTAGGAATAATGAGAATAAGGAAAATCAACCTCTCCTCACGCTCATTACCGCATGTGTGGTTCCTTTCTCTCCAAACCCAATCCATAAAGAAAGCATGTCTGACAACAAATTCGGATGCCGCCGAGATTTTGATACGGGCAGTAGCAAAGCATCCTACTACAGTCTAGAAGCCTTGGAAAAAAAGATTGGTGGAAACATTAGTCACTTGCCTTTCTCCATTCGGATTTTATTGGAACAGGCACTGCGGAACTATGATGATTTTCAGGTTCTTGAAGAGCACGTTCACACCCTGGCAAATTGGGATGGCTCTGTCTCAGATAAGGAAATCCCTCACAAGCCGACCAGAGTCATCCTACAGGATTTCACGGGCGTACCAGCTGTGGTGGATTTGGCATCACTGCGTTCAGCGATGGCAGCGATGGGTGGCGACCCAGAGGTTATCAATCCCCGGGTTCCAGTCGATCTTGTGATCGATCACTCGGTTCAAGTCGACCACTTTGGCGGTAAAGATTCTCTTGATCGGAATATGCAAATTGAATTCGAGCGCAATCAAGAGCGCTACGAGTTCCTCAAGTGGGGACAGAACGCCTTCCGGCAGTTTCGTGCATTTCCGCCGGGTGTTGGCATTGTCCATCAAGTAAATCTGGAATATGTAGCAAACGTTGTTCAGATGGTGGATGGCGTCGCTTTCCCAGACACGCTTGTCGGTACAGATTCCCACACAACAATGATCAATGGTCTTGGAGTGATGGGCTGGGGGGTTGGTGGAATTGAAGCAGAATCTGTGATGCTAGGCCAACCAATCTACATGCTGATGCCTCAAGTGGTGGGTTTCAAGTTGACCGGACAACTACCTGCTGGAGCAACCGCGACAGATCTTGTCTTGCGCGTCGTTGAAATGCTTCGCAAGAAAGGGGTCGTCGAAAAATTTGTTGAGTTCTACGGCCCAGGTTTGGGCAACCTGAAACTTGCGGATCGTGCCACCATCGCCAACATGGGTCCTGAGTATGGCGCAACCATGGGCTTCTTCCCAGTGGATGACGAAGCGTTGAACTATTTGCGTCAGACCGGACGACCAGCAGAGGTGGTTCAGCGAGTAGAAGCTTACTGCAAAGCACAGGGACTCTTCCGGACCGACAGCACTCCAGACCCGATGTTCAGTGACGTACTGGAATTAGATCTGTCAACTGTGGAACCAGCCTTGGCAGGCCCCAAGCGTCCGCAGGATCGTGTGAACCTCTCGACGATGCAATCAGCCTGGCAAGAAACTCTGCGCAAATCGATCAAGCAGGGAGGCTTTGAACTAGGAGAGACTGCGCTGTCGAAGCAATCAGCCATTCAAGGACTGGACGGTCAAACCTTGACCCATGGCGATGTGGCAATTGCAGCGATCACTTCCTGTACGAATACCAGTAATCCATCAGTAATGATTGCAGCGGGCTTGCTCGCCAAAAAAGCCAACGCACTTGGTTTGAGAAGCAAGCCTTGGGTGAAGACTTCGCTTGGTCCAGGTTCCCGAGTCGTAACAGCCTACCTAGAAAAAGCAGACCTGCAGCAACACCTTGATGCACTGGGCTTCAACACGGTTGGCTATGGCTGCACGACCTGTATTGGTAACAGTGGCCCTTTGCCAGACAACATTGTCAAGGCAATCAATGACGGTGACTTAGTGGTGACTTCAGTACTGTCTGGGAACCGAAACTTTGAAGGAAGGATCAGTCCGAACGTCAAAGCTAATTATCTTGCCAGTCCCCCACTGGTGGTTGCGTATGCGCTGGCTGGGACGGTCAACATTGATCTTCAGAACAACTCGTTGGGTAAGGGCAAAGACGGCAACGATGTCTTCCTAAAGGATCTCTGGCCAAGCAATGAAGAAGTCGCCGCCATGGAGAGTACCATCAGCAGTGATATGTACTCCAATGCATACGGTAAAATGGATACAGTGACACCAATGTGGAATGAAATCGAGGCCAAGACAGGACAAGTTTATGCCTGGAGCGAGGCGTCAACCTATATTCAAAATCCACCCTTCTTCCAAGGGATGGGGACAAGCGTCAACCCGATCAATGACATTGAGGGTGCTCGTGTGTTGCTCAAACTGGGTGATTCTGTGACAACTGATCACATATCACCTGCAGGATCTTTTAAGCCTGATACGCCAGCAGGTAATTTTTTGGTGGATCGAGGGGTTGCCGTTAAAGACTTCAACTCCTATGGTTCCCGCAGAGGTAATGACCGGGTCATGACGCGGGGAACCTTTGCTAATGTGCGCATTCGCAATCAGATCACACCAGGAACCGAGGGTGGCTTTACGAAGTACTTCCCAACTGGCGAAGTGACCACGATCTATGACGCAGCAATGGAATACAAGTCTACCGACACACCGCTGGTCGTGCTGGCTGGGGCAGAGTACGGAACTGGTTCTTCCCGTGACTGGGCAGCGAAAGGAACCTTCCTGCTAGGGGTCAAAGCAGTTGTTGCAGCCAGTTTTGAACGAATTCATCGCTCCAATTTGGTAGGGATGGGTGTGCTTCCATTGCAGTTTAAAAATGGGGAAACTCATGAGTCATTGGGCTTGACCGGTGAGGAAACTTACTCGGTGTTGGGGCTAAGTGATGAAATGCAGCCGATGCAGGACGTGATTCTCAAAGTCAATGATCGAGAGATCCCTGTGCTCTGTCGTCTCGATAACAAAGTGGAGATCGAATACTACCGCAACGGTGGAATTCTCCACACGGTTCTGCGTAACTTCATGCGAGAGAGTGGGAAGTAAGCGGATTTTCTTCAGAAGTAGAGTCTCTGGAAAGCACGCGTTGGCCTAGGTAGCGTGTGCTTTTTTATTTTGAGGGTATGGTGAATTTTGGAGTCGGTGCAACGCAGACGAATTTGCAGCTCAAAAATAACTCTCGTAGGATCCCTCATTGACTCGACGCCCGGACTCCATCGGTGAGCCAAATCGTTCAGAACGATGCTGGAAGGGATCTTCTGGAGCAAAAAAGGATTCTCCACCTGAGAAAAAAATCGCTCCACCAAACAACACGACTAAGATGATCAGGATGGCCTTCCGTTCCTTTGGATCAAAGTTCTGAAACATCAGTGCTCCTGTGGTTGAGAGGAAGTCGGCCAGAAGGACTGCTCGGTATGGGTGAGTTGAATGGATAGTCCTGGATATCCAGCAAAGTGCTTGCGTAATTTCTCAGCGACATAGACCGATCGGTGCTGACCTCCTGTGCATCCACAACTTACCATTAGTCGCTCGAAGTCCCGAGCGATATATCTCTTCACACTCAGTTCCAAGGTCCCTTTTACATGATTGAGGAACATTGCGGTTTCCTCCTTTGCTTCCAACCACTCTTGAACCGAAGGATCTAGTCCTGTCAATGCTTGGTATTCCTCAAATTTTCCTGGATTTGGAAGGCAGCGACAATCGAAAACAAAGCCTCCTCCATGACCGCTTCCATCACTGGGAATTCCAGATCGTCGAAATCCAAACGAGTAAAGATCAAGGAACATCGGCCTGTAGTTAATTGGGGAAGTTCATGCCCAGGTCATCTGTCTAAAGAATCTTGCTGTGAATATCCTCAGTATTCAGTACGATCGTTCGGAAGTCAAACCAGACCACCTGACTTGTTAACATTGAGCCTGTGAAGTAACTATCTCGGAAAACTCTTTTCTCTTTTTCGCCACTCCAACTTCTAATGCTTTTTCGCCTGCAGTTCCAGCTTTCCCCTGAAATAAAGGGAATCAGTCTTTGTCTACTGGCCTACTTCTGCTTCACCTGCGGTGATGCTGTGATCAAAGTGCTGGGTCCTCATTATCCCGGTTTGCAGATCTTCTTCCTCAACATGGTGGCTTCTGCACTCATGGGCTTTGTAGTGGTACTGCTGACGAGCAATTTGAAAAATCTTCGCATTCAACGGCCCTGGTTGCACCTGACGCGAGGTTTGCTACTCCTGATGATGCAGTTTTCCGCAACCTACACGTTCACACATGTGCCCCTAGGGAGTGCTTATGTACTGGTCTTTTCGGCACCCTTGATCACAGTGATCCTCGCGCATTTCTGGTTGAAGGAGAATATCCGACCTCAACTCTGGGCTTGTGTGGGGACTGGATTTGTTGGAGTTGTGGTTTGTCTCCAGCCAGGCAGTGCAGAGTGGCATCCAGGTCTGCTGACAGCCTTACTGATTGGCATTGGGCATTCAATGCTGAACCTGCTAGTAAGACAATATGGTAAGCAGGAAAGTCCCCATGCCTTAATGTTGACGAGTATTCTAACAGTCGCTGTAGCTAGTTGCTGGATTCCCTTCACAGACATCTGGCAACCTTTACAGTGGGACTTGTCAGGTTGGCATTTGTTGTTTGGCCTGTTGGGAGCTATTGCCGGCATTGCAATCACTGGGGCGTATCAATTGACGCATGCTTCACTGCTCGGTGCTTTCCAATATAGCCAATTGCTTTGGGGTGTTTTGCTGGGATATTTCTTTTGGCAGGAGGTTCCTTCTGCTGCGGTTTTGGTTGGCACTGTCTTGATCGTTAGTAGCGGTTTGGTCATTCTACGTCTTCGAAGGCCTCAGCCTACGACCAGTTCACCCTTGGCTTCAACGCTGCTTTCTCAGGAAAATCGATAAAATTCTTTGTTGATACTGCTGATGTCTCAGAAATCCGAAAGCTCAATGAACTTGGCATCGTGGATGGTGTCACGACTAACCCCACGTTGATCGCCAAGTCAGGACGCCCCATTCGAGAAGTTCTTGCTGAAATCTGTGACTTGGTTGACGGGCCTGTCTCTGGGGAAACAGTCTCAACGGATGCGGAGGGGATAGTTCGTGAGGGACACCGGCTCCGAGAGATTGCTGATAATCTGAACGTGAAAGTATCCCTTACGGTAGATGGCATCAAAGCCACCAAGATCCTGAGTGATGAGGGGATTCCAGTCAATGTGACCCTCTGTTTTAGCACAGGACAAGCTTTGCTCTCAGCGAAGGCAGGTGCCACCTTCATTAGTCCGTTTGTCGGACGGTTGGACGATATTGGACTGGAGGGAATGAATTTGATTCAGGACATTCGCCTGATCTATGACAACTACGGTTTTGATACGGAGATCTTGACGGCTTCAGCGTGACACGTTCCTCACTTGCTGGAGGCGGCTCACTTGGGTTCCGATGTGATTACCGCTCCACCGAAGGTTTTTTGGCAACTTTTTGAACATCCAATGACTGACAAGGGCTTGGCAGCGTTTTTGGCAGATTGGGAGAAGACTGGGCAGAATTTGGGTTGATTTCAAAGAAGGGATGAGAAGCCGATCAAGATTGTTGATCGGCTTTTGAAAATTAGAAGGTGAAACCAATGCCTGCGCTAGCTAGAGGAGTACTGATATCTGATTCATTGTCCAATAACAAAACCAAGTACAAGCTGAGTTGTGAGTTCACTACCAAGACTTTAACATGAATAAATAATGGAAGTGTCGTTGAAGTTGACGGCGATCATGCCAGTATTAGCAGTCAGAGTCGTTGACGTATAAGCCAACACCGATTTGAGATGAGTGAATATATTGGGGATTGTATCCGGAAGCAGAAGGTGACTCATAGCATATCCAGATCCTCACCTAATATCCTTGCTTAAATTGGTACCATAAATCGTACTCCACTGGCATGAGCGGTTAGGAGGTTGGGAGTAGCCAGAATCAGGGCGGCCGGACTAACCGCTAAGAATTTCTTGAACATAACGCTTGCTCCTTCTTAAAATAGTAGTCAGAACTGGGCGGACAAAAAATTTTGGCCTCGCATCAAAAGCTTGGATAGCGAACTGAGGTAAGTTCCATAGGAAGGCTGACCATTTTTATCAATAAAAAATTTAGCTTTTATTTCCAATGATTTGGACAAATATAGCCTGGCTAGCGTTGGGATGGTCGCTGATCCTCTTGGGAATTATGATTGTGCCCCTACCGTTACCGCTGGGGTTGGTTTCTTTCACCTCTGGCCTGGCCATTATCCTACCCAGAAACAAGACAGCACGACGCATTTTAAGCTGGGGGCGTCACAAATGCCCCTGGGCTGTCGGTCCGGTGCTAAAAGTCTTGGAGAAGTTAGAAAAAT
This sequence comes from Deltaproteobacteria bacterium, assembly GCA_002683655.1. GTDB lineage: Bacteria > SAR324 > SAR324 > SAR324 > NAC60-12 > JCVI-SCAAA005. The sequence continues at coordinate 43,016 of NYTS01000096.1, forward strand.
CGCGCTGGCTTGGTGGTCGCCGAAAATCTCCGTCTCCAACCAAAGAGATACCAGAGTAACACACAGTTGCACTTTGGCTTACTTTAACCTCTCAAGCCTCTGTCTATTGTATTCAGTGGATAGTCATACTGCAGCTCAGGTTGACTTGAACTGTCTGCACGTCACTTGTATTTCCCGCCTCGATTGTCAGAAAATTTAGTGAAACAACGTGTCGAATCGGATAAAGGGAATCACAAATATTTTCTGGCGCTTCTAACCGCAGTGAGATCTGATTCTCTCCCGAGAGGATGCTTGGGCTCAGTCCAGTGAGTTCATAATAGCCGACCTTTTCATCCCCAAAACGCAGTAACACATTAAAATTCTGTGTGGGGTTGTTCTGCAGAATAAGGCCAAGTTGCACAGAATTCCCAGGTTCTAAATTCAGATTGCTTTGTGAAGATGCTACTACCAAAGTGCTTGGAACTGCTAAACCTACCCAAGTGGCTTTTTGAGAATTCAGTAAAATGGAGATCTGCTTGTTCAGAACGTCGGCTGTGTTTTTGGTTGAGTCATTCTTTGCAGTAGATTGGTCTGAAGCACAGCCCAAAATAAGAAAAATTGAGCTAAAAATGAGGAATCCAAGAAAATTACGGAGCGACTTCATCAAGAGCTCCATGGTCCTAGAGATGTCAAAGTCAACTCATCCTGTAGAAGTGTGGATTTGACAGCCATTGGTTGTAAGTGAACTGACATAATGTGGTATGCTGACCCCTGTTGACGAATGAACCAATGGGCCAGCTACATCGTGTAGATCAAAGTCTGGACTGAGTTCATAAAGAAAATCGACTAAGGTTCGTTTGTCACGGTTGTTTAGGCTGGTGGAGTTCAAATAGGGGTACATCAAGTCGTTGCTGTCAAAACTATGGCTCCAGATGCCCAGCATGTGTCCAAATTCGTGTGTGGCAACCGCAGTTGTTGTTGTTTGATCCTGACCCTTGAGCATATAGATTTCTTTTTCTGTGGTGGCTTGCCCTAACACGTAAGGACTACCAGCTTTTGCCAGCATCTGTGTGGAGTTGAGCCAATAAACCTTCACATCAGGTGAACTTGCGCTGAAAGAGACACTGATACCAATTTCATTGAGCGTGTTAGCCCAAGCGTTTACGCCTGTTTCAAACCAACTGAGTTCATTAACACTTCCACCAAGGGAGTAAGAGGTGTTTGTCGCATCTTTGTCAATCACAATCGAACTGTTTTTTCCCCAATGGAAGATATATCGGTTCGTGACTGGGTAGTAGTCCTTGGCTGCGGTGTAAGACTCTGAACCACCACAGCCAAAGAGCAATAGTCCCGAACCTCCAATCAAAAGATTTCGGCGAGTCAAGGGGCACATTTAATTCCTAGAAGTGATAGGTTAGAGTCGTCAACAAAGCTAGCCCCCCCAGGTCAAAATTCTGTGTTTCCTGGATGCTCTTTGAATTGTGGGCCGGTCTGATATCACTCGAATTAATCTCATTTTGAGCGATGATGTAGCGAGCTCCCACAGACCACTGCAATCTGCTATTGAATACATTATAAAGTCCTTGCAAGATCACTGTGGTTCCTAAGGTTTCAGAAGATCTGGTGCCAAGTTGATTTTTGATGTTGTCGGTGGTTATGTATGAATTACCATATCCGTAGAAAGTTCTGCTCAAGTTATTGACCCCCCCGCCAACCGACCATTCCCAATTTCCACGATATGAGGAGAGTAGCAGCAAAAGGGTTTGCAAATCCAAAGTATTCTCCTGCTTCTCTCTATTCAATGTTTGATAACGTGTTCTTCCGCTCGTCGATGAATATTCCAGGCCAATTCCTACTCCAGAAGTCCGTAAAAAAGTTACTCCAACTAAGTAGCCATCTAAGCGGATGCCTTTTGCTCCATATCTATCCTTGAGATACTTATTGTATCCTTCGTTTGATCGAAGTTCTTGTGTGGAATATCCGTAACGCAAGAGCGAATCGCCCCACGCTTGAGCGGTAGCTGCAATCAGAAGTGCAGATGCAAGCAGCAGACAGACAAAATTATATTTCATGTTCTCAGAGTACGCGGGCATCAGATTCTTTAAACTGTGCCAGATTTCTAAAAGATGATCAGCAAAGGTCTTGCAATAAATGTAGACTTCAAAGCAAAAAAACCGAATCTAAAGGGGCATGCTTCTCGCATTTTCCCTAGACAAATTTAATTTTAAGAGTGCTGAAACGAAATACGATGAAACTTAAACCAACCTATTTTTTACCAATTCTAACAATCTGCGGATTGCTGCTCTTTGGGGGATTCTGGATTGGTGATTCATGGTGGGAAAAGTTGGTGAATGCTGCTGGATCAGGAGTTCAGCCTGTTCAGGCCGCAGCTAATTTGGGTGAAGAAACAAAGATCGCCTACCGCATCCAAGTACGTGATGCGGATCAACTGCCCTTGGAACGATCGTTTGTTTCCTTGCAGAGTTATCCAGAATACCAGTGGTTCACCAATCAACTCGGGGAAGTTACCCTGCGTGTTGAGCCAACCTCACACCACGTAACGATTGTGGCCAATGGATTCATAACCCAGACCTTTGCCCTTCCTTTGGTGGACGGTCGTGATGAAGTAATCGTCAGTTATCAGTTGAAGCCCAATCCTTTGCTTGCGCAGTCAAGCCGCTAGCTACTCTTGGGGATAGCTTGTAGGCAGATCAAATCTCCAGTTCCTCTGCTTTCCAACCAACAATCGTCAGTCACTGCTGGAATCATCCAGCCTTCTTCATGTCGAACCGTCCCACAACTCTCACCACCGACCAACAACTGGCCGTATCCTTCTACACCCATCAATAGTTGGTATTTTCCTTTCCCTTCAAGTTTGATACGTTGCCCAACTGGGACACAAAGTCGGAAGGCGTCAAAGTCTGGAAAGTCGACCACTCGTTCACAACGAAGTCCATCTTGTTGCCAGATCAACTCGGGTTGTGGAGGTTGATATATTTCGGGTTTCATCCCTGCTATGGCTTTTTCAGTATTCCAATGACCCTGGGTCAATACTTTCTGGCCAAACATCACAATCATCCGCTCATAATGGGGAGTCTGAAATTCAATGACTCTCACTCCGTGTTGTAGAGAGTGCATTTGCCAGGTTGGGAAAGACACCACATCCCCAACACGCACTGGACAGGATCCAACGTAGGCCTCTGCTGCAAGCCGTAGTTTAGTCTCTTCTTGCTGAAGATGTTCCGGGATAGTTGATAGCAATTCCTGCATTTCTTCGGGACTAAGCGCTTGATTCAATCCATAACCACGTTGGCTTCTTTCTTGGTCTAATCGTTCATCCAGATTTCTACGCAAAGTTTCATAGTTTTGAATCACTCTTCTGAAGTCTTTTTGGTAGGCAGGCCACCAGTTGTCACCGTATTGCTGCTGATAAGTTTGAAGGAGTTCTGGATGCAGTCCAGCTCGCACTTGTCCAACGCCATCCGGCCAGGCAGTTTCATCAATCGCTGTAACAATGTAGACTTCCCATTTTTCCTGATGTAATTCCAGATACAGATCCCCTAAGATAGTTTCTGGAACTGGATTCAGGGTTTTCAACAAGATGAGTGGAGGTTCTTGGTGAGCCAGCAAAGACTCTGGAAAAAGATTTAGCGCGTACGGTAGCTCAGTTGAACCCTGTTCATCAATGACGCTGGCCACTCCTCTTTGCTCGACACCCGTGTACCAACCTTCATAGCCCCAGGGCTTGGGAATCCTTAGCTCTTGAAGTTTCAATGGCAAATGAGGGCTCTGTAAGACAGCTTGGTGAGCCATTGCGATAGTTTCCAACTGGGAGTTCCCAAGCAGTTGCTGCTGAATTGCAATGGGGTCTGCCACTGTTTTCCATACACATCCTCTAATATTGTCCTGCTGGATTTCTAGAAGTTCTTGGTAGGCGCATGCTGGTTTTTCAGGTAACCATTCGGCAACCAGACTTCTACTACGCAAGACAAAGAGAGTTTCTGATTCCTGAATCTCCTGCTGTATCCAACGACCAAGAGTCTCTGCGGAGATTTCTTTCTGAAGAGGGTGTCCATTGGGGATGTGTAGTAGCCAACTGTTGGGCTCCAAAGGAAGACTAGTGCCACGTAAGGCTGGCCATGCTTCACGAAAGGCAATCACATCCATGCAAATCTCCTTGTGTGTTAGAGGATTGATTTTCTGTATCTAGGTGGCTCCATTGCTACATCTATTCCATGAGTCCATGCTACTTCAGGCGCTATTAGGAGGGTTGGTCCAGGGCTGTATCTACAGTCTAATTGCCTTGGGTTTTGTCCTGATCTATCGTGCAACTCGACAAATCAACTTCGCCCAGGGGGATCTGCTCATGCTGGGTGCTTACCTTGGCATGCAACTCCAACTATGGGGAGTTCCTTGGTCAGGTGCTTTACTGCTCAGCCTGCTGCTACTATTTCTGTGTGGTTCGCTGCTACAGCTAGGACTACTTTCCCTTTTGCCAAGAGAGAACCCGATCTCTGTGATTCTACTGACGTTGGGATTGGGCTTTGTTCTGCGCTCTCTTACAACCATGATCTGGGGTCCTGCGCCGCTTTCCTTTCCGAATCCTTATGAACAACAGTTGTTTGCGTGGCAAATTTTGGTGATCAGTGGTGCTCAACTTAGCGTATTGATGGGCAGCCTGAGCGCCTGGTTGGCTATATGGTGGCTGCTCTATCGAAGCAGGATAGGATTAGGTTTGCGAGCTCTTGCACAAGATTACTGGATGGCACAGGCTTCTGGGGTGTCATGCAAACGTATGGAAACCTTGGTTTGGGGGCTGAGTGCAACCCTTGCGGCATTAGGAGGTATACTATTGGCTCCGCTTTCATTGGTTCATCCTGAGTTGGGCTGGCTAAGTATTAAAGCCTTTGCTGCTGCTGTTTTGTTTGGTTTTGGGAATGTTACAGGTGCTGTTTTTGGTGGCTTACTGCTTGGAATCACAGAACAATTTTCCGCAGCTTGGTTTCCGGATGTCTCAAGAGATCTGTTCAGTTACTTAATTTTATTGCTCTGGCTGTGGTTAAGAGGTTCTAACAGAATAGGTTCAGTAGCGATTGTGTTCTCAGGAAAATCGTGACGCGATTGAGAACGTTCATTGGTTTTGCGTGCCTTCTGACTATTCCATGGTGGACTTCCCCCTTTTGGTTGTCCGAAGCTCAAACATGGCTGATCTATGCCCTCGCTGGACTGAGCCTGAAGCTCCTATCCAAGGAGGTGGGTCTGATCAGCTTGGGCCATTCAGCTTGGCTGGCAATTGGCGCTTATGGTAGTGCGCTGACACTCCAAGTTGGTGGAGCATGGTGGCTTTCCCTATTGATTGCGGTCTCTCTTGGTGCAATGAGTGGCTGGTTACTGGGCTGGACTACGGAACGACTACAGGGCACTAGCCTGACGGTTTCGACACTGGTTGCCGCCTTGTTGATTCAAGAGTTGTTGCTACTCGCAGAGAATTGGACTGGTGGATACAGTGGTATCTCTGTTGACACGCCTGATTTTCTGAAAGGCAGTACAAACCAACATTGGGGTTACTGGATGAGTTTGCTGGCTCTAGCAGGAGCTTGGCTCTGTTGGCAGCAACTGAAAGACAGTACAATTGGCCGTTGTTGGAGAGCTAGTAAGGATAGCTCACAGGCGATGTGTCTGGGAATTAATCCGCAACGAGCCCGACAGCAAGCATTAGTCTGGAGCGGAGGCATCGCAGCCCTCTCGGGAATTCTACTGGCTTGGCAGCTTCAGTATTTGTCTCCAGAAGCCTTCCCATTGACTCTCTCGCTCGAGATTTTGCTTATTGGTTTGTTGGGCTCCAGCAATCTATGGGGCTTACTCTGTGGAGCAGCCCTGGTCCGTTTTCTACCTCAACTTCTTGCACTGGTTCGGATGAACCTGCCTCCTTCCTGGCAAGACTTACCCGGGCTAGAGCCCCTACTTTTTGGTCTGATCCTAATTTGCTGGATTTGGCAAAAACGCTGGTAGTTTCCTTCAGTTCTTCAGTTGCTTACGCATCCGCTTGAGTGTTTCTCGTGCAGACTCACGATTTTGTTGATCTAAAACCATTCCCTGCCACTGTAGCCACTCCCACATTGGACGTAACTCAGCATGACCAATTGGAATTCGGTGGTTGTTGACTTCTTGAACATAGCGTCTCACCAAAAGTGGAACGGGGACTTCATCCGCAAAGGCTTTGGCTCTTCGAACTGGTTGCCAAATAGGTTCATCCTTCTTTTCTTTTTTGGGAGGGGTCAACTTTGGTGGAGGAGTTTTTACTGAAGTTGTTTCAACTGTAGGCGCAGTTGTTGGAATGGGCAAACTTCCCTGCAAATCATCAGCAGACTCTAAGGGTTTAGTGCGTTGGATAGGTGGGCTGACCGATGGCTGATTTACAACTGGATTAAGCGAAGCTTGAAGAGAAGAAGCCTGTCCAAGAAAGAGTTGTAGTAATTGATTTTTTTCAGTACAAGACGTCTGAAGTTGGCGACGTAGTTCTGTAATTTCTGATCGTAGACTGTCGATGTATTCCCTGGTCAAGGAATCTTGATCCATCTGATGGCTTGTTGTTGGTGAGTTGGTAAGAGAGGCCAAGTTTTCTTTCATGGTAGTCTCGGTGAACAGTGGAATCCGATGTCTGCTATCAAGGGAATCCGATGTTGTACGATTCAATTCTGAGGAGCCCGACCTTGGTTCGTCAATGACTCAGTGAATGCGTTGCCAAATCAGACATCCAAGTGGTGGCAAATCCAGATGAGCACTGGCACCCTGTCCTTGCCAAAGAGCTTCTTCAGCAGCAATGGTTTCCTGTTGATTGAATCCCGAGCCTCCATATTCGGGAGCGTCTGAATCAAGCAATTTGCGGTATGTTCCAACTTCTGGAAATCCTACCCGGTAGTAAGTTCGAGGAACAGGAGTGAAGTTGTAAATAAATATTAACGGGGATTCAATACCCTTTGCGCTGCGTCGTAAGAATGAAAATATGCTGTGTTGGGTATCGCTAAGATCAATCCACTCGAAACCCTGCCAATCTCTATCATTGCTGTAAAGTGCAGGGTGTTCTCTGTAAAACCAATTGAGCCCGCGAGAGAAGTTCTGCAATTGTTGGTGAACAGGGTTTTCAAGCAGGTGCCAGTCCAGACTCTGTGCTTCTGACCATTCCCTCCATTGTCCGAATTCACTGCCCATAAAGAGTAGTTTTTTCCCAGGATGTCCAAACTGATAACAAAGATACAGGCGGAGATGAGCGCGCTTCTGCCATTCATCACCGGGCATTTTGTTCAGTAATGAACCTTTGCCATGAACGACTTCATCATGAGAAATCGCCTGCACAAAGTTTTCGGAAAAAGCGTAAACCAGCGAAAAGCTGAGCCAGTGATGATGATACGGGCGATGTACCGGATTCAACTTCATGTAGCGAAGTGAATCATTCATCCAGCCCATGTTCCATTTGAAGTTGAAACCCAATCCGCCGTGGTAGGGCGGATGGGTAACCCCATTCCATGAGGTTGACTCTTCAGCGATGGAAAGAACATTAGGGAAGTAGTGGAAGAGTGTTTCGTGCAACTCCTGAAAAAAATCAATAGCCTCCAAATTTTCACGGCCTCCACTCGAATTGGGGATCCATTCTTCATGGGGTCGATCATAATCAAGGTACAGCATCGAAGCAACGGCATCGACACGAATCCCGTCGATATGGTATTTTTCAAACCAAAATAGGGCATTACTGATCAGAAAATTGCGTACTTCGTGACGGCCATAGTTGAAGATCAGCGTGCCCCATTCCTTGTGCTCTCCCTTTCGTGGATCCTCGTGTTCATAAAGCGTTGTTCCGTCAAATTGGGCCAGTCCGTGGGCATCCTTGGGAAAGTGCCCAGGCACCCAATCGATAATCACTCCCAACCCTTCTCTGTGACATCGATTGATAAAATACATCAGATCTTCTGGAGGACCAAAGCGGGATGTTGGCGCAAAGTATCCAGTCACCTGGTAGCCCCATGAACCATCAAAGGGGTGTTCTGCTATGGGCAACAACTCCAAGTGAGTATAGCCCATTCGCTTGGCGTATGGGATCAGGTCTTCGGCTAATTCCCGATAGTTCAGAAACCGATTTTCCTCTTCAGGTACTCGCTTCCAGGAACCAAGGTGTACTTCGTAGATGTTCAGGGGTTGAGAGAGCCAGTCCGTTTGCTCCCGTTTTTCGAGCCAGTCTTCATCTTCCCAGGTAAATCCAGAAAACTCTTGAATACATGATGCGGTTGATGGCCGAACCTCGGTAGCAAAGGCGAAAGGATCACTCTTTAGCAGTAACTGATTTGACTGGCTGAGAAGTTCAAACTTGTAGCACTGCCCGGATTGAGCTCCAGGCACAAAGAGCTCCCAGATTCCAGAACCACCTAAGACGTGGAGTAGGTGTCTTCTTCCATCCCAACCATTGAAATCTCCAACTACACTGACTCTTCGTGCGTTCGGTGCCCATACTGCAAAGCGCACCCCGGCAGCCCCTTCACGTTGCTCGAAATGCGCTCCAAGTTTTTCATGGAGGAAGCGGTGTTTCCCCTGCCCAAACAGATATTGATCGTAACTACTGATTGAAAGCTGAAAATAATAAGGATCTAGTCGACTGTGCTCTTGACCATCGGCATACATGAAATCGAGCGTATATGGGACGCTAGCAGTTTTCCCTTTACAAGTGCCTACAAATAAGCCCGCAGGGTGTTCCTGCTCCAACTTGAGATCAGGCAATCCAAATTCTTCTGGCCATCTCAGTAGACAGGAAACAGCATCAGGCTCCCAGACACGGATCAGCCAAGTCACCCCTGTTTCTGTGATCTCACTATGAAATCCCAGCACAGATCTTGGTTCATGATGATCCAGCGCTAGCAGGGCCTGAAGTTCATGTTCCGCAAGTTGTTTGGTTAACATCAGCATTTTAAAGAAGGTTGGCAAAGCGTAAGAATTCGCTACGCTATGTCATCCAGTCAGCAAGCTCAAGAAGAGACTCAGTAGAAAATGAAGATCACCAGAGGATTGTCGCAATGCGCCCTGCTTCAATGAAACGTGCTCCAGAAGAAACTCCGGTTTGGCAGAAACTGAAACATCTTCCCGAAGCGCCAGGAGTCTATCAGTTTCGCAATGCATCCGGTGATTTGCTCTACATCGGTAAGGCTAAGGTTTTACGAAATCGGATTCGCTCCTACTTTCAAAAATCTACTGCACATAACCTGCGAATTCAGATCATGGTTTCGTTGGTTGCTGATGTGACTTGGATTCTAAC